>CAJIYT010000023.1 GCA_905181715.1 uncultured Candidatus Poseidoniales archaeon
TCCCGCTGGCCCACATGAAGTTGAATCAGGGGAAACTGTAGAGGTAGCAGTAACCTTTGCTGGTAGCGCAAGAATGGATGCAGAAAGCATTGATTTTGATTTAATGGCTACAGTTATGACCATTACCATCGTTACCGATCCGATTAATGTTCCATGGAGCGGCGCACCCGGAGCAACATCGAATAAAAGCGGCACTATCTCCTCGGAAGTATATCACAAAGTAGTGCTAGATATGAATGATAAAAGCGCACGTGACATAGCGCCCGGGGTAGAGGAAAAACTAACTTTTTCACTAATAAATGACGGTAACGCAGTAGATACTTTCGAAGTGGGGATTAATGAAGAAGGCATCACTGCTCTTGAGAATGCTGGTTTCAGATTCCCAGGTGATTCCTCCATGACATTTACTCTGAGTAAAGGTAGTATGGAGAATAACAATATTTCGATCATCGCACCTGATAGCGTCACAGTTGCTTTAACTATTGAAATTATGTTGGAGGCGAAGAGTCTGCTTGATTCAGATATGACTAATTTCGAGAGCATCAGTTTGACAATCAAAGTTGAAAAGACATCAGGCGTAGGCGGTATCGACGCTTTGAGTTCTTTGAGTGATGATGAAGTCAAGATATATTCAGCATTTGGCGGTGGGATACTAATCCTTCTGTTATTAGTAATCGCTATTAGCAAAATCACCAAGAAGGGCAATAAACACGATAAGAAGAACTATGTTGAAGAATCACCAATTGATGTGGTGGAGGATGTTGCTGCAAATCCCGTTGACGAATTTGATTTTGAGGATTTAGACTTAGATGATATCGATGATGATTTATCTGATTTAGACGATATCGATGAATTCGATTTCGAAGATATTTGATGTAGTGAGAAAACTTTCGCGCATAGCTAGAATCACTAGTGAATGTGACATTGCGAGCGATTCGTCACGGTAACAGTCAAAGACTAGGTATTCGGAGCAACACTTACCCATAGGGTAGGTTGGTAACCATGCTCGGACTTCAGGGTAAACATGCATTTGTATTCGGTGTGGCAAGTGAGGATAGTATCGCTTGGGCTATTTGTAAAAGTTTAGCCGAAGCGGGAGTTATACTCCACCTCGGTTTTCAGAAGAGATTTATGAGTCGGGTGTTCCAACTAAAAGACCAATTACCAGCAATTGCGGGTTTTTATCCGCTAGATGTTGCTACCGATGCAGATACAAAATCATTCTTTGATGAATTCTCTAAAGCCAATCCCGGGGTTAAAGCCGACATCATGATTCACGCGATTGGCTTTGCCCCTCGTGAGTGTTTCGACCGACCTATTCTGTTCGTCGATGATGACAAAATCAATACTGCGATGACGATTTCGGCAAACTCGCTACAACGCTGTCTGAAACACGCATTGCCATATCTTGCCCCTAGTTCTTCAACTATCACTCTAACCTATGCTGCCTCGACTCGATTTGTCCCATCCTATGGGATAATGTCGATGGCAAAAGCAGCTCTTGAGTGCTGGACCCGTGAATTAGCATGTCATGTCGGACCAGATGGCCATCGAGTGAATGCGATTTCCTCCGGTCCGATTCAAACACTAGCGGCTTCAGGCATCCCTGGCTTCGAAAAAATCCTTGAACACGTCGAAGCAAATGCTCCTCTCCGCCGTAATGTCAGTCAAGAAGACGTGGCTGGCACTGCATTATGGCTTGCGAGTTCTCTTTCTTCCGGTGTTACCGGGCAGTGCATCCATGTCGATGCTGGATATTCGATAACCATGGTACCTTCAAGCATCATGGAGTGAGGAGGCGAGTAAATGGCTGATCCTGATATATCTGAGTTAAAAGGAATCGAACAAGGTCCTTTTGAGCCCATCGCTATTGTTGGACTATCGTGTATCTTGCCTGATTCACCTGATATCGAAACCTTTTGGCAAAACATCATCGATGCAAATGTTGCGATAAAGGAACTACCAGATGACCGTTGGGACATAAAGGACTTTTTTGATCCCGACGGAAAGCCAGGTAGCGTAAAGACTAACAAAACCTATTCCAAAATCGGTGCATTTGTTGAGGATTTTGAATTCGATTGGCGTCGTTGGCGTCAACCCCCGGGTACTCTGCCACAAATAGACGTCAGCCAATTATGGGCAGTCGAGGCATCTGCTGCAGCGATCGAGCATGCCGGATATGGCGAGGGTGGCAAGGATTTGGATAGAGCAGCCACAGGGGTTGTTTTTGCCAATGCATTGGGCGGTGAGAATCGCGGCTTTACAACTCTAAGAATTCACAGCGATCAAGCGGTTCGAATTGCATCGGAATATGGAATGACTGACCCCGAAGCATTCCTGAAAGAATGGAACAATGGTTTGCCAAAGGTCGACGAGGATACGATGCCAGGGGAATTGGCCAATGTAGTGGCTGGTAGAGTTGCAAATCTTCTTGATTTACAAGGTCCAAATTATACTACTGATGCCGCTTGCGCATCCTCGATGGCAGCATTGGTAGACGCATGCCGCCAATTGCAAGCACGTCAGGTCAATATTGCAGTCTGTGGAGCGAGCGACCGGACAATGGAGCCAGCGACATATTCCAAATTCAGTGCAATCGGTGCTCTTTCTCCTACTCATTCAACACCTTTCGATGCTCGAGCCGATGGATTCGTCATGGGTGAAGGCGCAGGGGTGATGATTCTCAAGCGTCTTGGTGATGCTATTCGTGATGGCGATAAGATTTATTCCGTGGTTAGGGGAGTAGGTGCCAGTAGTGATGGGCGGGGGAAAGGAATTACTGCACCAAGTAAAAGAGGACAATTACAAGCTGTTTCCAGAGCATATTCTCAGGCGGGTTTCCCTGCCTCTTCAGTCGAATTGATTGAAGCCCACGGAACATCGACTAGAGTTGGAGATGCTACTGAACTCGGATCTCTCGGTGAGATTTTCAGTGAGGTTTCGCCCGGAGAAAACGTAGCAGTAGGTTCTATCAAGAGCCAAATAGGCCATCTCAAAGCAGCAGCTGGAATAGCGGGTATGCTAAAGGCAGTATTGGCCTTACATCACAAAACAATACCGCCTAGTGCTGGTTTTTCAACTCCTAACGAGACAGTCGATTGGACAACAAATCCCTTCTTTGTACCAATTGAAGCAAGAGATTGGCCGGAAACGGCAAGTGGCTCACCCCGGAGAGCAGGTGTTTCCGCCTTCGGTTTTGGCGGAACCAACTTCCACGTAGCACTAGAGCAATTCGACAGCGAATTCCATTCACAACTCGCTGAAAGATGGGATAATTCACGTGAAGCGGCAATGACTTCACTTGGGGTATCCGAGCCAAGACCTACAGCACCCTCTTTCCCATCGATTTTGGACTCACACGCCAAACCGAGTTTAACCCATGAACAACTAAAATCCATTGAGGGCGGACTACTCCTTCTATCCGGAGATAACATTGAGAGTATTATTTCCACCCTCCAGTCTATCTCTTTCAGCGGGAGCACTTTCGACGATGACCCCAAAGGGATTCGTCTCTCCAAAGAACTTGCAGATTCAAGCGCAGATTTCGATGCTAATGGGAAAGTACGTTTGGCATTGATAGCAACTTCCTGGGCGGAATTCGAAAAGAGAAAGGATCTGGCCTTGAAGTCATTAGATGATGAGGCAAAGTGGGGATTCTTACAAGCTCAAGGAATCTTGGTTAGTTCTGATTCACCCCTGCCGCACGGAGCGAAAGTCGCTCATATGTATCCAGGGCAAGGTTCACAGTATGTTGGTATGACTTTGGATTTGCACATGCGATATAAAGCGGTTCAAGAGGTATGGAAGGCCAGTGATCGCACAATGGACAAAGTCTTGGATGGGGACTCACTATCTGGATTTGTCTTACAAGATGTATCAGCAGATGAGAGAAAAGTAGCCGAACTCAAACTGATGCAAACCGAGTATACCCAGCCTGCAATGTTAACTGCAGATCTGGCGATTGAGCAGACCTTGAATGATCACGGATTGAAGCCGGACATGGTTGCAGGTCATTCTCTAGGTGAATATGGTGCTTTGATGTCATCAGGTATTCTCGACATGGATGGAGCTTTACGTGCAGCAGCAGCTAGAGGCACCGAAATGGGTAATGTGGTAATAGAAGATACAGGCCTGATGGCTAGCGTAACCGCTCCTTATGAGAAGGTCAGTGAGATTATCGAAGCGATTGATGGTTATGTTATCGCCGCTAATAAAAACTCGCCAAAAATGACAGTTATAGCGGGAGATAGTGCAGCGGTAAAGATAGCTATGCAAGCATTCGAAGGAGCAGGTTTCCAATGCACACTATTGCCAACATCCCATGCTTTCCACTCTCGCATTGTCGCACCGGCAAATGAACCATTGCGCAGATACCTAGAGGGACTTGATATTCATTGGCCAAATATTCCAATAACTGCTAATGTCGATGGAACATTCTATCCAAATGAAGGGCCGGATTCCAAAAAAGCAATTCTTGAGAAATTAGCACCACAGATGGCATCTCCAGTCGAATGGACTCGGCAAATACTGACCATGTATGATGCAGGCGCTAGAATCTTCGTCGAGGTCGGGCCCAAACGTGCTCTTACGGTATTTGCTAGCCAGATTCTTGAAAATAAGCCACATCTCGCAGTAATGACAAATCATCCGAAACAAGGTGGTATCGCTTCTCTGCTTTCAGCGATGGGTATGCTTGCACTTGCAGGTAGGCCGCCAAATTGGCCACAATCAGATTCTCCAGTACTAACTGAAGCATTTAGAGCAGGACCAATTGAAGCTCATAGATTACAGGCGACAGATGAGAGTGTAGAATTATCACAAAGAGCAAGACCGCTTCCTTCAACAGTAACAACAAGAGAGACAGTCACTCCGCAAATCATAGTTTCATCGACAGCTCCAATCGACCCGGAAGTATCTGCTCAACTTGCAATCGAGGATTATTTAGGGCAACTTCTAGCAGCAATTTGCGGTTATCCAGCAAGATTCTGCAGTGGTCAAGTCGATTTGCGGACGGGATTAGGGCTAAGTGATTCTGATGTCGCAACATTGGTCAAGCAAATCGCTGTAGAAGCTAGTGTAGATTCAGACATAGATGGTGCTGCCGCAGTTACAGCCGGCGACCTTAGTCGGTGGATAAGCCGAGCTCCTAGTGGTTGGCATGCAAAACCAAGCACGACCTCTACAGGGCAGGTCGTGTCTTCAACACTGACAACTTCACACGAGCAACGGCGAGCAGACCCATTCGTCATCACCGGTATCTCATTGGGATTGCCTGGAGGAGAGAAGGTCTTCGACGAGGATGTTTTCGAGCGATTGGTAAGAGGAGAAACCTGTATTTCTGAAGTAACAGATGAGTATAAGCAGCGCTTATTAGACAAGAATCTTGTTCGGTTAATCAAAGGAAGAGATGGTTCAGTAAATATGGATCAAGCCCGTGAATTTGGTGATATCCCTCAACTAGCTGGAGTAAAAAGTTCATTCGATTTGGCCGAGGAATTTGGACTTGAGCCCAAAGTGGTTCAAGCCTGGGATATCACCACCCAACTCGCCTGTGCGGCGGGGCTTTTGGCTCTCAAAGATGCAGCAATTCCTTTGACACCTGTCGAACAAGTCGGCAAAGGTGGCCTGCGACTAATACGCTCTTGGCAAGTACCAGCGGTATATCGTGATCGCACTGGCATCGTCTTTGCATCTTGCTTCCCTGGATTGGATAAGGCATTTAAACATGCAAAGTCCAATGGGGCAGACGAAAATGGTAATTTTGACCGTAGGTTCCTATTCCAAGTATTGAATATGGGTCATAGTCAATTCGCACAATATGTCGGTATACGTGGGCCAAATACTACCATCAATCTCGCCTGTGCCTCAACTACTGCAGCATTTGGAGTGGCTGAAGATTGGCTAGCAAACGATCGTTGTGATCGTGTCGTAATCATTTCTGGGGACGATGTTACAGGAGATTCACTATGGGAATGGATCGGAAGTGGCTTCGCAGCCTCCGGAGCAGCAGCGACAGGAAATGTGATCGAGGAGACTGCTTTACCATTCGACAAGCGACGAAATGGCTTGATTCTTGGAATGGGAGCAGCAGCTTTCGTTGTCGAAAGAAAGAGTGAGGCCGAAAAGAGAGGAGTCCAACCTATCTCCGAACTTCTTGGTACACGCATTGGTAACTCTGCATTCCATGGAACAAGATTAGATGTCGAACACGTTGCTGACACATTTGCAGGTTTCATTACCGAAATGGAGGATAAATGGTCAATCAACCGTCATCAAATCGCTCCTCAATCCGTATTCTTCTCTCACGAGACCTTCACACCAGCACGTGGAGGTTCAGCCCAGGCAGAAGTACGAGCGCTTCGTCAAGCATTTGGTGAATCCACAAATAAGATAATTATTGCAAATACCAAAGGATTTACTGGTCATCCGATGGGTGTCGGTATTGAAGATGCATCGATGCTTTATGGTCTTTTAACCGGGCGTATTCCACCGATTGCCAACCATCGTGAAGTCGATGACGAATTGGGTGATCTAAGGCTTTCTACAGGGGGATATTATCCTGATATGGTCTATGGTTTGCGTTTCGCTGCAGGCTTTGGCAGTCAAATCGCATTATCCATGGTTAGAAAAGTCCCGATAATAGGTGAGCGCATAGATGGTGCGAAATTATTGGCGTGGAATAAATCACTTGCCCAAACCGAAGAACTAGAATTGAGGGTGATGGACAATAAGTTGGTCGCTTTCATCGATGCTGAAAACAATTTACATGGTGGACTAGGCGGTACGGAATATCATGCCACTAGCAAGGTGAAAGCAAACCCATTAGCAACACCAGTAGTAACTCCAGCAGTAGTTCCTATCGCAGAACCAAAACCTGTTAAAACTCAACCAGAACCTGAAATCGAAAAGGTAGTAGAAGCACCAATCGTACAAGATGCCGATGGAGACACGGTACAATCTGTAATCGATGTAGTGGTAAAGCACACAGGATATCCAGCAGATTTCGTGGAATTAGACCAAGATCTCGAAGGGGAGTTAGGTATTGATACAGTCAAACAAGCCGAGATAATGGCAGAGATACGAGATATATTCAGTCTTCCAGTCGATGAGGACTTCATCCTTTCAGACCATCCAACTCTCAACCATATGATTTCTTACATTCAGAAAATGACTGGTGGTGGTATTTCATCACCAGTAACCGCGGTACCAGTAGTTGCAGATGAAATAGTTGAAGAAAATAAAAACGTCGAGCAAAAGGTCGAGATAGCTCAAGCACCAAAAGTAGCAGACTCTGAGATTCAAAGTAAATTAGTAGCGGTCGTTGTCGAACATACCGGCTATCCTGAGGATTTCATCGAAATGGATCAGGACCTTGAAGGAGAATTAGGTATCGATACGGTCAAGCAAGCCGAGATAATGGGTGATATTCGTGAGATATTCTCGTTGCCAGTCGACGAGGACTTCATTCTCT
>CAJIYT010000024.1 GCA_905181715.1 uncultured Candidatus Poseidoniales archaeon
ATTATTCCCATTCAATTGTGCCTGGTGGTTTATGGGTAATATCGTAGACTACCCGATTCACTGCACCTTTTACGGTATTAGTAATCCTAGTGGATATCTTTTCTAACACTTTGAAAGGGATCTCTGAGAATCTTGCACTCATTCCGTCCATACTGGCTACTGCTCTGACTACGATGGTCTCGCCATATGCGCGAACATCACCGTGAACACCAACCGAACGAACCGGCAGTAGGGCTGCGAAATACTGCCATGGCAATTCCATTACACCAGCTTCAGCCGCCGCTTCAAATTCCTCTTCGACAATAGCACAGGCTTCACGAACAACTGCAACTCTTTCTCGGGTCAGATCACCTAGAGTCCTAAGGGCTAACCCTGGTCCTGGGAAAGGTTGTCTCTCTGCGACGATTATGTCAAGTTCCCTTGCCAATATTCGCACCTCGTCCTTGTAGAGGTCACGTAGGGGTTCAACGATTTCCAAAGTCATATCCTCGGGTAAACCACCGACGTTGTGATGTGATTTGATGGTATCACGGACACCGCCTCCTGATTCTATCCAGTCTGGAGCAATAGTGCCTTGAATAAGGTATTTAGCGCCACATTTGGCCTGTTCATCTTCAAATATCCGGATGAATGTTTCGCCGATGATTTTGCGCTTTTGCTCTGGTTCTGTCACTCCTTCTAAGGCTTTAAAATAACGATCTGCAGCGTGAACAGTGATTAAGTCAATGCCTTGTTCGGCAAACATCTTCTCGATAAATTCTGTTTCATTCTTGCGCATCAACCCAGTATCGACATAGACACAGTGAAGTAAATCACCAGCAGCACGTTTGGCGAGGATTGCCGCAACAGATGAGTCTACACCACCGGAACAAGCGATTATAGCAATATCATCAATTGTGGATTTCAATTGTTCAACCGACTCACTAGCAAATTGTACTGCATCGAACAATATTACTCACCGCCGTTGACATCACGGTCCATTTGCTTTACTCGAGCGATTTGATCGAGTTTATTCTGTGCGAGTGCATCAGAAAGTCTCGAATTGGATAGTGCTAGGATTTGCACTGCTAAGTAACCAGCATTTTCACCACGGTCGACACCGACTGTAGCAGCAGGTACACCGGGTGGAAGTTGTGCAATCGAGAGCAGGCTGTCGAATGGTACTTTACCACCACATGGAACTCCAATTACTGGTTTGATCGTCATAGATGCTACAGCACCAGGTAGTGCAGCAGCAAGTCCAGCCATAGCAATGAACACAGAAACGCCGTCTTCAATGGCCCCTTGGACTATTTCTTCGACAAAAGCAGGTGAGCGATGGGCACTTGCAACCCTGACTTGGTGTTCCACTCCAAACTCCTGCAGGATTGCAGTACACTTCTGAGCAATAGGCAGGTCACTTTTGGAACCGAGTAGGATTACGACGTCCATACCAATTGCTCAGAGAAGCAGGTTATTCAAGGTGCCGAGGACATCTTCTTCGGTAACCGCTCGACAGTATAATCAGTGGAATACTCTGGTAAATACCAGTACCAATTGCCATAAGCGAGAAGATGCCCTCCTGATATGATAGAAATCTGCTCATTTGAAACCTCACGCCTAAAGGCCTTGATCCAAGCTGGAATTATCCACGCAGGTACGTCATGAAGATTCCATCTATTGCGTGGCCATTGTCTTTGACGATTGAGAAGAATCTTGATTGATTTGCGCTCATCACTGAGCAGTGCTCTGATTCTCGCCATATCTGTACTGGTGATTTCATCTCCATCCAAAAGAGATTGGATGATTCTACACGCCAGATCTATCTGACCAGTTCGCGCTGCAACCCCGGCACCTCTAGCATGAATAGAACCACGGTTCTCACCGTCATGAGCGATGATACCTTCGATAAGACGAGAACTTTTGGAATCAATATTTTGTAGCCAGTTTCTCATCACTCCGCGCCACAAAAAAGGAGCACACCAAATGTGTTCTTTATTCGGTTCAAAAATCTTGATTATTACGCCTCTAATGTCCAATGGTATCTCTAGCATGAGGCTATTTCTATTGTCTAGCCTAATGTTAACTTCGGTCACGGGTAGGTGGATGTGAAAGTCATTCTTCTTCAAAATTAAATTTTCTGGTCGCTTCAATCATAGTTCGACCACCGATTCGGATTCCGCGAACTTTGAGATCGCCAAGGGCTAATAGAGGTCTTGCAGCCCATTTACTTGAAAACATTTCAGCTCCAGACAAGACCGGTAATGGTTTGGCTACATCCCAATTCAAGCGATAAACCGTACCGGCTGAACGTGAAAGTAAAGCAGCATTACGGTAATCCCAACTCCAAGTGATTAATGCAAGAGCAATTGCAATTGTCGGAGGTGGTTGCATCAATATGATGAATGCAACAAACGGTGAAGGAAGTAGATGTAACATGTCGAGTCTACCAGGCAGCATATTTGCGCCGATGAACACTCCAATCATCGAAAATGCTAGGGCGCTTGCCAATAATACTGAAGGTAGAATCCCTCCATCTCTAATCAACATCAAAATAGTGCCGCCTATCAGTGGTAGTAGTGACCAGGCCATTGGAAAGAGCATCTTTGGCCCCGGTGATTCCGGCTTGAACTCTATCCAATCCATCGAAATCACTGTTCTTCGTCAAAAGGATAACTCAAGCAAAGATTTCGTGCAGCATAGACCTCGTCAACCCTTCTTACATCGGTTGTTTGTGGGGCAGCATGCAGGACATCAGCATCCTCTCCAAGGACTTCAACAAACCGTATTGCAAATTCGTCGAGCACCTCTTTTGATTCGGTCTCGGTCGGCTCGATCATCATGCACTCGTCAACCACCAATGGGAAATAGATAGTTGGCGCCATATATCCCTTATCGAGTAAACCCTTGGCAATATCCATCGCTCCAATTCCATTTTGTCCTTTCATCGCAGCAAGTGATAGAGTGAATTCGTGTTTTACAAGTTTGCTAGGAACACCATCGGTAAATGTGTGAGCCAAACCTTTGTCCTGCGCCTCATCCATTATTCGGCGACGAAGATAGTTTGCATTCAGGACCGCATGGTCTGACATCGTCTTTAACTCGTATCCATAGCGTCGGTAATAAGCCCAGCAACGAACAACTGCACCTGCATTACCATGCCACTGTTGAACCTTACCAATCGATTTCTCAGGATGATACCAGTGATACCACACCTCATCGTTTACCAAGGTGAGAGGGTCTGTAGCGAGAATGGGACGCTTGCGAACCAGCGGTCCTGGTAAGAATGGAGCCAAATGTGACTTTACCCCGATTGGTCCACAACCTGGACCTCCACCTCCGTGGGGTTGACTAAATGTCTTATGCAGATTGTAGTGAACTGCGTCAAAACCCATCAAACCAGGATTTGTACGACCTAGGATGGCATTGAAATTCGCACCATCATAGTACATCTGACCACCAGCATCGTGAACTATTTTTGTCGCTTCACAGATATCCTCTTCAAAGATGCCCAGTGTATTTGGATTGGTAATCATCATCGCTGCGGTATCATCACCAACGACAGCCCTTAGAACATCTAGATTAATTCGTCCGTCAGAGTTTGAAGGTATTTCGATAATCTCATAGCCAGCCAATGCAGCACTAGCAGGGTTTGTCCCGTGAGCTGAATCGGGAACAATAACCTTATTTCGATCTGTTTGACCGATAGAACGGAAATATTCCTGAATACATCTGAGAGCAGTGAATTCTCCTTGTGCTCCTGCAACCGGTTGAAGGGTAACCGTATCCATTCCAGCACATATTGCCAGCATATCCTGCATTTCATGGAATATCGCCATCAAACCTTGAAGATGATGCTCTGGTTGTAAAGGATGCATCTCTGCGATTCCAGGCATTTGGGCAATCACTTCGTTTACTCTCGGATTATGCTTCATAGTGCATGAACCCAATGGATAAAAACCAGTATCGATGCCGAAATTTCGACGTGATAACCAGGTGTAATGCCGAACCATCTCCGGCTCTGATATACGGGGCCAGCGCGGGGCTTTTTGTCGTGCAAGTGCCGGTGGAATGATGACGGTCTCCTTTGGAATTACAGGCTCTGGTTGGCGGTAACCTGCGCCGATAGCACCATGATGTTCGAAAAGATGACTCATGCTTCCACCCCCGAAGTCTTGGTCGACGACCACACAGCAAGATGCGCTGCTAGCAATTCTATGTCAGCAGCACTGGTTTGGTCTGTGCATGTAATGAGCATTCTATTTTTACGGTCAGGATACCAATTTGCAAGGTCAAAACCACCAATGATCCCCTTTTTGTCAAGGTATTCTAGACAGTCAGATGCGTCACCTGGTAATTCGATTATGAATTCATTATAATGGAAACTATTGACGTGCGGCAAAGCGATAGTGTCTATCTCAAGGAGTTTGGTTTTGGCTAATTGACACGCTGCCATATTTCTGATTGCAAGATCACGGATACCTTCGGGGCCAAGCAAAGCCATGTGCATTGCGCCCATCAAGGCGATTAAGGTCTCATTAGTACAAAGATTGGAAGTTGCTCGATGACGGCGGATATGTTGTTCTCTGGTTGAAAGAGTCAGACAAAATGCTTCATTACCATCGACATCTATTGTTTTACCAACAATACGCCCTGGCATTTGTCGCAAATATTTCTCACTGCAAGAAAAGATCCCATAAATCGGTCCACCTGCAGTCATTGGAGAACCGAGGGGTTGACCCTCGCCAACGACGATATCTGCTCCGTAGTTACCAGGGGCTTCCATTACGCCTAGGCTAGTCGGCTGTACTCCGACGATAAATGCTGTATCCTCCCCAATTATTGATTTCACATCGATTAGGTTTTGGTCAAGGATACCCAGCGGATTAGGTTGCTCGACATAAACTCCACAACTTCCAGCTGCTTCGGTAATACTGTCCATGTCTAGGCAGCCATCACTAAGATGGCGTAAATATCGAAGGGTTATTCCAGCGCCTTGGGTATAATTTTTTATCACTGAAAGGCGGTCTGGGGGAGTTAATTCCGAAACGTAAAGCGTATTCTTCTGACTGGCTTTACGGTTGTGTACACGCACAGCACAAGTCAGGGCTTCAGCGGCTGCGCTAGAGCCATCATAAACCGAAAGATTAGCAACGGGTAAGCCAACCAATTCACAAATCAAAGTTTGAAACTCCCACATCGCTTGCAGCATTCCTTGGCTAACTTCAGGTTGATAGGGTGTGTAGGAGGTTAAGAATTCACCACGATTAATCAACTGCATTACACTTGCAGGAACGAAATTTTTGTAAATACCTGCTCCAAGAAAACTAACTCTGTCTCCTAGTGCGACATTCGCACCAAGTATTCTCTTGGCATCTGCAAGAATCTCCTCCTCTGTTTGGGGAGATGGTAGATTTAATTTCTCAATGATTCTTACATCCTCTGGAACATCGTTGAATAAATCATCCAGTGAACTCATGCCCATGGTCTTGAGCATCTCTGCTTCTCTGCCAAAATTTGGTAGTTGGTCGACCATACAAGTCCCCCTCAAACCGATGGTATCGGGCTGCTCCCATAATCTATGCGCCACAACTAAGATTAACCATGTGATTAGATACCGGAAAAACTGCTTTCAGCAAGGATGCTTCATTCCCACATAGACCACGTTTCATCGGCGTTTTGATACCAACTATTGTCATCGACGTCACGGTACCAAACCGTTCCCTTAGCATCTGGCTCTAGATAATTTCCATTCGGCAATTCTTGCCATGAAGCGACGGTCTTTGGACCACTTTTTACTTCATCTTGTACGACTACATCTTCTGTGCTCACCACATCATCTGCTTTTATTTCCTCAGAGATTTCTTCGGCTACACTCTGTTGAGCTAAATCAATACTTGGTTCTCCGCCCCCAGGAGGCAAAGGTGGCCCTCGCAATGGTGGGAGTTTTGCACCCCCTGTGTCACTCGACTTCAGGATTCGAACTATTATTGCAACCAGAATAAGAACGACTATTACACCCGTAATCGCAATTAACATGGTAGTAGAAATTGGAGAGTCGCCATTAGATGAAACATCATCATTTGCACTATCTTTAGTATCCCCATCTGCTTGCGCTACGACATTGCAACCGGGATTTTGCTCATTGAGGATCTCACCCGGGTCCTCTAGGGGACAGTTGTCCACCAAAGTCGCATTCGCCACCCAAATACCGGGCCAGTCACTGGGACGAGCTTGGTTTATCTCTTCATCAGCCCAGTTATCGCCAAATCCATCACCATCGCTATCGCGCCATTGTGTTGCCTCGTTCTTGAACATATCAGGTCCAAGATCAAATGTATCCCAACGTTCTACACTCCAACTCGATGAAGAATCAGAATAACCATCGCCATCACTATCTTTGCAACCCAATCTATCGATTGTCGAAGTTCCTGCAGAGTTAATACAATAATCGGGATTATCACCATCTAGATTATCTCCATATCCATCGCCATCTAAATCTTCATTCTGTGTAGGTTCAAATGGTAGAGCATCTGCTCCATCGAAAATCCCGAAGACCGAGGTCACATCGGCCCAGCCATCACCATCGCTATCGACGCATCCGAGTATACCCGCTGTCGAGTTTCCGAAGATGAAAGGACAATCGTCAGCATTATTTCCACTAGGATTATCGCCAAACCCATCATCATCACCATCGGACCATTGGCTTGGATCTAGGACGAATAAAATCGGTTCAAGAGTATCAGCCCAGCCATCATTGTCCGAGTCTGAACACCCGCGCTTACCACCTTGATTCGCACTACCTGCAGTCAATGGACAATCATCTACAACGTCTGGATAGTCATCATTATCATCATTCAAGTCCTCATCAATATCACGGCAACCGTCGTTATCACTATCACTAATGGCATCTCGAAACCAGCCGACTATGCCTTGTGGACAGTTATCGATATCATCGCTCATTCCATCGCTATCGTCATCGGAATCTTCACTGGCATCACGACAACCATCACCATCAATATCGGTGGTGGTTAAATTGGAGATCCAGTCGGTATCACCAGGAGAACAATCTCCTGATTCGTCGACGTCATTCATACCATCGCCGTCATCGTCATTGTCTTCGTCACTATCGCGACAGCCATCGCCATCGGCGTCGGTAATTCCGTTTGAATCCCAGTCATTAGCTCCCAGTGGACAAAGATCATTATTGTCATCCACGCCATCAGAATCATCATCAAGATCGCAAATATCACCAAGTGAATCACCATCATAATTTGTTTGGTTAGTATTGGCCATCACATGACAATTATCATCGATGTCGAGGATGGTATCATCATCATCGTCATCATCCTCATCAATGTCCTGGCAGCCATCACCATCAATATCGGTAATATTGCTCGATATCCAAGTATGATTTCCTCTTGGGCAAGTGTCGTCTATATCAAGAACGCCATCTGAGTCATCGTCTGTATCCTCTTCGTCATCATTACAGCCATCTTGGTCGAGATCGTGAGCGGTATCGCTTTGATTCCAGCCAATAAAACCCTGGTTACAATCATCGAGAACATCGTGTAATCCATCGTTATCATCATCAGTATCACAAGCATCACCCCATGAATCCATTTCGTAATTCGATTGATTCAAATTGGCAGTCGTCATGCAATTATCAGAATAATCCGGCACTCCATCATCATCAGCATCATGATAAAAGTGCCAAATGAACATATCTCTTCCAGTTGCGGTAAGATAACTATTATCGAGATTTAGAGTACCACTGAAATCACCAGCAGCAACAAGTGAACCATCTGGTAAAGCCAATAATGCACCAACATTATCACTTTCACCGCCGCCATTACTTCTGCCCCATTGCCAAGTACCGTTAGTACTGATTTGCGCTATGAAAAAATCACTATAAACAGTGGACTTGGTGTAATTGACTTGTACATAGCCCAAATTCATGGTTTTCTGCTGACTACCGCCGATTTGCACTTGGCCTTTCAGATTGATAGACAATGCATTTAATGACTCATCAACATTGCTACCGCCATCTTCAGCCCATACTTCATTACCGTTACTATCGATGTACATCACCAATAAGTCCCAACCACCCTTCGAATTGACTCTTTGGCCGTTTATCTTAATGTAATCCTGTGTGAAATGGCCGCCGACAACTACTCCACCAGAAGGATGCAGTACAATATTATTGAAGTAAACTCCACAGTTTTGTTGGAAACCAGAACAGGCGGTTGAGGAAACTGATTTTAGCCAAATTACATCGCCATGGGTATTGTATTTTAGCACAACCCCTGCCCATGTCCCAGCAGGATAAGATGAGTTATTTGAGCTATAATCCTCGTCACCATTATTGTATCCCGCGGTATATATCGAATCATCGCTTTGATCAATTACCAATTGGAATGCGGTAGAATAGCCAAGTCCTCTTGAGGTCTTGACCCAATCAAAATCACCGGCCGAGGTGTTGTAATAAGCTAGAAAGTAGCGATACACATTATCAAGTTTTAGAGAGTTAATCTCACCAGCGGCACCGAAAGTAGATGTGTTCTGAAAGTAGCCAGTCACTGCTAGGTTACCCTTTGAATCGAGTGCAATATCCCAGCCCACATCAATGTCCATTCCGCCAAAACTTTCTGCCCATGCCCACGTGCCGTTACTATCGATTCGACCAATCCAGCCATCCCAGCCATCAGGAGGAGTATAAACAGTTATTGAGCCAAAGTCCATTGTATTACGCATGTATCCAGTAGCATAGACCTCGTCATCAGGTCCGATGTCAATCCCCCTACACGAATCGACATATTCGGCAGCTCCTACAACTGTGGCCCAAGCCCAAGTGCCACCAGCGGTAACCTTGGCGATGATGATATCACCATTGCCTTGAGTACTAATTGTGATAGTGCCCAATTGAGTATCGTTTTCAACACGCCCACAGATGATAACATCACCATTAGAGTCCATCTGAATCTCATAGATTGTGTCATCGCCTTGTGAGCCGCCATCTATGGTCCAATTGGTGTTGGTACCACGTGCAAAGCCAGCAGCCTGTAATGCATGATTCTGGGCTGGATTTAGTTGATCTGTACGCGGTTCTGCTATACTCGAAAAGTCACTATTTGAGACCTGATTTTGCATGCTTAAAGCCAAAGGCGAAAGCAACATCAACAGCAGAATTACCAATACAGGGGTTTGGCGCATGGGCTACCGTGAAGATAATCCCAAATAAGACAACTCATCTCCCGTTCAAACAAAAGGCGGTTGTAATACTACTGCTTTTACTGTCTTTCTGGCGGATGCAACGATGAAAACCTCATCTCCAGCACTAACTCCGGAAAGATAAGCCATACCGATTCCCACGTTGGCCAAAGATGGCGATGGAGCACCTGAGGTCAGACGACCAATCGGTTCTCCATCTTGCGAGACCACTAATTTACCAGGTCTCGGCAAAGGACCTCTTTCCACTTGCTTCAATCCCCACCAGCGAGCATCGCTGGACGAATGAGATTCAACCTTACTTTTACCGATGAAGTCATGATTGAGGTCGAGGCCAAAAGGCACATTGGTTTCCCAACTATCACGGTGAAGGAAATCGTCATCCTCAAGTGAAGGGGGTGCGAAATCCTGCCCTGAAAGCAAATATCCTTTCTCAAGCCTCAAGGTATCACGTGCACCCAAACCAACAGGTATAGCTCCTGCTTCAACGAGAGTGCGCCATAACACTGGAGCCTGTGAATTTGCGACAAATATCTCATATCCCGCTTCACCTGTGTATCCAGTCCCTTGAATCCAGCCATCGATGTGCAATGGATTCTCTGAGATCTTAGACCAACCAAAGCGTCCAATATGATTGGCATCACCCAAAACTTCGCAGCAAATCCTCTTTGCTTCAGGACCTTGTAAGGCAATAATACTCATTTCAGGTGAAAGGTCCTCGATTACGATACCTTCTGTAAGATGTTGATTGAACCAGTCCCACATCACAGGCACCATGCTTGCGTTAGGAACGCCGAGAATCTCTTGCTCTGAAACGATTGCAAAAATCATATCGTCGATAATGAATCCTTCATCTGTAAGGAAATGAGTATAGCCACAACGACCCGAGGAAATCGCACTTACCCTTTGTGTGCCGATAGACTCCAGCCATTCTTTGACCCCAACGCCACTAAAGCGGAAACTCCCCATGTGACTCACATCGAATAGCCCCGCACTACTACGGCAAGCCAGATGCTCTTCACTGATACTGGAATACCAAATAGGTAATTCAAAGCCATGGAAATCTACAATATTTGCACCAAGTGCTACGTGCTCATCAAAGAGTGAGGTACGTAGTGGAATCGCATCTGCCATGGATGAGGCCAGAGGTGCTCGGCTCTAAATCTCATTCCTCATCTTCAGCAGAATCATCTGCTGCAAATGATAGAACTTTTGTTGTTACAAAGGCCAAAAGAATGATTTTCATTGCATCCCATAGCAAAAATGGGGTCACTCCCCATTCCAATGCTTGAGAAAAGGATACACCGTAAGCTTCTGCCAACCATAGGGTTCCAACCATGTAAACTGGAATCATGGCAACAAACCAACAAATCAATTGCGCCTTGATATCAGCAAATCCGCAAGCACGTGAACGATCTAATCCTTCAGCGACTAGAGCGGAAGCGAATGGAAAGGCAAGTAGATAGCCACCTGAGGCGATTAATGCTCCATCACTGAATAACTCAGCCCCTCCTTTAGCAAAGACTGGCGCTCCCAATGCACCCATTGCCAGATAGATGAAACCTGACAAAAATGCATCGTTACGCTTTAGAAAGACACCTGTCATCATTACTGCAAATGTCTGGAAGGTATATGGGACTGGAGTCCAGGGTGTGATGAAAGCCAACTGGGCACAGAAAGCTGTTAATGTTGCAAAAATACCGATTAATGCTACTCGTTCTAATTCGGTTCTTTCCTCACTCGAGAAATCGAGATGCCAAGTAAGTGGTTTCTTCCAACTAATACTGCTCATAAATTACCCAGCACAATGATGGCCATAACTATTTTGAGTAATTAGGCCGAAGGAATGCCTCTTCTGGCATCTTCGCCGTGAGCAATAACCTCGGCTACCAGACCTTCGAGTGATTCTTTGGTCACTCCAGGATTGGCGATTACTGGGCGTAAGATTACATCTTCACCAATGTTTGAACGACTGATCATATAATTCCCCTTTTGCATTAGGCGTTCTCGGATTTCGGTATTTAGTTCCGAAGCATCTTCTTCTTCTTCGGCCTTGAATCTAAAGCAGACATTGGTCCATTGCCGTGAAGACATCAATTCAAGTTGGGGATCCTCGACAACGAGTGATTCTAAATGACCGGCTAATTCCATATAGCCATCTACCATCTTAGCCCAGCCTGAATCGCCGCGCTCTCGCCAAGCAAAGAAGAGTTTCAAAGCGTCATTTCGACGGCCACATTGTAATGATAAACGACCAAGGTCATCCGATTCGGTCTCATCATGGAATAGATAGTGAGCAGCATCACCATGACTGCAAACCTTACGTAATAGCGAGAGGTCCTTGATTAAGAATGCTGAACAAATCAAGGGAACACCCATCAACTTATGCGCATCCCAACAAACTGAGTCTGCCAATTCAACCCCAGCCATCAATTTTGCATGTTCGATACTGAAGAGGCAACTACCACCCCAAGCAGCATCTACATGGAGCCAGATTTCATTCTTATGACAGATTTCAGATAGTTCCACAAGTGGATCAAAGGCCCCACGTACCGTGGTGCCGGATGTAGCAATTACACAGATGGGTCTTTGCCCTTCAGCGATTGACCTCTCTATTTCCTCTACCAATTTATCAGGTCGCATTCTGCCATCGTCATCGCAACCTACCTTGATCACATTATCGAGACCAATACCGAGAACATTTGCCGACATCTCAACCGAATAGTGACTCTCTGCCGAAACATAAACCGCCAATTTAGTGCCATCGATACCTCTCCTTTGACTCAGTGGTTCGCCACGACTACGAGCGCATAACATTCCCAACATGTTGCCATTCGAACCACCGGTTGTCAGGGTGCCACCGCCATTGCTGAATCCGACCATCTCACACATTCTCTCAAGAATGGAGCGCTCGATTAAACTTGCAAGAGGTGCAAGTTCAAAGGTATACATCGAAGTATTGGTAAGAGTAGCGATTATTTCTCCGGCTAATGCCGCAATATTGAGTCCACCCCATAGTGGATTCATAAAATTAGGATGATTTGTTTTGACACATTTTTGCAAATAGTCATCGATATCGACGAGGATACTGGACAGATCGCTACCCTCTAAGGGCAATTTGAGGTCACTGGTTTTCGCTAGAGATTTTGAATCCCGAGAGGAGGCAAGAGTTCCATCTTCAGCGAGATAGGTTTTGACTTTTACAAGTACTTCATCGAGGAATGTATCATACCGCATCATGCCACCTGAATGGTACTCACTGAATGAGGCTTATAATACACCTGCAATAAGTGAGTGCTCTATCACCGGATTCTGGTAGGTTAGACCCGCAATAACTCATTGATGCGTATTGCATTTGTTTTCAGCAATATTGAATAACCCTAACCTGTAGAGCCAAGCATGCTAGGAGATAATGGTTCGAAATGGCTTGAGAGATTGCACATGCAATTGGCAAGAGAATTACGTGCTGCTGATTGGTCACAAGCAGAAATCGCAGCAATGTTGGGTACAACTCAGTCCACGATTTCTAGGCAATTTAATCGTGAAATGCCAGAACTTGCAGGGACTTCCGATGAGATGATGGTAGACGGTTGGGCCAATGAGTTGGCCATGGCATTACGTCAATTTGGTCCAGGCGTTAAATTGAATAAACAAAGATTTGTCATGGAAATCGCTTTTGGCCCGGGACAAATCCTCAAATTTGACAAATCACTGACCGGCATGGATCTCGAAAGCGACCAAGAAGAGCGTTCTTTACTCAAGAGATTAGAATGGGCAACCAGTAGAATCGACGCTGCCCGTATGGGAGATTGGATTCCTGCTGTTGGCATGAATATCGCATCATGCCTCGATAATGCCAATGACAATACCAGCGTTGCTTCTTATCCAGGGCGAATATCACTAGTCAATGGACGCCTTCGACATCATGAGACACCATCCTTTGGTAGTTCTACACATCTTGCTGGATTATTGATTAGGGCACGTGAAGCAGATTCAAGCAAGATGGCAATTCTCAATCTTGCAGCACCAACCAACAAAGGCGGAGTTGATTCACACATCCTTAACTCTACTATTGAGGAAATGGGATGGGAAATGATGCAAGCTCCAAAGGGAGCATTGGTAATTGATGGAGAAACAAGGGTCGATTGTATTATCGATGAAGGTGCTTTTGGCTGGGAACCAAGTATCTACATCCTTGCTCATAACCCTCTTGAATTGGTTGACCGAACTCATCGCTTCATCACCACTATGGAGGCTAAAGTATGAACTCAAAGGTTGTACTTGTCACACTTATTGCGTTTTTAGCGTCGATTAGCGGTTGCCTTACAGGCGCCATAGATGACAAGGGAATGATGATTGATGAGAGAGGGGTTGAGGTCCCTACTGAAAGAGTTCTAACCATAGTCACATACGACATATATGGCTTGACTTCTGAGCGAATCATGGAATTTACTAATCAAACTGGAATCAAAGTCGAAATGATAAAACTAGGTGATGCCGGTGCAATACTAAATCACTTATTACAAACCAAAGAAGCACCCCAAGCAGACCTAGCACTGGGACTAGACAACACCTATTTGCAACAAGCCATTGATCGAAATGTGATTCAATCCCATGGTGCAAATATTTCCAATGTAATGGAATCGGCATGGCTGCCCTATAATGGAACGATGGCAGTACCATTCGACCAAGGTTCAATCTGCCTGAACTACGATACAAATTCTATTAACAGCAGTCAAGGAAGAGATGTACCAACCTCGTTATGGAACCTGAGCGAAGAGGCGTGGAAAGGAAAAGTTGCTATCCCTAGTCCCGTAACCAGTAGTCCTGGTCGAGCATTCATGATTGCAACCACTGACTATTTTGCCAACGATGATGATGAAACCACAAACTGGACTGATTGGTGGAGTGCCATGGTGGATAATGATGTCATCATAACCAGCGGCTGGACCGAGGCTTACGAAACTCACTATAGTGGAGGATATGGGGTGTGGAATGACGACCATATAGGTGATGCGAATTTCGTAGTATCCTATTGTCACTCGCCGGGAGTAGAAGCCTATTGGGCAGATAATTACACGATTTCTACCTCGCTGACATTGGATAGGGCATCTTTCCACCAAGTCGAATATGCGACCGTAGTCAATGGTACGGCAAATGCTGAATATGCTGATTTATTCATCGAGTATCTGCTTACTGAAGATGTTAATCTAAATATGCCAATTGAGAATTCGATGTACAGTGTTTTGATAGATAGCGGATTACCTGCAGATAACGGTTACCTGTATCATTCCGAACTACCTTCGCTAAATGCACAGGTTTCACCCGAAGAAATCGCTGAGAACATGGATTCATGGCTTGCAGCTTGGGAGGCTGCAATGGTTTGAAAAGAAAATTCGAGAATATTGAAGTGGCCTTACCCTTCTTTCTTTTTTCAGCTCTGGTGATAATCCCTTTATTGCTCGCACTCGATCGTCTGATCTATGTTTCTGGCAAAATGCCGTGGCAGGTTTTTTCATCTTTAGACGAGCACTATCTTTCTCAAGATGCAATTGGCTTCACATTTCTTCAAGCCTTGCTTTCAACAGCACTCACCTTGGCAATAGGAATTCCAATCGCCTGGCAATTAGGTCGGTATCATTGGCCAAGAATTCGTCTAATGCGCGCCTTGTTAACCCTACCATTTGTCACTCCTGCAATTGTTGCTGCAATGGGATTCATGGCTATTTTAGGTAGTGATGGTTTTGATTTACGGGGAGAAAGATCCACCTACCTTGTTTCATTATTATTCGCTCACGCTTGGTTTAATATCGCTCTAGTCATTCGTTTCGTCGACCCAGTCATATCCAATCTCGATCCGAGAATGGAAGAACAATTGCGTCTATTACCTGCCGGCAATAGTCGATGGGGCCGGCTACGATGTTTCTGGATTCCTTTGATGTTCCCTTCGATTCTTTGTGCGGCGGTATTGACATTTGTATTCTCATTTACATCGTTCGCTATGGTAAGATGGATGACTCCTAGCAATGCCACACTCGAGACGGTTATGGCCGATGTAGGTGGGGCTGCTGGAATTGAAAATTATCAGATATATTCCAACGAACTGGTCCTTGCTAGTTCGACCATTCAATTTCTTGTTCTGATTTTAGCCCTGTGGCTATTATCTGCGCTACAGGCAAAACGCAGTAGAACAATAGCAGAGGTAAGCGAATCTCATTCTCGTAAGAAAGGAAGAACGGGATGGCTAGTACTGATTCCGGCACTTCTCTTCTGCCTAAGTCCGCTTATGGCCGTTATACGTTCATCGTTGCGTGTTGCCGAACGCGGCCCTGTGATTTCACATCGCTGGACCTTAGAAGGGTGGCAAAGCGCAATTTCAGGAGATTATGCGTATATCTCAATCATCGATGCTCTGCAGAATTCACTTGGTTATGCCATCCTCACCCTAGTGATTTCTTTACCACTTGGATGGTCACTATCCTCAGGCATTCACCTGCTTGAAAAGAGGGGCTCTTATTGGGCCAAACCGCTAGATATCTTGACCATGTTACCATTGGCCATATCAGGAGTGATGCTGGGTCTGGGCATATTGCTCGGGATAATCAGAATCTCAACGGTATTCTTTACGATGTGGTGGATGCCTGCAATACCGCATATTATGCTGTCAACACCCTTTGTTGTCCGTTTACTGCTACCAGCAATGAGACGTCAAGATCCAGAGTTAATCGAGAATGCTCAGGTATTGGCCATGAATCGATGGCAGATATTAACCAAGATTCGCATGCCACTATTACGTGGGCCGTTAATCGTCGCCGGAATAATTGCCATAGCCATGTCGATGGGAGAATTTGGAGCATCTTGGATACTTGTCCGTACCGGTGCTTGGGACACATTACCTGTATTGGTCGACCAGTTGATGACACGTCCTGGTTTCGATCCATTAGTCAAGCCCACTGCGATGGCAGCTGCAAGCCTATTGATGCTGACCACCTTGATCTTGTTCTTGGTCGCAGAAAGATTCAGACCAGATGGTGATGGAGGGATGTTTTGATGCTAAGGGTTGAGGGTGCTGGTAAATCATTTGAACGGATTCTATTTGAGGGGCTTGATTTGAATTTAGCGACAGGCGAGAGAATGTCAATTACCGGCCCATCCGGATGTGGTAAAACCACATTGTTGCGGTGTATTGCTGGACTAGAAGATTTGCAGGATGGTAAAATATATCTCGACGACATCGAGGTCACAAATATACCTCCTGAGAAGAGAGGAATAGGTTTGCTTTTCCAAAAACCAGTTCTCTATCATCACCTCGACGTCGCAGGTAATCTCCGCCTTGGCAAGCGAGATGCAGATGTTCATTCTGCTCTCAAGGAAGTTGGCCTAGATGGGTTTGCAGATAGAAGATGTGAGAAACTATCCGGTGGGGAAGCACAACGTGTCGCCCTTGCAAGAGCACTGCTAGCCGAGCCGAAAATTCTACTTCTCGATGAGCCGTTTTCCGCAGTCGATGAGGAATTACGCAGTCGATTGCTCAACGATACCATCGCCTTACTAGGTTCAAGAGGAACAACTGCCGTTCTAGTAACACACAATATCAAAGAGGCTGAATCATTCTCAAAAAATATAATGACAATGTGATAATATGAGCCAAAGGGTGAATAACAAGCACGTTGTATCACTGTTGAGGCAGACCAATGATAGGCACACCACTAGATGTTTTGCCTTATGTTAGGGGTATCCAATTGATCTTAACCGGTTATTCAGGATATTCTAAGGGTAAGAGAAAGCACACTGACCAAATAATTCGCGATGAAATAATCAGAGCAGGAGGCAGAGTGCGTAGTCACATGCAAAATGTGCATGATGTTTGCTTCCAGGACAATGATATCACTAGTGCAAGAGCCGCAAAGAAATGCATGGAAGAGTGCGACATGCTGGCCAATGATGTTGACAAGTCTTCTACTGGCATGGACCATGCTTTCCTCTCAGGTCAACGCTCAACCTCAGGTGGCGACCTCAAAAAATTGGTCAAACACGACCACGAAGTAATCGAGATGATTACAGCCGCTGTCAACTTGGCCAATAGTGCCGAACACAGTCTGGCTACAGGTGAGGGAGAATTATTGCAAATACTACGTCACACCACCCAGAAGATGTCCTCGTGTCGAGGTTTCTTTGGTGCAAGAACGGTTATTCTGTCCGGGTTAAAACAGAAGAAAAAGAAGTGATATCATGGCTGATTATAGATGGAGAGATGAACCAAACATCATCGCCCGACTGGTGAATGCAGACAAAATAAAGACATTTTCCACCCAACAGGTGATCATAAAACCAAATGAAGCGATGGCCATGATAATGGATGGTCGAATCGGAGATATTCTTTCCGAGACCGTTGTCAAGAACCTTGCCGGTGGCTTTGGTCGCTGGTTTGGTGAGCAGATGGGTGTCACTGCCACTGATCGCCGATTGCTATTCGCTATGACCGGCCCCATGGATTACATGGTGCCATTTGAGGCAGCAATGAGCGATGGACAGATGGCTAAGGGTCATGCTAACCTACGACTCAAAATCGCTAAGGATGACTTGCCTAAGTTACTCAATATCTTTGCCAATCGAGCACCGATTCTACGCCGCAATGATGTTACAGCAATTATTCAAACTGAATTGCTTAACAAGGTAATTCAACCATGTGTCGCCGCTTGTAATGGCACAGATGATCTCAGAGGTTCATTGTTTCAAGAACGCCTAGAGATGACCGCAGAGATGGAGATGAGGAACCTATTATCAAATATGGGATTCACTTTACTCAAGGCATTTGCAATTACCAATCCAACAGACATGGAACTGGTCGACCAACACCGAGCAAGACAAGCGGCTATCGCTGCAGGCGAATCAGTAAATGCTGAGCATGCAGCCCACATGTTCCACCAGCAGGAGATAAGCGCTCTTGCTAGAATCGAGATGGAAGTTAGTATTGCACGTGCTCAAGCTGCTGGTAAAGTCACTGTCGAGATGGAATCAGAATTGAAGGATTTACGTAAAAGAGAAGCACACTGGCAAGCTGAGTTCAAGCGAGATAAGGCATTGCAAGATCTCGAATTAGAGAAGGTCGAAACCCTTCATGGTCTCGATCAGGACAAGAAGCAAGCAAAGGTCGACCAAGCAATGGCTATGTTTGAACAGGTTCAAGCCAAAAAAACGGCTAGAGTCGGACAGATGCAGGATCACCAAAATCAACGTATGGATCACCAAAATGACATGCAAATGAAAATGATGGAGATGGCGAAAGAAGCTGGAGCACTTACACCAGAAGTGATGCAGGAATTCTTTAAGCAACAAACGGCACAAAAGGCAATCGATGGCGATGGCACCGAAGGTGGAAGTCAATACAGTTCTAGCCCAACCGCAAAGAGTCAGCCCCCACCTCCTCCCAACAACTGCTGCGGATTGGTTATTCAACCAGGATGGAGTGCTTGCCCAAAATGTGGCAAGAACTTGGCATGAATGGGTGATTAATTGTTTGATTCACCTTGGCGCATCTGGCGCAGACATTGGACGATACGGAAACAACCACGTCTTTTTGTTGAGACAATGGTAGTTCTTTTCGTGGCTATGGCTTTGCCCTATACTTTCATCAACCATCTGATGAATGCAATATCTTGGTCTGCATTTGACCCAGTAACAAGTATGGATGAAAAAGTTCCTTTCATCGCGTGGACTTTCATCATCTATGCCTCACTTTACCTCTATTATCCAGCTGCTGCTTGGTTTGGACGTAAAAATGATGCAACAGTTAGAGAGATGTTTGCATTTCATCAATGCCTATTCATCCTGACTTGGATTATTTGTCTCATCTTCATCTTCTTACCAACCGAGATACATATCCGAGACCACATACCTTTCGAAGTAAGATCTGGAGAAGGGTTCTGGGGATTCTGGTATGGGGATTTCATGCATTCAACGGACAATCCATGGAATGCATGGCCTAGTTTGCATGTGGTTCAAAGTCTGCTAATCGTATTGATATTGCGACGCTGGAAAATAATCTATGGAATCAAGGAGGTTTTTGTATGGAGTGCGTGGGTTGGATTATGCATATCGATATTAACAACGAAGCAGCACTTCATTTTCGACTTGGTGACTGGGATAATAGTCGCATTAATAGCATGGTTTTGGCTTTTCATTCCAGCATTAAATGCTACAACAAATTCGAAATGGATTGAATTACTGCCCAGTGATTCAAGCGACGAGTGATGCGATCAATTCAGGTTGTGTCAGATAGATTATCAAGCCTAAACCTGCAAACATCATCATCCATGAGCCGGTAACTTTGATCAGATTGGTCGACCTTCTCAAGATGTTGATGAATCTCTGTTGTCCCATCCCGACGATTGTAGTTACTGCAATCATCAATACGCTAATCGACAACATGATTCCTGCTAAACCAGTCCAAGTAGCAGATCCACCAACGATTGCAAGATAGCCAATGAATGGAATTACTGCAGCAGCGGTACAATCGATACTAGCAGCGGAATAACCGACCCCCCATAGATACATGTTACGCTTTGGCGTGAACTTTTCATCCATCTCAGTGGTCGACCAGCGATCGACCAAACGTTGGACAAAACCGAGTAAATGAGCAGTCCCCCCAGTTAACATGAAGGCACCGAGAACGAATAAAAGGACCGCTATGAAGAGGGCAAAATAATGTAATGTTCCAGATAAATTAACGAATTGCCCCAAGCCTATCACTATAACTCCGATAATGGCAAAGAAGGTTAGTTGGCCTAATGCTGCTAACCCTCCAAGCAGGCTATGATGAGGCATTTTGGAAGTTATTTTACCAGCCTCTAATAATTCATCTTCACGTTGTGACAAACCGATATAATACGAAATATATCCTGGCAAGATTGGGAAAGCACAAGGAGAAAAGTAGACTAAAACTCCTAGAAGTAAACCCATTACAAATATTCCACTCGCAGAGCGGTCTATTTTCTTCAATGAAAACCTCAACTCTTCAGCCGCACCAGCATTGGCTTTCTCAACTGCTGAATCAAAGGAGTTCCAGCCATCTAAAGGAGTACCTGTTGCCTCTTTTGCCACAACATAACCCTCATGATCAATCACAAAGACGACCGGTAAAGCTTGGGCACTATAGTACTCGACCATGTCACCTCTTTCTCCTGTGCTTTCGTTTACAATAATCGATTGTGGAGTTCCAGTTCCGACCAACCAGGTCATTTCTCTGTCACTCCCACTCACGCCAAAGGTTTGATTGAGATCTGAAAGGCTCTCATATGAATACCATGAGCCGATTGAAACCAAAACCACTTCGTGGTCACCACCTAGGCTTTCCCATTGTGATTTACGAATATCGATATGCTCTTGCACGTAATGACAATTCGCACAATCTATGGCCATGAAATCAAGTATCACAACTTTACCAAGATGATCAGAAAGTTGAAACCACCCTGTGTCATTAGTCAGATTTTGTTCGAAATTACTGCGATTAAAAGTTTGCATTTCAAAATCTGGTGCCAATCTTGCAGATGAACGGTCGACGCCATAGGAGTCAGATGCAAGACCAAAAATGGACAGACCTGAATAGCCAATAACGCTGAACATTACAATACCTATCAAGAATCCCTTCCAAGTTACCGCTTCTTTGAATACTGAAAAATCAATACCAAATCGGCTTTGAATCCTCTCGACAAGCGGTGGCTTAACCTCATCCCCTCCTTCAGTTGAAATTGGTGCCTGCATGTCCGATGGTAGGACATATCGGATTTGAATATGACCTAACGATAAGAATTGAGATGAACCATTCCAACCTCGAGTCGATTATGAGTGGGATGAACCTCAACCATGACTACAGCAACCTCTAGGTGTTCAGCCAGGTTCTCGGCTAGAGAGAGAGGTATTTCGATGCGCTGAGACGTATCATTATACCGTATCCAACCGTCGGTGAGATTGAGTTCACCTTGTAATTCCGCAAACTCATCTGCGCCGTGTTCTGCGGTTGTTAATACCGCACCGAATACGATAGTGTCATCATCACTGAGAATTTCATAAGGTCGCAAAGTGGCTAGACCTCTACGGCGAAAACGATTGCGCAATTGCCCTGCATCTTTGTATTTGGAAGTGCAGAATTTCACATTTAGGCGCTTATCGACACAGGAATCTTTCAAGCGAAGGGCTAATTCAGCACTACCTTCAGCAGCAGCGGTAATCCCCCCGGCCAAATTAAAACCTCTGACATCCATATTTTCTTGATTACCGATGGTTATCTCCAATTCGTTGAGATTGAGAAAAGATACTGGACTGTTTTCCAATTGTTCTAGTAAGGCGAATAATTGTGACTCCTTATCTGGCTCGACTGGTAATTCAACACCGACTTCCATGCCATGCTCAACTCCACTTTCAATAGACTCTAGGTAGCGGTCCATGGTGAGGTCAAGCAGATGGAAGCGAATTTCATCGAGTCCGGCTAGTGCTAATTGTTTGGCTTTCTCGGCACCCATTGGTATCGAGGTATAACAGTGGATATGGTGGTCAGCACCCATCTCCTTTTTGAGAACCTGAACCGCTTCGACGGTCTTCTCGAAATCAAGCATCGGGTCGCCACCAGTAATACCAGTCCCGGTAGCGCGCATTGCTCTGGCTTCCTCAATCACCTCTTCCCAATTCGAACAGCGGCGTTCATTGGCAAACATATCAGGCGTTTCACGACGATTGTCGGAAAGTGGACAATAATCACAACCCCAATGACAACGACCGGTTACAAATAATACCATTTTAGATCCTTTCTGGCATTGAATACAACCTTCTGCTTCTCCTTCTTCAGGTGGAAGAACTTCACTAGCCATGGTTAAATTTAGACTCATCTTCTTTCACCTGCTCTTTGTAATAACCAGCGATGAAATCTGTGATCGCGAGTCAGTTCTGGGTGGAATGTCAGGGCTAGACGATTCTTTTCCAATACACCTACAGTTTCATCTTTAAGAAAAACCACCGCTTTACATTCGAATGAAATAAATCGCGGTGCTCGGATAAATACTCCTGGAAAGTCTTCCGACTCAGGTTCTGCTTCATGCCAAACCATCAGCGGTTTATGGCCATATTCATCCCTAGAATGTTCAGTTGCCTCGAGAGAATCCAATACAGAAATCTCCATATCAACCTGCAGTGGTGCTTGGAAAGAGTCGATTTGACGACCGTAGGAATTACGGTCTATGCTGGCAGATAGTAAATTATTTTCACAGAGCAAGATCGCCCCAGCACAAGTGGCTAATACCGGTAAATCCGTTTGTTCTATCTCACTCCAGAGTGCCTCATAAAGCATCTCAGAACTGGATGCTAATTTCATTGCAGTAGATTCCCCGCCAGGTAATACCACTCCATCTAAACGAGAAACTTGGTCACTGCGCCTTAAATCAACAATCTCGAGTGAGATTCCTAATTCCTTTGCAGCACCGCGCAATGCTTCAGCATGCTCATAACGAGCACCCTGTAACATAGCAAGACCAATGCGCAGCATGAATGACCCTGAGAGGTTCTGCTCTTCAGCCTCACCCTCACATAGGTTCATTGTCCAGACGCGACCAGAAGCGGATATGAGTGTCATTGATGATTGCTTTTTGGTTCCCGGACCAACGCGAATGGCAGTGAATTGTCTAACCGCAATGTCTCATCCAACCATCACCTCAAGGGGAAGTGAATATCGCGCTATCATGGCACGTTTAAACAGCGGTTTACGCGTCGCATTTGGCCTTAGTCCATCACTACCGGATTCTGGAACCGAATCTTGGAGTGGAGATGATGACTACAAGGTAGTCGTAGTTTCAGGCAGTGGAACCGCTGCTATGGAGATGATTATCGCTAACCGATTCCGGCCGAATGATCGAGTTCTAGTTCCGACAAATGGCAAGTTTGGTGAAAGGGTAGCACAGATCTGCGGCAGTTATTGCCAAGTCGAACATCTGAATGGGGAATGGGGTCGTACATTTGATCATGAACACATGGAAAGTTTGCTTTCCAAAGGTGGATTTGAAGCCGTGCTTATCTGCCACAATGAAACTAGTTCTGGAATTACCCAAGACGCTGATGCCATCGCTGAACTTTGTAGAAAATACTCAGTTGCACTCATCCTAGACGGTATTACCAGTGTCGGCGGTATCGAGGTAGAATTAGAAAAGTGGTCAGTCGAAGCAGCGGTGGTCGGGGCACAGAAATGTACTGCTGGACCTAGTGGAATAGCGGCGATTGCTATCAATAATCAATTCATTGACCGTTGTGGTGAAATCCGTAATTCCGGCCAGAGTAATCCAGCATATTATCTCGATTTGCAGGCAGCATTGAAGAAAGGAGCTGACGACCAAACACCGTGGACTCCTGCCATCAATGCTTCTATGGGCTGGGCTGCTGCACTAGACAACCTGCGCACTGAAGGACTGGATGAAAGAATTGCACGTTGTGCTCTGATGGCAAATGGTGTTCGCAATTTATTCTCTGACCTCGGATTCGAATTATTAGCAGATGTAGAAGGACGTTCAGATACAGTAACTGCTATCTTGTATCCAGAGGGTATCGACGATTCCTGGCGGAAAAAGCTGCAGGATGAATACCGTACTTACGTAATTGGGGCACAAGACCATCTCAAGGGCAAGATGTTCAGAATCGGCAGCATGGGTGAAACTCCTATTCCCGAGATGATAGAGGGTTGTCAAAGGATGTTACAGTGCTTTCGAGATTGTGGCCATGATTTAGCCAAAGTTGATGTTGAGTCATATTTCAGGTGATTCCATGAACATAGTTTTGGGCAGGTTTCAACCTCTCCACAACGGTCATATCACTATACTTGAACACGCTCTAGCCCGAGGAGATACGACTATTGCAATAGGTAGCGCTCAACTTGGTCATGAAGAAAACAATCCATGGACCGGGGAAGAACGCAAGCAAATGTTACAAGCATGGCTAGGCAATAGAACTGCTGAAATCGTATTGATCGACGACATTAACGACCCACCTAATTGGGTAGAACATGCTAAAAAGGTCCATGGAGAAGGGGTTTTGGTCACCTCTGATGAAGCGACTGCTGAATTATACCGCACAGATGGTTTTGAAGTTGATTTTGTTGAATTACATGATAGGGAAAGACTTGAAGGATGGCGTATTCGTCAAACTTTGACCATGCTTTCTACCGTCGGTGATGATGAAGCATTACGAGAAGTGATGGCAAAAATGCTACCAGATGCTGTAATTGAGTGGCTAATTGAGTATGATGGCATTTACAGACTATCACAAATTGCTGGTCAGCGACCCTATACAGGGTGAACATTGATAACTGACCTAGCCTACATCTCTACGTGGGTCTCCTAAAGCAGGGAATAATCTATCTAACCGGAATTGGTCTTGCCGGTGGACTTGGATTTATTTCGTCAGTGCTTTTATTGTTCACTATCGCTAGTGCAACTGAAATAGATAATAGCAGTACGTTTTTGATGATTATATCAGCCATTTGTGGCCTGCTAATAGGTATGGCTTGTTACCGCTTCGTCAAATGGGGAAAACGTAGCTCAAGCATCTAGTCACTCACTAGCGACTACGACTTTACTGGCAAAAATAACCCGCTCTTTGAATGTGAAGCCAGCTTCTAAAACCTCAACTACAGTGTGAGGTGGATAATCATCTGAAGATGGAATCGTGGTAATAGCTTCCATCTTAACCGGGTCAAATACCAAGCCCTTTGCTTCGATTTTAGCGACGCCGTCTGCACATAATTCAGTCCACATCTTTGTACGGATCAATCTCAATGCTTCATCTTCTCCAACTGCTAACGCTCGGTCGATATCGGCTAGAATTGTCAGCATTCTTCGTGCTAGAGGAAGCGTCCCATAGACGATAGATGTTGCCTTTTCAGCCATCATACGCTTGCGCACATTCTGAATCTCAGCATCACGATATAAAATCTCTTTTTCGGCTTTTTCGGCTCTAGTAAGTGCTTCGACTAGAGGATCAATTGGCTCTTCTTCGACGACTACTTCCTCATCATCTGAACTTTCGGATTGCTGTGCGAGGAGTTCCTCATCAACGACCTCCTCAGAGACCACATCGTCTGACATTGAATAACCCAGAAGCAACTCATTCTTCAATCCGACGCTTGTAATAGATTGCGAAGGTTCCACTCTTCATGGCCCCAATCAGCTGCGGGTAGGTGCTCTCGGCCGACTATCTGCACGAATCCTTCGCTGTTGATTGCCTGATGCAAAGTTCTACTAGTTCGATCATGAGCTTCAAAAGTGGGAATTATACGTGGATCTTGTTTTTCTTCAAGTGTCTCACCCAGTGCTTTGCGACGCTCCATCCAATCGTTACAAACCTTCTGTGAATATTCATTCTCTGTCATTTGTGCTAAGCCTTTACGAACCTCATGCCATAACTCACTGAGATACATCTCATCAACATCGGCAATCTCTCTACCAATGGCATTTTCAAGATAAATGAAACAGCGACCTTCCCAAGCCTCCCAATAGCCAGGACTTGCATATTGCATCAAATTAAGAAGTAAATCATGTGATCTGTTTTTTCTCAGGACCGCTTTTACTATTCCTTGGCCCTCTATCTCACTCATTCTATCGAGAATCTCAGCTTCACAATCGATATCAAAAGCCCGATGTAAGCGCTTGTCTTCCCCTGGTCTGATATCACGCAAGGTGCCATTCTCCAGCCCACTAACCAGTTCATTCCAATCCATATTTAGCAACTTTTCGAGGGCCTTTTCATCGAGCAGATGAAGTTGCATCTCTATGGCCATAGTCACGGCAAACCCAGCCTCGGTTTCAGTGCATCGGCACCTGATCATTAAACACACAATGCTGAAAGCAGCGTTGGAAATATGCTGGAATCTCTCCTAAGAGAGGGTCGTAATCTGTACGAAAACCGATACGTGTCTTGCCGATTATACGTTCACTTAATTTCCCGATAAGAGAGAGATTATCGAAAATTGGCATAGAATAGATACCAACGTGTTTTTTTGAATAGCGACTGCGATGAATGGTCTTCGAGTTGGTGTGTAAAGACGATAATATCCCTCCTCATCTATGGTCACCCCCATAAATGGCTCATATTTCTGCAACATCTGTTCGAGACTTGCCACAATGGCAACAGTTCCGGATTCTTCACGCACAGCCGAGAGCAGCGGCAGCATTCAAGAGCATCCTTCTGCCCGAGTGGAATGAGGGCTAACGATGGCGACCATCAAGGAGCAGATTCAAGCCCTCTATGATGAGATTTATAAAACTCAAAAAAACAAGGCGACAAATGCTCATATTGGTAAACTCAAAGCCAAGATCGCCCAACTCAAAAACAAAGAAGAAAAGGTTGCTGCTTCAGCTAAATCAGCCGGTCCTGCTAAAGGTTTTGAAGTTAGAAAATCCGGTGATGCATCGGTAGCCCTAGTGGGATTCCCGAGTGTTGGGAAATCCACACTAATCTCAAAGGTAACCGATGCTAAATCTGAAACCGGTAGTTTCGCATTTACCACTCTTACCTGTATCCCTGGACTAATGGAGCACAAAGGTGCGAAAATCCAGATTCTCGATCTACCGGGACTGATTAAAGGGGCTGCAGAAGGCAGAGGAAGAGGTAAGGAGATTCTTGGAGTAATTCGATCTTGTGACATGGTTCTCTACATCGTCGATCCCTTCCAAGAAGCACATTTCTCGATTCTCCACCGTGAATTAGAAAATGCGGGCATGCGCTTGAACCAGAAAAGACCCCCAGTCTTCATTTCACGCACTCTACGCGGCGGAATCGATGTCAGAAGCACTGTCGAGCAAACCCATCTTGAAGATGAAGAGATAGCCGATATCATACGGAGTTTTGGTTATACCAGCGCAATTGTCACCTTGCGAACAGATGTCACTCCCGACCAAATCGTCGATATCCTCGCAGGCACATGTGTCTACTCTCGCTCAGTAGTAGCGATAAATAAAATCGACATCGCTACCGAGGAACAAATAACGAATATCGAAGGGGTATTGCCGCCAGAATGGCCAATTATGAGAATATCTGCATTCAAGGATATTGGTCTCGATAATTTGAAAGATTTCATCTATGATAATCTCGGCTTTATGCGTGTTTTCCTCAAACCCCAGGGGCAAGAAGCCGATATGGTTGAGCCGATGATTGTAAAGGATGATTCGACAGTTGAGATGATCTGCAATAGATTGCATCGGGATTTCGTGCGCAAATTCCGCTTTTCACGCGTAAAAGGACCTTCTGCTAAATTCGATTGGCAGAGGGTTGGACTTGATCATCCCCTAAAAGACGGAGATATTCTAACTATCATAGTCCGTCGTTAATCGGATTAAATGAATATTTAATCCCAGATGCCCATATCCATGCGAGCATCTTCACTAGCGTGGATTTTTGGATCCCATCTTGGAGTCCATACCAAGTTGATGTGAACACTATCTAGACCTTCTGCGGACAGGGCTGCTCGGTGTGCTGCTGCCATTATCTCCGGCGCTGCAGGGCAACCAGGACTAGTTAGAGTGAGGTCTACCTCAGCGTGACATTCACCTTCTTTTTGTTCGATTCTAACCGCATAAACGAGGCCTAAATCTACAATCGAAATCTTCAATTCGGGGTCTTCTACCTCGAATAGTGCAGTCATTACCATTTGTTCATCAACCATTATTTCATCTCCTTTACTGTTTTTTGAATCATATCAAACATGGTTCGAAAACCATTAGATCTACTAGGAGTCAGAGTATTCAGAACCTTCATCTCAAGGACAAAATCAGGTGTCAATTCAAGCACCTGCTCTACCGTTCCACCATTTACAGCAATAGTCAAGATCCCCATCAAACCCTGTACCATCTTTGAATCGGCTGCTGCTCGCATCCAGATGGTATTATCACGTTTTTCAAGCACCACGTGGGCTCTTGATTGGCAACCTTTGACGAGGTTTTCATCACTCCATTCTTCTTCTGACAATTCATCGACTTCCTCGGCAAAATCCATCAGGACCTCAAGACGCTCCATCGCATCTTCAATCTCAGAAAACTCATCGATGACCTCTTGTAAAGCAGGTGGCCAGGTCATGAAAACCTCTCCACTATTCCTTTCATGGTTTCAATCAATAATTCTGCTTCTGCTTGGTTATTGTAAAGGTAGAATGAGACTCGCATAGTTCCTTCAACACCCAGCCTTTGCATCAATGGTTGAGCACAATGATGTCCTGTTCTGATAGCGATTCCTCTGGCATCTAGAAGTCGTGCCATGTCTTCAGGATGAACGCTATCGTGAATGAAAGAGACTACCGCTGAATCACCATCAGCATGCCGGCCGAAAACCGTCATCCCTGGGATGTCCTTGATTTGTTGTGCTGTCCAACGAGCAATTTCCAAAAGGCGAAGATGTTCGCTATGCAAATCGATTTTGCTGAGCCACTTTAGAGCGGCAGCCCAACCTACACCTTCTGCAATCCGGGGAGTTCCTGCTTCGAATTTGTGTTCGTTTTCTTGGTAGGTTGAGCCACTGATAGTAACGGTTTGAATCATATCACCGCCACCCATAAATGGCTGCATTTGATTAAATGAATCTTCTTTTACCAGCAGACAGCCAATACCGGTAGGACCACACATTTTATGAGCGCTACATGCAAGGAAATCTGCATCTAAATCCTTGAAATCAATTTTTTCATGGGGAACTGCCTGCGCAGAATCTAGTAGAACCTTCGCTCCATTCGCATGTGACATTTTGATTATTTTCTCGATTGGGTTACGGATTCCCAATACGTTACTAGTGTGAACACAGGCAACGAGTTTTGCTCCCACAAGCGAGGCCTCAAATGCATCTAGATCAAGAGTTAAATCTTCATTAAGAGAAACAAACCGCAACTCTATTCCAATATCTTGAGCAAGTAATTGCCACGGCACGATATCACTATGATGCTCCATCTCCGTTAGAATTACTGCATCACCTGCCACGAGATTAGCTCTAGCCCAGGCATGGGCGACAAGGTTGATCGATTCTGTAGTACCGCTGGTAATTATCACCCGCCCGGCGTTGAACCAATTCTTCAATTCGTTTCTGCAGGCTTCATAGCCCTCGGTCGCTTCTCCAGCCAGAGTGTGGACCGCACGGTGGACATTGGCATTTGAATTCTGATAATAATCATTCATCGCCGTGATTACAATCTGTGGTTTTTGTGTGGTTGCCGCATTGTCTAGATATACCAATGACTCCCCATTGACCTTCCGATTAAGGATAGGGAAATCATCACGTATCGACATTCAAATCACCAGACAATCCAGATGCAATAGCAAGGCATTGCGCATTGCAGCAACTACTTTCTTGTTGCGTATATCTTTGAATGCATCCATCAAAAACCCTTCAACAATTAGTGCTTCGGCAGCGCTTTTTGTTAAACCTCGACTCATCAGATAGTGTAATTGTTCAGCTGAAACCGGAGCACTAGCAGCACCATGTGCTGCTTTGACATCATCTGAAAGAACCTCTAGTTCTGGAATCGATTCCGCTCTAGATTTTTCTGAAAGTAATAGATTGCGGAAAATTTGACCAGCATTACTGCCATCACAATTGGTTTCTATCTTCAAAAGGCCAGTGCCGATTGACCGAGATTTGTCATCACAGGCAGCATGCATCACCAAACCTGACGTAGTGTATCCCGCTGCATGACTTATCTCAAAATGATGATCATCATGGCGTTTTCCAGTACCGTGAATCGCAACTGAACCACGACACTCACTACCCTTAGCAGTTAGATTAACTCGAATATCAGTCTTGCAATAACTACCCCCTGCTGAAAGAGTAGAAAATTCTAAACTTGCATCTTTACCAACAACCCAATCCTCGACTCTTAGTAATCGTGATTCGCTTGAGAGTTCGTTGATCAATGCGATTGAAAGAGATGAGGCTGGTAATACTTCACCAACTATTCTCAATCCAGCCCAACTTGCTTCGCCCATGAGATTGATGACCAGCGTATTATGACCTTTAGCGACAATTTTCAACTCCCCTGCTGCGACGTGGCCCGATGATTTGACATCGATTACCAAATCTTCATCAGCGAGCACTAATTCTTGGCATTGGGCGATACTATGAATGAAACTTCTAGCAATCTCATCGCTATCTGTGATAACAGCCTTGAATAAATCGCCACCACTAATGGTTAGTGGTTGTGCATCGGGGATGGTGTTCACTGCACTTGGATGAACCCGCTTCCATGGCGTATAGCGCCAAAGGTGATCTGAAGATGGTGGAATAGGGATCTCAAGATAGGTGCTCACCCGATTGACCCCTCCATCTCCAATTGTAATAATCGATTTAGTTCAACCGCATATTCCATTGGCAATTCACGAGTAAAGGGCTCAAAGAAACCATTGACTATCAATCCCATGGCTTCATCTTCGGAGTGTCCTCGACACATCAGATAGAATAATTGGTCACTGCTGACTTTGGAAACACTCGCTTCATGCTCAAGATCAGCGCTGGAATTTGCGACCTCCATGGTTGGATAGGTGTCTGATTGGCTATCCTCATCTAGGACAAGAGCATCACAGACAATTTTTGAACGACAATTCTGTGCCTTTGGTGAAACCTGTAGAAGTCCACGGTAGGATGATCGACCACCGTTCTTACATATCGATTTCGAGAGGATTCTCGAAGTAGTGTTACTGGCTAGATGATGAATTTTTGCTCCAGCGTCTTGATGCTGACCCGAACCTGAATAAGCAACTGAAATGACCTCTGCATGAGATCCCTCACCCTTTAGAATAACAGCGGGATATTTCATAGTCAGTTTAGAACCGATATTTCCGTCAACCCATTCAATGGTAGAATTTTTGTGCGCTATTCCACGCTTGGTCACCAAATTGTAAACGTTGACCGACCAGTTTTGCACGGTAGAATAACGGATTGTTGCGCCTTCCATTGCAATCAATTCAACGACGGCTGAATGAAGACTTTCAGTAGAATATGTTGGAGCAGTACAGCCTTCGACATAATGGATTGAACTACCTTCATCAGCAATGATTAGAGTACGCTCAAATTGCCCCATGTTCTTGGCATTGATGCGGAAATAAGCCTGAATCGGCATCTCGACATGAACCCCTTTTGGCACATAGATGAATGATCCACCAGACCATACGGCAGTATTGAGTGCAGCAAATTTATTATCGGAATAAGGCACAACACTACAGAAATATTTCTTGACAATTTCAGGATGTTCACGCAGACCAGAGTCCATATCGAAGAATAGAACCCCTTGCTGTTCTAAGTCATCTCTTAACGAGTGATAAACTGCTTCGGATTCATATTGTGCGGTTACACCACCCAGCCATTTTTGCTCTGCCTCTGGTATTCCCAATCGGTCGAAGGTGTTCTTGATAGCTTCTGGTACATCATCCCAATCGCTTTCAGTGCCTTTGCTTGAACGTAGGAAATAAGTGATTGCATCAAAGTCGATGGCATTAAGCATCTCGCAATTACCCCAATCGGGCATCACTCTTTCCGCGAAGTGTCGGTAAGCCTTGACACGGATATCTGTCATCCATTCCGGCTCATTCTTCAACTCGGAAATATCACGAACTACTTGTTCGGTCAAACCCTTATCGAAACGGATAGTAGAATCTTCCGGGTCATGAAAACCATATCTGTAATCGCCGACAGCATCTTGTGCATCATCATTCATCATTTCACAACCTATAGTTAGACTTCAAGCCAGTCATAGCCTTTTTCTTCCAGTTCTATCGCCAGTTCTGGACCACCTGATTTGACGAAGTTACCATCAATCATAGCATGGACAAAATCAGGTTTGACGTAGTCGAGTAGACGTTGGTAATGAGTAATTATCAGACTAGATGTTTGGCTAGGCATACTGTTTATCCCCTCTGACACTACTTTGAGAGCATCGATATCCAAACCGGAATCAGTCTCATCTAGAATAGCAAGTTTAGGTTGCAGCAATAGCATCTGTAAAATCTCCAATCGCTTCTTTTCGCCGCCACTAAAACCATCGTTTACATAGCGAGAAAGGAAGGTCTTATCCATCGAAAGTAATTCCATTCGTTGTTTAAGTTCGACCCTGAATTCCCTTGCACTTAGCGCAGATTCGCCTTGAACGCTATTCACCGACTTACGCAAGAAGTTACCGACTTGAACTCCAGGAATTGCACTTGGATACTGAAATGAGAGGAACATTCCCGCTCTCGCCCGTTCATGCACCTCGAGATCTACCAACGGTTTACCCTGATAATAAATCTCACCTGAAGTGATTTCATATGCGGGGTGGCCCATCAAAACATTGGCAAGAGTTGACTTTCCAGAGCCATTACGACCCATTATCGCGTGCACTTCACCTTGGTTGATAACCAAGGAAAGACCCTTGATAATCTCAGTGCCTTCGACACTGACGTGAAGGTCGGACAACCTGAGAACTTCCTCCGCCATATTTCTTGCTAATCCCTTACCCCTTATCAAGCGACTGATTTGACGCTCATAATCACACAAGGCTTTGAAGCAGATTACTCTCGACGATACGTGGACGAGGATTTAGTCGAACGTTATCGGCGCGAGGCTGCTGAAGCCTTACGCGTAGAAGCAATGCGACGAATTGCCGAGAATTCAGATCCAGAAGAAGATAGTCGATTACGCAACATCAGTTTATCCGTCGTCGATGACATACTCCCCTCCTTGTTGGCACGATTGGGTGAAGTCCGGGCTGCTTTAGATGGCCATGGCGGTGGTATCACTGTGACTTCAAATATCGAGACTGAAGATGGGCTCGATTTAATCCTCGACCTCACTGGTGCTTGTCTTGCCTGTGGCGCTGCTCCTGCCACTCTACAGAGTATCAAAGACGACCTTGAAAGTGATGCTGAAATTTTCCGCATCAGATACACGGCAAATCTACTAGATACCTTTGACGAACTCGGGCGAGAATTCGTCCTCGCTCACGGTCAAGTAGAGTTCGTATAGAGAGCAGGCTTGAAGAGGGGAAGGCGAGAGGCCACTTCGATGACTAAGTGGTCGAATCAAACCCGCGATGGCCCCAAACCATGCCGCGAGCAAGATAACGGTTTATTCGAGATTACCGCTCGTGACGGAAGGGCACGTCTCGGCCGACTTCATACCGCTCATGGCGTTCTCGAAACACCATGTCTATTACCTGTAATCAACCCCAATATCCGCACCATTGAACCTAGAGAAATGTGGGATAGATATGGCATTCAAGCAGTTATAACAAATTCATATGTGATCTGGAAACATGATTATCTCCGTGAGAAGGCGCAGAAGGAAGGAGTGCATGCATTGCTCGACTTCCCTGGTATTGTGATGACCGATAGTGGTACCTTCCAATCATATATCTATGGTGATGTCGAAGTCGGCGTAGAAGAGATTGTAGAATTCCAAGCAAGTATCGGTGTCGATATCGCAACAATGCTCGATATATTCACCCGCCCCGACATGAGTTACGAAGAGGTTGATGAAGCGGTAGAGGAAACCATAACCAGAGGAGTCACCTCTCTAGAATGTGCCAAAGAAATGATGCTCAATGGACCGATTCAAGGTGGGCTATTTTCAGACCTGAGAGAGAAAAGTGCATCGGAGATGTCAAACCTCGATTTTGCAGTTCATCCGATTGGAGGAATCGTACCAATTATGGAACAGCAATCCTATGTCGAATTGGCAAAGATTATCCTCGCCTGCAAAGGTAAATTGAACCCATCAAAACCGGTCCATCTATTCGGCTGTGGTCACCCAATGCTATTCCCAATGGCGGTAGCTCTAGGTGCAGATCTCTTCGATAGTGCAGCCTATGCCCTATTTGCTCGTGATGGTAGATTGCTCTGCCCTTGGGGTACTGAACGCATCGATGAATTGGTCGAATGGCCCCTAATGATGCCCTGTGTGGCAGAATGCACTCCAGAGGAAGTTCGCGCTCTTGATAAAGATGCGAAACTGAAAATACTTGCACACTATAATCTTGAGATGACCTTAGCCGAATTCGCTCGTTGCCGCCAGGCGGTTAGAGAAGGGAAGATCTGGGAATTGGCAGAAAAAAGAAGTCACCAGCATCCATCGCTACGAGACGCATGGAACTACATTCTTGATCTAAAAAGCGAGTGGATTTTGGAGTCGCAACAAACACCGAAAAGCGGTGGTGTCGCTTGGATGAGTGATGAAACAGCACTACGACCGGAACTGGTGCGAGCAAGGAATCGATTGATTGAACGTTGGAGTCCTTTACATGATGGCAGGGTCTTGATTATTCATGGCGAATCAGGACCATGGCGCGAACGTGCAGGGAATCTAATTGCCCGTCTAAAGAACGTCGAGAGTGATTTGGTTATCCTCATCTCGACACCTATTGGATTACTACCTTATTCTCTGGAAGACTTACAGCCTTTTGCACACATCGATGGTGCTGGAAATGTCTGGAAGAAAGAGCCGATGCTTGATGATCTCAAAGTGTTAAACCTTGATGGCAGGGAACTTATTTTACTTGATCTGGAGGGTGATGAACTCCATGAACGAGCCTTTGAATTACTTGGATTGGAGCCGGGAGATGCGTGTCCGAGAGAGATGATTTGGCGCGAACAAATAATCGATAAATTACGTGTTCTCTTCAATGTGAAAACCGAAGATGCAGTAGCGGTAATGGAAGGGGTGACTTATGTCAAGAGTAAAACCGGACGGGTGAGAAATGTCATTGCAAGTGACGGTAAGCATTTGTTTAGTCCAACTCTATCCCACGGAGGGATGTCGATGACCATCGAAGGTGCAAAATGGGCTCACTCATTAGACTCAGGATTGGCACGGGTCACCGTTATTGAAGACGCAGAACCATTCATTCGCAAAGGAAGAAATGTCTTCCACGCATTCGTTAGCGCTTGTGATGATTTGACTCGTATCGGAGAAATGTGTTTGATAGTTAATTCAAAAGACGAATTACTTGGAATTGGGGTTGCTCAATGTGATGCCAAAGAGATGTTGGCATTCTCGAAAGGGATTGCTGTCAAAGTAAGAGCAGGCAACCCACCCCTAATGGGGTGAGATTCAAAGGCCTGATGCTCGGTGTCGAACCATGGTCGAGGACTTGCTCATCGAGACCAAGGCTCTCTCCAAGTCATATGGGCCTCACGTCGCACTCGATGCACTTGACCTTTCGGTACCCTATGGCGCAACTGGATTACTAGGTCCAAATGGAGCAGGGAAGTCCACTTTCCTCAAGACTATTCTCGGCTTGATTCAAGCGACTTCGGGAGAGGGAGAAGTTCTGGGGCACGATATTCGAACCGAGGGTGAAGCGATCCGTAGTCGCATTGGATACATGCCTGAATACGATGCTTTGAATCCCAATATGGATGCGATTCATCAAGTAAGATATAGTGGTGAATTACTGGGAATGAATCCAACCGTTGCTCTTTCGCGTGCTCATCAATCATTGGAATATGTTGGGCTCGGAGAACAACGATATCGCGAAGTTGGCAGTTTTTCCACCGGCATGAAACAGGCGACTAAACTAGCTTGTGCCTTGATACATGACCCCGACTTGATTATCGCCGACGAGCCTAGCAATGGTTTGGATTCCTCAGCACGTGAATTCATGCTCACAACATTGGAAACGACGATCAGGAGTGGCCAGCGCTCGGTGCTAATGGCTAGTCATTTGATGGAAGATGTAGAACGAGTCTGTGAAAATATCGTTTTATTGCACAAGGGCCATCTTGCTGCTCAAGGACGTATCGAGGATTTGAAAGCAATTGACAAAGAAGTTGAAGTCCACGTCTGGGGTCATGCGACCGAGTTCGAGAACGATCTCTCTAGCAGCGGCATGAGAGTGCGCCGCGAAGGTAGAGTGATGAGAATCCGCCACGATGGTGAAGAAACATATGACGCTATTCTGAGCGCTGCTAATCGCAGCGGCACCCAAATCCGACGAATGCATGACCACGAAGCCAGTCTTGAGGATTTATTCCTTGTCATCATGGAGAGATTAGGCTATGAAATCAAGGGTAGTGACGACCTATTCGCTGAGGGGATAGTTTGAGCGAAGGAGACATTGCTGCAAGCACTCCGGTAACCGGACAAAGTCGCATGGATAGCGCATGGGGTTCTGGCGGTGGTGATGAAGTGGTTTCGGCAAACGTCGCTCAGGCTACTGTAGAATCAGGACAGATATTTGAACAAATATACCAGCCTTGGCGTGGCATTCTCAACCCAAGATGGATGCGGAATTGGGCAATCTTGCGCCATCACCTACTAGGTGTGGTCAAAAAAGGTCATCGGCCATGGGGGATTTTCATCCGACTTGCTCTATTGATAATCCTGCTAGCTAGTTGTAGCGATGTCCTGCTGATATTGCTAGCAGGAGTCATCGGTGAGAATGAACTCTATTCGATGTTCGGAGTTAACCGTGACAATCTTTACGGCCATGTTCTTGGATTCTTCCCCCGAAATGTCCTGTATTATCCGGTAATAGCAGCGTTATTGGTTGGCGGAATGATTAGCGACGATCGTTCTCATGGAACGAGTGCACTGTACTTTTCCCGCCCGATTTCAAGACTGGATTATGCTTCGATGAAGTTTCTTTCTATCGCCATTATCCTCTTCATATTCATCAATGGTACCTTGGCGCTTTACTACTTCACTGAAATATTGGTAATGGGGCGTGGATGGTCCTGGATAATCGACACATTCCCCTCCTTCCTAACTGCGTTTTTCGGTGGCATTCTAATCGCATTCACCTACACCGCAATCGGCTTGGCACTCTCCAGTGTATCCAAAGGGCGTTTCTTCCCAGGGATAGGACTCATTGCAGTGATAATGGGCACGAGAACTCTTGCTGCAATCGTCAATGGACTATTCGACAAAACCATCCTCTATGTTATTTCGCCATTCGATTGCGTTGCCCACGTAACGCAGGCCCTGATGGGGATTGAAATGACCTATGATCATCCTTGGACCTGGAGTCTTGCTTCAATTATTGCAATCAATGGCTTGGCTCTTTATGTTCTAGCAACCAGAATCTCATCTTTGGAAGTGACTCGAGAATGATGCCAGATCTATCTCAAGTCGGTGAAGCCGAAACCAAAGAATGGGTACCAGATAATACCGCACCTGTAGTGATGTTCGATAATGTCAGCAAACAATATGGCCGTATCAATGCGCTGACCAGTATTTCATTTGCTCTAAGTGGTGGTGTAACTGGAGTCTTAGGAATGAATGGTGCCGGCAAATCTACTTTGTTCAAATTGATGATGGGGAAGATAAAACCAAGTGCCGGTGAGGTCAAATTATTTGGCCAGAACCCGTGGAAAAATACAGCACCATATGCGCGTGTCGGCTTTGTTCCCGAACACGAAAAGATGCATGATTGGATGACGGCATTGGATTTCATCACCACTTTTGCGAGATTGCATGGACTGACACGTGATGAAGCAGAAAAGGAAGCGACACGGGTGTTGAACTTTGTAGGATTAGGCGATGTGATGCTAAAACAAATCGGTCGCTTTTCCAAAGGTATGCGCCAACGGGTCAAAATCGCTCATGCTCTAGTCAACGACCCAGAGTTAATCATACTCGACGAGCCACTCCAGGGCTGTGACCCCCTAGCGAGAACCTCGATCATGAATGTGATTAGAGAACTGGGCCGGATGGGAAGAACGGTGTTGGTTTCATCACACATCTTGCATGAAATCGAGAGGATTACCGAACAGATAGTCATCCTCCATAATGGCCGTCTCCTCGCTCTTGGCAATTCGCATGCGATTCGAGAGATGCTTGATCAACATCCCCACAAAATTTCAATCACATGTGAAGATCCAAAGGCTTTGGCAAAGGATGTCATAGACATCGAAGAGGTAAGAGGACTTTCGATTCCTTATGCTAACAACTTGATTATTGAAACTCAACACTTCGGTGTGGTCCATGCCAAGTTGCCGGGTATAATCGTCGATAACTCGCATAAAGTATCACAAATCGATAGTCCTGATGATGATTTACAAAGTATCTTGCGCTATCTCACGGGGGGTTCATGATGAGTGAAAAGATGAATAGTGTCTGGTCTAAATTAGATCGTAAAGCCACTGCTATCGCTGAGTTCACAATGCGTCAATACCGCACTCGAATCTCAACTTGGGTAGTTCTCGGTGTCGGTTTAGGTTCAATGTTATTGGTGGCACTATTCTATGCTGATGCTATGAATACACAAATCGAGGCAATAGATAACGACCAGGATTCATATGATTGGGATGGTGATGGCTATCCTACAGGGCAGGAGGTTATTCACGGCACTGACCCCTATAATTCAAACTCATATCCAATCGGTATTGAACCCGACCCACGTGAAAAATGGATAAATGAGGATGATTTCAACTGGGATAATGCTTCTTTTGCCCAGATATCAAAGGTTGGCTACGATGATGATGGAGATTGTAGGCGAGAGGGGCAATTGGTAAGTCAGTCTCAAAAGGATAATAATGGCGATTCAATACCTTGCAATATAGTATTAATCTATTCAAATTATTCACAGGTTCTTATCATTTCATCTGATGGAAATGTCGATGAGGACCCCGATGATGAGAAATATGCTAAGGAGGCGTTGCATCGTGCCTTTATTTTGGGTGTAGGCAAGATGGGCATCGTCTATCTCTTGGGAATATTCTTGCCTCTATTCCTTGCCACTGGTCTAATTCGTGATGAGATGACAAATGGCACGATGCATTTCATGATAGCAAAACCAATAGCAAGAGGTGAGATCTTAGTCTACAGAATGTTGGGATATCTGGGCATAGTATGGCCATTCTTAATTGGACTTTGTTTATTGATGTCATTGCTTACTGGATTTATGGGCCCATCTGAATCATTCTTCCGCTTGTCAGACCTTGCCATTTGGTTCACGATATGTATCGCAGCGATGCTGGTCACATTGGTATATGGTGCTATTTTCTCGACCTTCGGCATCCTATGGAAACAAGGAGTCGTTCTCGCAATTATTCTTGCAGCTTGGGAATTGGGCATGGCATTTGTATCGGTATTAGCCGGTGGTGATTCTGCAATCCAAAAGTTCAGCGTCATAGGCTGGGGTTTGATGATAGTCGATGCTGGGGCTGCGATGACCTGGCCAGATATGGCCATGTTTATCGAAATGGGAGAATGGGTAGGAAAACAAAGTTGCGATAGGAGCACCTTAGGCGATGAATGTGGGCCTTTGATAGGCAATGAACCATTGAGATTCTTCAGTTCCGGGCATGGATTAGGAGTTACCAATTGGGTAGCAGCACTAATCGCCTCTCTAGTTCTGATATTTCAGGCAGCAGCGGCATGGTTCATTGGTCAATCACTGTTCAAAGGCAAAGAGATGGATGACTGATATTGATGCAGAAATTTGAAGGCGATCTCAGCGGCTTATGGCGTCTACAAGACCGTGAACCGATTCACCATCTGACTTGGGATTGGTGGTGGTGGCTGGTGATGCTTGAAGATGAAGGTGGAAACCCAGCAGGTAAACAATTAATGGTACTTTGGTCGACCAAAGACAATCCACTTGTCGAGGTGAACGGAGTCAAATGGCAACCTGTCGGCCGCCCTGGCATTGATGAGGATGGCGGTATTGCCATCGAAGGGATGGTTGCAGCCTGGTGGTATGATGGCAAGGAAATGCATGAACCACTCGTCTTAGAGTCATGTCGAATAATAGTGGTTGGTGATGGGAATCCCCAATGGCCAGGTGAAAGCGGAGGGGCAGTGGTAGCCGTCAATGAAAAAGAACTCTCGATGGGACTGAAACCAGACCTGAGTGAGTTTTGGCTCAGACTAGAAACCAAGCATGGATCATTTGACCTCGCAATGAGCCCTTGGAACGCTGCGATGAGCACAGCCCGTCAAGCTAGCGCTGAATATGCTAAAGGCATGGGCTATGACATCTTGCGATTGCACGGATCGATTTGCAATGGCACAATCGACGGTAAAGAAGTGAAAGGCAGTGCTTATTTCCAGAAAGTCTGTGTCCAAGCACCTTCTATTCCTTGGTTTTGGGGAGTGCTTCACCTCGATGATGGCTCATACATCGATTGGTTTGTACCGCATTTATCACCGCTTGTTACCGTTAAAGACTCAAAGCCAAATAGGCACCGTGATATTGGTCATTTCCCTCTCTCTCAGGGTGGATTATTTCATGATGTTAAAAATCAACGCAGCGAGAGTTTTGCCAAAGCGACCGTAGAGAGAGTGATAGGAGAGGATGGCTTGCCAATATTTTCAATTCATTTATGGAATGGAAGAACCGATATTCGCATCGAAGCAGCAGCTGCAGCGAGAGCCCATTGGACCTTTGACCAACCGACCAGAGGTGGGATTTGGAGTCATTTGACCTACAATGAATATCCATTGATAGTCAAGAAATTAACCATCAAGGATGAAAAAGAATTGCGAAAACGCGGCAATTGGGGCACTATTCATGGAAATGCCGAGCATTCGTGGGGATTATTGCATTAATTAATGCCCAGTGATTGCCCATTTTTAGCACAAAGTTCATCATTAGCACGCTGTGTGAGATAACCACAGGTGTGACTATGTCTGAAGATGAAACCGTTGAAGAAGAGGCATCAGAGGTTGAAGAAATCACTGAAACAAATGCAATCGAAGAACCTGCACAGATGAAAGAGGAGCCGCAGGAAGAAGCGAACCCCTATGCCGCTGAATCCTTACGTAAGCGCTTTCGCCTAACTGGTGATGAAGAGATTCTAATGACAAGAAAGCCATCTTTCTTTGCTTTCATAGAACTTTACATCATCGCTGCACTGATTTTGGGGATTCACCTCTTATTCGGCTGGGCTGATAGTTTCGATACCACCGATTCAAACGCAGTAGTAACTATTTTGGTTTGGCTATTGGAGTTGTCTGATTTAGGAAACATTGGCGTAGTAATGGCCTTACTTCTACTTACTTGGCTAAACCGAATGTTCAATCTCCCAGGAAGCAATGGCTGGGTCACCACATTCCTATTAGTGGTCTCATTAGCCCCACTGATCGTTGAATTTGAAGATATCATAGTTGTACTATTAACAAACAGAGAGGAGGGTTACATACCTCTTGAATTCAGTTATACACTGTTTGGTATTCTATGGAGCTCCCTAATGGTAGGGTTCACATTATTCTACCAGAATAGTTTCCAATACGCTATCACTAACCATCGAGTCATCTATACCCAACATCTGTTTATCCCGGGTGACGGTCGCAGAATACTCTACGATAATATCCGTGAGATTCGTACACAAAGAACCGCTCTTGGCAGTATCCTTGGCTATGTGACCATCATCACCGATACCGGTAATCAATTGGAAATCGTCGAAGAAGGCATGAGTGTCTCAGTCGGATCTACAGGTAACAAAGGTATCTTCAAGAAATTATTTGCCTTTATGACCTATACACGTACCTCTAAAATCGAAAGGCCAGATGCAAAGTATTGCTTCTACCAGATACGCAATTGGCGCGCTACCGAAAACCTACTCAATGAGATGCACCAGAAGCATAGCCAATCTGGCGTGCTTTCCGAGTTGAAGGAAAAGCTCGATAACGTAGTCAAGTGAAGCTGGTCAGAGGTTTCAAGAACCAAGGGCCTAACGCCTGCTCTATGAGCGAGCAAATGCAAGAAGCCGGCATGGTCCTAGCAAACGGCGACTTTACCAGCGCCATGGGACTTTTTGACACTATTAGAGAAACTGAATCAGATAATGCAGCCGCACATTATGGCTGGGCTGAAGCTGCATTCATGCGTCTTTCAATCGATATGGAAGAGGATGTTCCTGCTGGTAAGATTATGCAGGGATACAAGAAGGCAATGGCTCTCGATGAAGAGAATCTCGAATACGTTGCAAGTTTCGCTAACTTCTGTCTTGACTGTGGTCGCATACCGATGGCTGTCAAGGAATATCAGCGCTTAGAAAAGATGGCTGACCTCGCAGAAATCCCCGTCGAAGACACTCTCTTCGATGCCAGTCGCCTAATCGTAGAGGCAATCGAAAGACTTGATCCTGAGAGAAACAATCCAATGGTTGCACCTTGGCTCAAGCAAGCCTTGACATGGGCAGTCGGTGGACTCGGATATAGTGCTGAAGATGCGGTTACCACTCTAAGTAGCGAGTGATTAACTATGGGCGATACAGCCCGAATCTTCTACCGATTTGGCCATATCGGTGACGACTTTCACGGCAGTCAAATCCAACCTGACGTCAGTACGGTTCAGGGTGAGTTCCTCAAAGTATTTCACAAGAATAAATTCACTCGTGAAGATATGCCTATTCAAATGGCCAGCCGCACTGATGCGGGAGTAAATGTCAGAGTAAATGGCGGCATTGTAGATGTTGAGGAAAAGCGATGGCTCGGAATGCAAGAGAAGGGCTTTCTCAAAGCAACCCGTGATAGATTACCAAATAGCATCGCTCTCTTCGATGCACGAAGAGTAGATGAAGACTGGTTGCCAAGACATGCATTAAACCGTACCTATCGCTATCGAATGGAAGCGATGGAACGATGGCAAGAACCCGACCATGCAATTTTCACAGAATGGTGTAGTATTTTTGAGGGTGAACATGATTGGAGTAATTTATCTCGTAAGGAAGCGGGCAAAAATTATGTCCGTGTAGTCGAATCATGTAAACCATGGTATAGTGGTGAGCGTTTGGTTGGTTTCGAAATAACCGGTACCGCCTTTGTTTGGAATCAAGTGCGGAGAATCGCTTCGGCATTATTGGGTTTGGTAAGTGGAAAAGTAACTGCGCAAAGGGTAGAACATGCATTGCACAATCCCACTATCTATGACGACCTCGGATTAGCGGATAGTGATTGGTTGATTCTGTGGAATGTGGCTTGGCCTGCAATCGAAGATTTGCAAACCGATGACCCAATACTCGAGGCTCCTTCTGGTAACATTCGCCGTTGGCGTGAATTGGCCCGGCTAGAACAAAAAGCGATTCTTCACCGCATGTGGGATCAATTGAGTAGTTGAATTTCAACTACATCGCCATCGACTAATTGCATTGATTCACGTAAGAATTTACCACAAATAATCTCGGCTACATCCTCATGCCTAGTTAGGTCTGGAATCAAAATCGCACAATCCTCTTCATGATCTCCTGAGATGATTCTCGCATTGAATGCCGTTGCACCGCCAAAGGAAACTCCATCTCGTTCGAATCCATTGATGCGAAGTGCTGTAAAACTACTTGCTTCACCTTCCTCTATACCAGCGCTTACCCGTAATTTACGGTATTCAGTGAGCATTTCCCCCTCCACCTCGACATTGAGAGTCCCTGGCCAAGCCGTCATAGAAATGATCGGACGGAATTGATCTTGGTAATGGCGCTGTGCCATGAAGACGTGAGCGCGACCAAGCCCACTACTCACCTTACCGGATAGGCGCATGGATTGGCGCAGGACTGTCAGCATATCACCGTTACCTATGGTGTCAAAAGACCCTTGTATGGGCATACCCTGTCCGAGGCATGGCAGGCGACCTCTCATGGATGGAGAGCAGATATTTGGAACTGAAAGATGAATCTCTACTATGGGAGCCTCCTACGCTCGAAGGAGCGAATCAGGTACACTGTACGATGGATGGTAAGCCAACAATAATGCTATCAGCCAACAATTATCTCAATTTAACCACCCACCCAAAAGTCGTCGAAGCGATGATTGCAGCTACTCGCAAATATGGCGCAGGTTCCGGCTCGGTAAGAGCAATCGCCGGCACTATGGATATCCATCTTGAAGCCGAAAGAAAAGTCGCAGAGTTCAAAGAAGTTGAAGCTTCCTTGATTTACAGTGCAGGATATACTGCAAATGTTGGATTGATTCCCTCTCTGGTCAAAGGAAAGGACGACGTAATAATTAGCGATGCATTGAATCACGGCTCAATAATAGATGGTGTTCGTTTGACTAAGGCCCAGAGAGGGGTTTTCCCGCATAACGACATGGGAGCGCTAGAAGACATATTGCAATCACACTCAGATGCAGATCGAAAACTGATTATCGTCGATGGTGTATTCAGTATGGATGGAGATGTCTGCCCCCTCGATGAATTGACTTCAATTGCTGAAGAGCATAATGCAATGGTATTCGTCGATGATTGTCATGGAGAAGGAGTTCTTGGACGAGATGGACGAGGAATTGTCGACCATTTCGGTCTTCAAGGGCGCGTAGATTTTGAAATCGGATCATTCTCAAAAGCTCTGGGTGTTCAAGGAGGCATCGTTGCTGGCAAGGAAATAGTGCGAACCCATGCACTCAACCACTCGCGCTCATGGCTTCTGTCAGGTAGTCAACCACCAGGTGTTGCTGCCGCACAAAAAGCCGCAATTGAAGTCCTTATGGAAGAACCTGAACATCATGCGCGTCTATGGCAAAATACCGAATATTTCCGTAAAGAGTTACAGAATATGGGCTTTGATACAGGGGTTTCGACCACTCCAATCATACCTGTCATGTGTGGTCAGTCAAGTATAGCGAAAGAACTCTCTTCTGCTTTGATGGATGATGGAGTTATGGCTGGAGCAATTGTATTTCCAATGGTATCTCGTGACAAAGCCAGAGTGCGAACACAAATGTCAGCAGGGCTTTCTAGTAACGACATAGACACTGTCCTTCGAGCCTTTGAAAAAGCTGGGAAGGCTCTGAAATTGATTTGATTTCTACGCAAAACATGTATACCCCACCCCCGTCTCGGCAATTATGGACATCAAGAAGAATCTGCTCAACCAGCGTGCTCGATTGGCTTTTTGGTCGCCTTTTCTAATTCTAATATTATTCGTCGTTGCCGAAAATACTGCTTGGGCAGTCGAAAGCAGAAAAAGTACTGAAATTATCGATGATGAGGAGATTATCATTCAAGGCGATATAGCCTACCATGATGACAGAGCGTATTTCACTGATATCACAGAACAAGGTTTAGTGAATAGTGATGATAATTTCACTGGAGCGTACGATTTACAGAATAATCTTGAAAATGATTATGAAACCATTGACAGTGAAGACATGGAGGATTTGGTTGATTTAGCCGAGTCGTTAGAATCTGATTATTCTTGGATTCAAATATTTGTTGTGATCTCTTTACTAGTAGTGTTAATCTTGATTAGAAACCCGTTTAAGGGCAGTGAATTAGTCAATGGAAAATCAATACTAGGTTCCACGCTATTATTGGTGTCACTATTCGCTCTACTAGCTACACTAGCAGTCTACTCTGGACTAGAGGAAGTAATGAATGAAATGCATGAAGATAGTTTTGATGATATTGAGTCAGGATTCTATGGCAGTGCCATAACCGTTACCGAGGATGGAGATGACATTGCAGAAGAGATGACTACTTGGGGGCCAGGCATTGCTTTCTGGGCTATTCTTGGAGTTTTTGTTATTTCCTTATTGGGTGGTTTAGCAAATCTCTCCTACCTGAAAGAGGACTTGGAAATTGAAGACGCACCGGTATGGTTCAATTCTGACGATGCACCTCCTTGGTTCAATAAAAGTCTTGACAGATTACCAGTTGTTCTACTCGGATTGGCTACTCTATCGGTATTAATTGCAGCATTCGCACCGTGGTACTCTACAGACCAAACTTGGAATTCAGCAGAAATTGTATTTGAGGATGGGGGGACGTCTGTATCAAACAATTCGGTGCATGAATTCTCATGGAAATTAACTCCGTGGAATGTCATTCAAACAAATGACACTTTCCTTGAAGATGGTCGTGATAATGCCACTACTTCTACAGAGATGACCTCGTATAGCAATCAACCATTCATTACTGATTCAGGTGAAAACGTGATGGATATGCGTTGGCCCATGCTTTGTGCAACATTATTACTAATTGGCGCTCTAGTCCTCAACCAATCAAAACAGTTACAAAAGGAAATAAAAGGTGACATGAAGGGTTGGTTTTTGCTAACTTCAGTATTGGTAATGCTTGTAATAACTCTGGGAACCTCTGACTTCGAGAAGAACATGGTGAATTCTGTTGAAGATGATCTCAGCAAGTTAGCACCGCAGTGGGATTTGATTGGCAATCTGAACAGTTTCCCGGAGGATTCTTTCTTTGGCGATCAAATCAGTCTCGAATTTAATCAAGAAGATGACGTTAGCATATTAACTATAATAGAATTCAGTTGGGGTCCATCTATCGGCTATTATGCTGCTCAGATAGCACCCTTGTTGATAGTTAGCGGATTACTTTTGATGTATGGTGGAGAAATCGTCACAGTGCTTGAAAATAGAAAACTGCCTAAATTTGATTTTCAAAATAGCGAATGGAGTTCAAGACCTACCATCATTTGCATCGTTGCTCTGGTAGTTGTTGCAGGGCTTGGAACAGGAATGGGTAATTCCTTGGTTGACCCTGCCTTTTCTGCTCCTGCTGGCATGTATAAGTGGGAATTAGATTCTAGTACAAGTAGTAGTTCTTTGAATTCGGGCTCTATCACTCTCACTAAGGATGAAACTCACGTGTTTGAACTGATGCCGCTCGAGCACTATAGTGAAAATTTGACCAGGATATCATTTTTCATAGCCTGCGATGAGGGTGATGAAGGTAGTAATGATAATGCCGATGAATTGGATTGGGAAATCACTCCGCCTGCTAGCGCAACAACCAATGGAAATATCCTATCGGGCACTCTTAGTTGCGAAGGTTTCTTTGGAGCAGATATTCGTTTTGATTCCGAATTTGACATTCCAAATGAGGTCTGGGCTGAAACCGAAGAAATGGCAATATCACAAGCCACGTTCGAAGGCGCATATACCGAAAAATGGATACTGACACTAGATGCCGTGGTCAATGATGGCGATGAAGATGCCTTCCCATTGCCTTTCCCTGGTGATCCGAATGATGACAATTTACGGATGAGCTATGATATCGGCTTTCAGGGCAGAGTCGAACTAACCGCCGAAAAGTTGTGATTACTCTTGCTCTTCTGGTGAAAGTTCCTCGATGACTTCCCTCATCACGGAATCATTACCGTTGGCTTTGATCTCTTCATCTTCGACCACGCTTGGCAATACATGACCAGCAAAGGGATTTTCATCATAGTCTAGCATACACAACATTCGCCATCTTGGTGCCCAAGTAATATGAACGTAGAGAGGTCCTGGAATCATTAGAATACCCCACACCAGAAAGTTGGGGACATCGAATAAGGTAGTCATATCAACAGTCAATAGCATCAATCCCAAAAATGGCATAGCATAGAGAATACCGCGTGGTGTATTCATCGGCATACGCTTGGTAAAGACATTGATCAATCGAGAGACCATTCCAAGGAATATACATGATGCTATCAAAAGTGCTGAATGAAATACCCATGGCATCAACCAAGAATCAACGGTGAAACAATAAGGTAGAATCAGGGCTAATGAGACGAGAATCCCATAAAATCCGCCTATATTGGCGGGGTGATTCAACCACAGCGGCAATCCCGAAAAGCGACGCGAGAGGGTGCCTCCCAACAAGAGGCTGCGATCTCTTTCGTCGAGTTCGCCGATATCATCTCGCCATGTATCTTGCGCCCTCACGAGTTTCCGTGGTCATAGTCGGTCTTTTGAATGTGGTGTGTGATTTGAGGCTAATTATTCGTTTTCCTCGTCCTTGCTAAAAATCCGTGAGAGTGGTGATTTAATATCCATTTCTTCGAAATCGAGCCATGTGCGGTCGAGAAGTCCGCTATCAGCATCTTCTCTTTCTCGTGCTTTTTCAAAACCATCTGCGACTTCATTGACCGCATCACTAAGAGCTAGCGCCTGATTTATCAAACCAAGATCAATCCTCATCTCACTCTCACTACTCTTTGACCAACTGCCGATGACTGATAATTCAGCATCATCCTTGAGCAGATTCCAATCACCAGTTAAAAAATCACGCGATAACTTGAGGCGATGCTGAGATATTTTGCGCCAACCACTATCGAATTCGACCTCGACTTCACTGTCACCAATCGGTTCATCGTCGACAAAGGGGTGATTGATGTTGACCGCTAATGGCACTGAACGCCAGCGTAAGATCTTACGAGTACTGATTACAAAACCGAGTAAAGAAAAAGTTAGAACAACATATGATAATAAGCCAATAATCCCCAACCCCATCAATGAGAATGATGTTAAAACCAAGACAAATGAAATGAGCAAAGACCAGGTGTATGGCTTAACCTGTGCTGCTCCCAAAGTGGTATGGTGAAAGAGAATCATAGTTGAAGGCGAATCGGATAAATTACTATCCGCAGGGGAGACTATTGGCGCCTGCATATGTTTGACTCACTACCGTTATTGATGAGGCTTGTGCCGCCATCCGTCACTACCAATCCACCTTTCAAACCTCATCTTTCAACATTGATTTAGCCCTCAAGTTCAAGAAGGGTAGTTTCGCAGTCGATTTGGGGTGCACTCATGGCTGAGTTGCAACAAGGCGACATAAGAGAACAAAGGCGTGGTAGTTCGACCATCCTTAGGTCGCTATTACATGACATGGCAGAAGTTAGCGAAAGCGGTTATATTCGCAGCGAATTACTGCCTAAAGATTCATTGCCAAGCGAGGGGCAATTGCTAGTGATAAACGGTGTACTTCATGGTGCAATTCATGAAAAGCACACCGTAATTCAAGGAGTTGAAGCACTACTTGAGATAGAGGATGATGCCCAAAGACTGGAATGTCAACTCTCTGTTCATACCGGGGTTGATATCGAACGTATTGTCCAAGCATTTCCACGCTGCTTGGTAGAACAAGCGACAGGGGATGATGATTCCTGGTGGCAGAAGAGGCGCTTAGCCCCCAAGAAAGCACCACGGATGCGCTTGCCGGAACTTGAAGCGAGTGAAAGAGCACCTGAATTTATTCAAAGAAGAGCAGAATCGATGTTCGACGAACATATCATCAGCGGTGATGTACTCAAGCATGGAGATGTTCATCTCCTCGATTCACCTAATGGCGACGATATGTTTCGTCTTGCTGCTGCACTAGCTGCAAATGGTCGTCCGATTTTGGTTATAGCGCGCCAGAGAAGAGAGGATTTGATAGTCCGCTTCGGTTTACCTGCTGATTCGGTATTTTGGCTATCCGAGGGTGACCATGACATGGTGCAAAATCCATCTCTAGAGTCGATACGTCAGAGGATAGATGATTATCTAGAGGATAAATTTAGAGCGGTATTAATGTTTGAGGGCATCGAATACATTGCTGGTATTCATGGAAAGGAACAACTTATTGATTTGATGAGAGAATTAGCAGATGGTTTTCGTTTCGGAGACCATTGTCTATTAGCAACCTGTGATCTTTCGGCATTTGCGTCACGTGAGAAAAACCTCCTCACTCGTGAATTAACTCTAATCGAAGATGAGACCATACAATCATGGCTCAAGGACAAAAACATTTTGCATGACCATCCCTTTATGGCCCCTCCCGATCCGCGGGAATTAGCTTTAATCGCTGAATTAAATGCCGAAAGGTTAGAGATTATCGAAGCCGATATGCAAAATCCTGTTGAAAGCGAGGAAATTATCGACGAAGGTTTGCTAGAAGAAATTCCCGAATTAGTACTAGAGCCGCCAATTGCTGAGGTAGAAGAAGAGATTGTCATCGACGAAGAACTGGGCGAACCTTCTTCTGTCGACATCATCCAAGAGCAAGTGATGAGCAAAGGACCGCGCCCCGCTCAACGTCAAAAAAGAGCGGCGAGAAGAAAAGTCGAGCCGGAGATGACGCTACAGAATATCGGGGTTTCGGGCTTACGCGCTGCTGCTGAAAAAGAAGGTGCTGGAATGGAGTTCTCCGATGGATTCAAAGCACAAGATTTCGCTCATGGTGACGCAGAAATAAGCGATTTTGATAACTTAAGCAATACAGGTGAAATGGCTCATAATGTCGTAGAAATACCTGAGTTCAGAGCCCAATCTCATACGGAAATACCACTTACAGATATGTTGCGCAATTCCAAAGGAATAGCAAGGTCATTGCCGGAAATAAAGAATGTTAATTCACTGGATAAAGTCGTTAGCGCGGGTAAATCCAAGGCGGAAAGTGACCCATTGGCTGCGAGAGGAGTAACTATCACTCGGAATCTGACTAATCGTCGCGAGGGTAGTAGCAGATCACAGAAAAAAACCAACCCTGATGCAACTCTAGCATCATGGAGCAATTGGCCTAAAAATAGGGAGGATGAACTATGACAAGTGTTCGTAGGCAACGCTTGAAGCGAGCACTTGCTGAGGCTAGAACATCCTTGGATAAGGTTGAACATAGCGGTGAGGTTTTATCGCCACTCAACTCTTTACGCGGTGTCAAAAGTAAAAGTCCGCGCCGTGAAGGAAATCTACTGTCGAGAACTCGCCCGAGAACTAGACCTAGTTTCGATTTAATTGCCGATGCTGTACTTGGCACGGAAGACAAATATGTGTCTCGCTTCAATAGCGAAAACAAAGATGACTTTTCAGGGATTGTCAATGAGGGAATGGCAAGATTACGCTCCAATCAGGAGGAATCTACAATAGAGAACAAATCTGAAAGAATTGGTCTTGAAGTCGATGGAAGGCCGATTTGGTCTGCATTACTAGATAGTAATAGAGGCTATGACCAGGAGGTCATCACCACTCATCAACGCCGAGAAAGCGATGAATTACCGGCTTGGCCGCCAATCCTAAAGTTGAGTACACACAATACATTCCAATCATGGAACACGGTTCCTGAGAACCTACAAGCAACAAATGCTATTGAGAAGATAATAGACAAACCTGCAACCAATCTCAACCCGCTATTGTTGATGGGTGAATCAGGAGTGGGACGCTCACATCTTTTATCCGCTGCTGCTCAAGCCATGTTGTATAGGGATCATGGTCACGTAGTTTTGATTCACGTCAGCACTTTACTCGATGAAAATATCTTGGCAAAGGGCTGGCGAGAGATTATCCCGCAATGTTGTTTATTGGCATTCGATGATCTCCATCTCGCACCAAGCGCAATCGCTAACGAGTTAGGAATGATGATCGACTTCGCCCTAAACATGGGTGTGCAAGTTCTAGCTACAACTAAATCCGATCCAAGTACTTGGGAGATTAATCGCCTGTGGGAAGTGATGAAAGGTGCTACAATAACTACGATGAAAGCACCCTCACGAGCATCTCTAGTGACACATCTAAGACGTAATTGTTCGATGCGAAGTATATTACTCTCGGATGATGCAATCGCAGCTATCGCCACATTCCCCGAGGGAGGTTGGCGAGAGGTCGATGCTACTTTCGAGAGGGTTGCATTGGCTATTGAAAGCGGTGCAGACATCAATGATGCTGCTGATGTCAGAGATTTGTTAACTGAAACTCTAATGAGTTATGAAGATAAAATGCCTCTAGATTACATGAGTGTCGAGGATTTGGCTGAAGGTATTGTCACCAGTGCCCTTGATGAGGTATTTACCGAGCAAGATGGTTTCGGAGTCGAACTTCATGCTGAATTACCAGAGATTGGCATCGATGACTACCAGCCCCCTGAATTGGGTTCTATCAGCAGTGACGATCTATTGACACGTCATCTCAATGAAGCATTATTGCCACATGTAACCACTACTCTAGATCTCGATGAGGCTGACCGACATCTAATCCATACAGATGATACCCTTAGCAGTCTCGACCAATCAAGAGTGCGAGAAACCGTTTCCAGTATAGGCAATATAGCACATACTGCCTTTGAGGAATTGCAGGATGGACACGAATTAAATGCTGTGATTCTTGCTCGCCTTGAAACAGAACTATCAATGCTATTCCAAAGGTCAAATAATGCTGGAGTCGATGAATTAATCGAGATTGCAGATAGAATAAAGGGTATTGAAGAGGAATTGGCGAAAATGTCTCCTCATGATGTGGTCGGTATCGCTGTCGATCACGACCCGCGTAGCGCTTTGGTCAAGAGTCGCGTCCTCGCTAGACTGCGTCCTAAGCGAATCTTGATGCCCGAGGCTACAGCATGAACCCACCTTGGTGGATGGAAGGGGTTTCCTTTCAATGCCAACCAGATTGCGGACGCTGCTGTGACGAGCCAGGTGGGATTGTTTATTTGGCCAAAGAAGATGCTGTAAGGCTGGCTGAGCACCATTCCCTGGGTGTGAAAGAATGGCTCGAGAGAGATTGTCATACTACACTTGATGGAAGGTTCATTCTTGACTCCGATGCTGAAACCGATATTTGCATCTATCTTGATTCGAACAAGAAGTGTTCGGTATACGATGCGCGTCCAGATCAATGTCGAGCCTACCCCTGGTGGATTGAAAACCTAGCTAGCCAGAGAACTTGGAGTAAAACGATGGATGAATGCCCAGGTATAGAAGCCGAAGATGCTTTTGTGATAGATGGCCAGATAATTCGTATGCATGTCATGGCAGACCGGAATGCTAGTCGCGGTTTTCGCCGTTGGAATGAGGTCTGATTGGCCATCGCCGTGCAACAACACTAGGTGTGCTTGATTACACCGTTTTATCAATCTTAAGTTCTCCTTATGGTGCATCTTATACCTTCAGGATGTTTCGCCAACAAACAGGGAGTCTAATGAGTGAAGGAACTGAGCATCTTCTTGATTTAACTACGGCTCATCTCGACATAGGTCTGCGAGGAATACCAGTAGGTACCTGCAGAACTTCCTTCGTCACACCCAATGAAGGTGTACACTATTGTGGTTATCCAATCGCTGACCTGATCGGCTTCAGTGCTGAGGAGATATTCCATCTATTGCTATACAAGGAATTGCCCAATGCCGAGCAGGCTGAATCTTTTAGTGCTGAACTAGCTGCTCGTGGTGAAATTCCTCAGGGTATAATCAGCATATTGGAAAGCCTTCCTAAATCCGGACATCCAATGGATTGGATGGCGATTGGAATCAATGCTATTGGAATGTTTTATTCCAAGGAAGATTGGGTCGAGGATACGATGAATCTTGTCGCTAAAATGCCACGCCTGATGGGTTTAATCTTCCGCATCAGATCGGGGAAAGGAGCGAACATCCCAGAAGATGACTTGAGTTTAGGTTTGGTAGATCGATTCATCCGCACCTTAGACCCGAAAGATATCGACCATGAAATCATGCAGCGTATTGTTTCAACATTCTTGGTATTGCATATGGATCACGGTGGTGGTAATCTCTCCACCTTTACCGGTAAGGCAATCGCTAGTGGCAAGGCTACTATCTTCGCCTCAATCTCAGGAGCCATGAGTGCTCTTTCCGGTCCACTTCATGGACGGGCTAATCAATCATGCTTGGAGTTTGTCAAACGCATTGGCACCTCAGACGAAGTTGAAGTAGAGAAATTCGTACGAAACGAATTAGCAGAAAGCCGCCCGATTTACGGCTTTGGCCATGCAGTTCTAAAATGTGAAGACCCAAGAGCGACTATTCAAATCGCACTAGGGGCAGAATTGTGCCCACATGATGAACTCTACAAGACTGTCAAAACCTTACGTGATGTTGCCTCGAGAGTTCTCGCCGAAAACCCGAAGATTTCAAACCCGAATGCAAATGTCGATCTCGCCAGTGGCTGTTTACTCAACTATGCTGGCTTTACCGACAGTGATTACTATACTACATTCTTTGGATGGGCTAGAGTTTGTGGCATTGCAGCCCAGATTATAGATGAAAGAATGGTTATGCGCAGTGGTAAGGGAATCCCAATCTACCGGCCAAAATATATGGCTGACCGCCAATCACTCAGACGTCTTTCACATCACTGGTCTTGCAACTTTACCACAACCGCGGTGTCCGATGACCCGGACCGCTTCCCATGGTAACTCTCCATTGGAGTCTGCTAAGATTTCATCTGCACCACGTTGCCACTGGTACTGCTTACGCCAAGTTTCAACTTGAGATTGCTTTTCACTATCATTCAATTCACACCATGGGTTAACATCGGTTGGAATCTTTCGCTGAGCCAAACCCTGCCATTGCTTGAGAGTGAGTGGTAAACTTGCAGGACGCATCCAACGCGCAGCACCAGAAATTGGCTGTTCGGGGTGTGCATCATCAGTGATGACTGAAAGTCCTGCGTTGAGAAGAGGTCTCTCCTCTGCTGCAATGCACGGCCAAACATGTACTGGGTAGCCATTGGTGATACTTCTCAATCTTTTTAGCCCCCGCCCAGATAATCCAACCGATCGACCTAGCGGTAAATGTCGAGTCCACCCAATGAGATATTCTTTTGCACAGGGCATCATTACCGAACCATTACGCTGATGGTTTTTGAGTAGACTGGCAAATGAGTTGGTGATATATCCCGGAAGGGTACGCATGCGTTGATTGAAAGCACCGAATACTGGTGGAACAACCGGTCGCAATTCCGACCAATTACCTTTGTAAGATGCTTTTTTAGCCACACTTGCCATCGCCGAATGAAATGAATAGACCACTGCATTATGTCTTGGAATATCGTGGTTTTTAAGCAATTCCGCAACTTTCTCAAGTATTTTTGCAAGATGTGCAGTATTTTCACCACGCGGTTGAATCGAGCGATGCGGTGGTTTGATTTCGATAAATGCTACTTTACTCTGATCGATTAATTGCCCAGTGAAATCCTTATTCTCCATTAAGGAGGTGAAATCATCGAAACCGTTGAGCTTTATCTCATCACTTTGCAACTGCTCAATGAAACGTTCCTTTCCAATCAATTCATCGGTATCTATCGAGAGATGATGGTCGTGATGTAAGACCAATTCCCCATCGGCACTGAGCCTTAAATCGAATTCAACCCCGTCAAAACGCGTGATGCCTTCCACCAATGCGCGGACGGTATTCTCGGGTGGCTGACGCCAGGCCATGGCAAGACCTTAGGGATTAGTCATTCAGACTTTGCTCTTCTATTGGCGGTCAAGGATTATATCCCACTGATAATCTAGGCGCTGATATGGTAAGCATCTTGACGGTAATGGTGCTGGTGGTGATTTTTCTCACCCTGCCTGTCTGCCTTTATTTTACCAGAAAGCAACGTGCTAACCGCGTCTCATTGGCTGATTTCAGGCAAAAGTTCTTCCAAAACCACTACTATCTTCACGTTCTTGCTTATTTGGTAATTGCTTTTTGGAAAGGGTGGATAGATAGTCTCAATGAACCAATGAAGCGAATTACTGGCCATTGGACCGACCTGGTTTTTGCCATCGAAGGAAATGCTTCACTTTGGTTTCAAGAATTATTTATGAATCAGTTTCTTACAGATGTATTGAATTTTCATTATCTCTTCATCTATCTATTCTTAATCTACGTCACCACAGTATATTTTGCCTATGCAAATGACCGTGACATGGCCGATAAAGTAACTTTGAATTATTTATTGATCTACTGTATAGCGGTACCTTATTACCTCTTTTTCAACGTTGAAGTGACCTCTTCATGGATACCCGGGATGGAAGCACTTCTCTATCACGACCCTGTCTACCTTGACTTCTATGTCACCCATGATCCACTCGACAATGCGGTACCATCGCTGCACATAGCAATTCCATTCGGCATCTTACTGCTCGGCTGGTTGGATGGCAAGGAGAGGGGAATCTCGTTGCGTGAATCGCGACATTATGGTTACATGCTCTTCATTTTCGCCAATACATTGATTTTCATGTTCGCGATAATCTATCTCGGTATTCACTGGTGGATAGATATCCCATTAGGGCTAGCAGTAGGCGCTATTGGGGCCCTATTTATCCATCAGATTCAACCCCGACTAAGAGGTAAGTACGGAGGGATTACTTGGCCTAAAGAACCCCTGCGATTGATTGCAGTGCCGATTTTAATCGCAGGCTTACTCTCCGCAGCAATGTTGGCTACGGTTCAAGCGAGTACTGTTGACACGACAATGCGCATTGCTGAGGGTGATATGGTCTATGAGATAATCCAGCCGTTTTCCGAAGGAGAAAGCGCCAGTACTTTGATTACAAATTTCGACAATAGTGCATCTGTACAATTCGTAGTAATCGAATTAGAACAGGCACCGGGTATTATGGCTGACGGCAAACCAGATTGGGGTTTGATTCACAATAATCCGATTGTCTTAGTGAATCCTGGCCAGAGTGTGCTCTATCCTCATGAGAAGGCTGACACATGGCAATTGATAATGGTTGAATCACTTGGGGGATCAAGTGTCGAAGTTGGAATGGTTACTGATTATGGAGATGCACGTATGCTTGAAGGATGGATTGCATCTATGCCCTCACTGCTGATAACCGGATTTGTTCTACAACGCTTATGGCGACAAAAATCATCTAGTGTATCGCTAGCTGATACTCGCTCTTTACCACTAGAGGAGGAAGAGTGATGTCTGAACAAGGGTTACTCAGCGATGAAAATCTCGCTTTGTTAACCAAAGTAAGAGAGCACCTTCGTGTACGACTCGGTGTCATTTCCGTTGCCTTCATCACTGGCTTGGTAATAGGGATCCCTGCATCTGCAGAAATGATTCGATGGTTATTAACAGATGCAAACCTACTACCTTCTGGAGTTAATGTCATCACCTTGACTCCAGTTGAGTTCATCATGTTACAAGTCAAAGTAGGAGCATGGCTAGGCTGCTTGCTGGCTATTTTCGTCATAGCAGTAGAAGGTGCTTGGCGTAGCCAACTTAGCGCCAAAATACCACACCCGGGACGCGCTGCAATCATAACTGGGTGTTCTATAATCGCTCTTGCCGCCGGTGGTAGTTGGTATGCTTTCGATTTACTAACACCCATGTTACTCGACTATCTATCAGCAGATGCGCAAGCAGTAGGACTCAATACCGAATGGCGATTAAACGGATATGTCGGCTTTATTCTCAATCTATCTGTTGCCTGTGCCATCGGTTTTCAAGCACCGGTTGCTACCTTTTTGGCGATTGAAAGCGGAGCGTTCACCCGTCAACAATTCAGTGAGTATCGTCGCCACATTTGGTTTACCACATTTGTGATTGGTGCAGCATTGAGCCCACCTGATCCATTATCATTATTCTTGGTCTCACTACCCATAATCGTGCTCTTTGAGTTGTCATTATTCCTAGATTTATTCCGGCCGAAGCAAAGGGTGTAACAACTTGAGGGGAACCACCATCTTACCAGGTGAAGGGTTGTGTTCAGTACCGTGACTATCGCCACCAACGGTGACATCCATCCCAGAACTCATCAATTCGAGGCGATAAGATGAGGTGTGACTTCGATGAAAAGCCTCTATTGCATCAACACCAACACCTTGTAAATATTCTACTAATTCACTTGTAGCAATTCCGTAATAAACCGGATGGGCCAAACTAGTGATGCCATTAGAACGCTTCACGATTTCGACCGCTTCCTCAATCGAAGGTAAAGGTCGAGGAGCAAATGCCGGACCATCATCGCCAATCCACTGATCAAATGCCTCTTGGAATGATTCCACTATGCCTTTTTCAATCATAACTCGCGCTAGATGTGGACGACCTAATGAGCCCTCAGCATACTTGGAGACCTCTTCTATGCTGATTTCATGGCCATGTTCAGCCAATTTTGCTAACATCGCTTTCATCCTTGGCAAACGAGCATCTTTTTGTTCGGCTAACCATTCACTCAACTCCTCACTACCACCCGTAGGGAAGTATGCCAACAAGTGCCATGAATGTGGTTGTGTAGTTTCGTTTTTTGCCAAAACCTCAGGGTCGGCAGCAATTGCCATAGCACAGGTAATTTCGACTCCCGGGATGAAGCGCATGCCATGATTTTCAGCTGCTGTCATACCCTGTTGCCAGCCTGCATCGGTATCATGATCGGTCAAGGACCAAACTTTAACCCCGTTTTCAGATGCCCTTTTTGCCATCTCTGCTACTGATTGGGCTCCATCGCTAAAAGTCGAATGACTGTGCAGATCAACTAACTCGGTCCACATATCAATCAAAATCAGGTAATTCAGGCAGGTTTAGCGGTGGCGGTGTAGGGGCATTTGTTACTGGCTCATCGATAATATCATCGAGATCAGGTAACTCTGGAATATTTGGGAGGGGGGGTAACTCAAGTGGGTCTGTACCCGGTAGTGGAATGTGGTCAACACCATCACTGACAAAATCTCTTTCCTTCAAAGGAGCCTGCTCTGTAATCGGTATAGTCGTCTGCTCAAGTTTTTCTGCTGCTTGACGTATCTCTGGAGCTTTGATAATTTCTCCAACATCTACTTGCCCAAGGTTACTCAGTGCCGAATCAACCACCGTTTGCTGCTGTTCTTCCTCTTGGCCAACAATACTGGCAACAATTGCTGCCGTTTGTGGATTTACGAATCCTTGTTCGACGACACCCACTGTAGTATCCATATCCTCCAACTCAGTGTATCGAGCACTTGCCGAAATATTCTCGACCGACAGTTCTGGATGATTACGACCAGTCCAAGCCGAGATGATTACAATTAGCAAAAATGAAGCAAATATCAACCATTCTTGCGAACTCCAAGAAGCATCAGCCCAAACCCCTGAGCCTGTGACCCATGAGGTGAAAGATAATTTCTCTCCGATATGATCTGGATAGCGATTAAAAAATAAATTTATCATTGCTAACGCGAAGACGGTTATTGCACTGCTGCGCAGAAACAATGTAGTACGGGGATAAACAGGATCCATGGGATAAAACCAGACAATACTCTTTGCCTCAAGAATGTTGGCACTCAGCAGCGGTTACCGTATTTGCCATTAACATGGCTATTGTCATCGGACCAATACCGCCGGGAACCGGGGTGAGATATGCTGCAACCTCTGCAACATTTGGGTCAATATCGCCAGCAAGACGCCATCCCCTGTCTTGACTTTCATCATCGACACGATTTATTCCAACATCGATTACTATTGCTCCTTTTTTGACCATATCCGCCGTCACCATACCAGCACTACCTACTGCAGCCACGATAATATCAGCATCATTGCAGATACCTATCAGATCCTGAGTACGAGAATGCGCAATAGTAACGGTCGCATCAGCTCCTCGACTAGCGAGTAGAATTGCCATTGGCATTCCAACAATACGAGACCTGCCAATAACCAGTGCTTTTTTACCAGAGATTTCGATTCCGTAAAAAGCAAGAATACGCATGACACCAGCAGGGGTGCAAGGTAGAAGACCATCGGTTCTCCCTTGCACTAAACGACCGAGGTTGATAGGATGAAAACCATCGACATCCTTGGCAGGAGATATCAATTCGGTGAGTCCATCCTCATCCATGTGGGCAGGAAGAGGTGATTGAACGAGGATACCGTGAATACTGTCATCATGATTTAATTCAGTGATGATTTTCCTCAACTCATCTTCAGAGGAGTCTCTTGCAAGAGATATATGGGTAGAGAGAATCCCTAGACGTTGACATGTCTTGATTTTATTAGCCACATATACTTGGCTAGCGGCATCTTCACCAACTATTATCACTGCAAGGTGCGGTGTTACTGAGCAAGCCGAAATTCGTGCTAGCAAGTCGACTTCCAAGTCTGCAGCGCACTCTTTGCCATCCAGACGCTGGGCGACCATCATCCATTGCCAGCCGCGTTCCATTCATCAATTAATCGACTATATCAACTGAGATTGCCCATCGACTGTGCTGCCCAAATTCCAAGTCCATAAGCCAGAATAGTGACTGCAATACCGGTAGCCATCGAAATTTCAAAACCATAGCCCCTTCTCAGCATCACTGGCAATATGATAAACAGTAGCATTGATGGAATAATGAGCCATAGAATGCTCTCGGAGAGATCTGCGACCTTGGCGGTATCTTTGGTTTCTCGATATAGCATCGACAATGTGATGATACTGGTTAACGGCAATGAGACCAATAATGCCCCAAATACCGTAGTTCGCTTTGCTAATTCACTTCCGCCGACAATTATTGCTCCGCCGAGCACACCTTTTCCAATTAGATTGAGGAATACCATGAAAGGCAACCAACGATACTATACTCAAGACTTTCGCTTATTCCTCTTCTTCGAGCCAAAGTTGTAAATCACAATTTGGGCAAGCCCATTCTTTTGGCTTCTTGCCATCGACAACTTCGATATGACTGCAAGCACCACAGAGAATAGAAGTGCGGATCGGTTTGTCGAGAGTTGTATCAATACGATACATCACCTTACCCGCTTCACCCATTTTTTCAGCAGAGGGTAACCATGATGACACTTCCTCAGCGCTCATTTCCATAGTGGATGGAGTAGACATGCCGATTAGGAAAAGAGCGATGCCTGTCAAACCGAGAATCCCACCTGCGGCGTTACTGGCACCAAAAAAGACCATCGCACCAAAAAACAAACAAGCGAATCCGGTAATTAGAAAGTTCTCGCGTTTGTTGCGCATTGACTTCACCTTGGGGCAGAAGCGAGAGCCTTTGCAACCCTCTCGCAACCGGTCAATGGCATTGAGCATAAACCGATGCGGATTCCTCCCTCGAGAGGAACGACGAATACATCTTGTTTAGCACAATGTTCTGCAACTATCTCTGGCTGGTCACATTCGAACCAAGCAAAGAAGCCATCATGGGCTGGATTGAGGATAACTCCCTCGGCTTCACAATTAGCTAGAAGAGTAATACGACGATTATCTAGAATCTTCTTGAGCCGCTCACATTCAGTAGCCCATGCAGCACCTTGCTCGGGTGATGAATGTAAATCGGTCAAACAATACTGACCGATACGAGGGGCAGCACTCCAAGTGGAACGACCGGTAACGCCAAACACATTTTGCAAACGATCTATCACCTCTTGTTCGGGATGAAGACTGATCAATACTCCATTTCTCATACCATAGATGGTGTGGGACTTAGAAAAGGAAACCGCGAAACAAAGAAGCAAATTCTCTGGCCAAGGAGAGCCGTTATCAAAGACTTCAACAATACTATCAGCCCAACCGTAAGCATCGTCAGCATAAAGGCTGTAAGCGGCATCTATCACCAGAGTATGACCGATTTCGGGGTCGGCAAGTGCACTGGTTATCATTGAATCGAGCAAAGCGATACGACCCTCTGCAGTCAATGATAGACCGGTTGGATTGTGAGCAGGGTCATTTAGCCAAATCATGATTTTATCTTGTTTCATCTTCAAGGAAGAGATTTTCTCCTCAAAGGAAGTCAAATCGAAATAGGGATATTGTGAATCGCCGCTAGGCAATAATGGCCAAGTCTCAATCGAAAGGTCAGAACCGCTCAAAAAACCATCATATGGCGCCCAATGACGATCTCTAAGTAAGACAGAGTGGCCACGTTCAACCAGATTAGCGGCCGTCAAATAAAGCGCACCAGAGCCGCCCGGTGTGGCAATTGAACCGATGGAGATACCAGCATTCTCAAGTGATTGCCGGGCATCACCTAAGGCTAGACTTTTGGACAGATCTAGAAAACGCGGTAATCCTCTCAATGGTGCGTAAGCTGAAAATTCCACAGGTGGGCAATTTCTAACAGATTCGACTACCGCAGAATTTGTTGCAAGACTGCCGTCTTCCTCGAGTAGAGAACCAACTGTAGCGTTGACTGCATCAATGCCAGAATCACGTGCTTTCTGATATCTAGCGAACCACGAAAAAATTGCATCATTGCCATGCTTACGGAGTGCATGGGCATTGAGCAGTGTCTCTCCAGCCATATGTTCCGCTATCAAGGCGCTGGATATTGTTCTGCCGACGCATTCATGACCCCTTCCTGTCTGGCCGAGAATACGCCAACGTAGCATAGCTGGTAGTGCTTCGGATTTGTAATCCGACGGTCGGGGGTTCGAGTCCCTCCGTTGGCTCTCACTACAGTTCATCCCATTCGTTAGTAGAATCTGAGGAAGTCTCTCTTCAAGCGGTAATACTTACTCGTTTTACTCGCTCAATAAATACCAATCGCCTCACAAGAGACAATAGTAATACAATCGTGTCGTCATAATGAAAACCCCCCCCCTTCTGCCACATCTAATGAGCAACTTGGATAACCGCGAGAAGCGCATGCTCTTGGCCCTACAGGGCCGTAAGGGTGCATGGACTCTCGATGAGGTTCTTACCGCTTGTAATTGGGACGACCAAGCCTATGCTGCTACCGCTGGCCACGGCCTATCCAATCACGGACTTGTCGACATCAAGGAAACGACAAGGGCTACTCTTCGTCATGGACCCGAAGGAGAAAATGCCGTAGCGGAGGGTTTGCTAGAAGCCAGATTATGGAACTGGATTAAAAATAGCCCCGAACCGAGCATGGCTGCTTTGTCATCTACATTCGAGCGTAGTGAATCGGGTCCTGGAATAGGCTTGCTCAAGGGATTGGGAGTCTCTATCCAACAGGGAGTTCTAGTCGCAACAGATTCAAACTCTGTCAGTGCGGCAATAGAAGAGCGTACAGCCTTCATCACCTCACTCGAAGGTAGTGAGGAGATGGTCGCTCACTTTTCCAACCGTCGTGGTTTGATAGAAGAGGTCTTGACCACAACTAGAACATGGCAGATAAGCAAAACTGGAATGGCAGTTTCCGCTCAAGAGTTAACCGAGAAACAAGTGGTTAGCCAAATAACTCCTGAATTATTACAAAGCGATGAATGGAAGGATATGGAGTTCAAACCATTTGATGTCACCCTTGAGGCAGCCATGCCTCGCTCTGGCCGCTCACATCCTATGCAAGCACTAATCGAGCGTATTCGTGCTATCTTCTTGGAGATGGGCTTTTCAGAAATCGCTGATGATTATGTCCAGAGTGCCGGTTGGAATATGGATGCATTATTTATCCCCCAAGATCACCCTGCAAGAGAAATGCAGGACACCTTCTATCTTGAAGAGCCAACTGGAATTGATGTCCCCGATGAATTGATCAAACAATGGCAAGCGATTCACGAACATGGCGGTGATACCGAATCTATCGGCTGGGGTGGTAAATTCGACCCCGAAGTATCGAAGAAGGCTTTGTTGAGGACTCATACCACGGTAAATACAGTACAATATCTCAAAGAAAACCCCGACAAGCCCTGTCGAGTTTTCACCATAGACAGGGTCTTTCGCAAGGAGAGTATCGACCGTACTCATCTCCCTGAATTCCATCAAATCGAAGGGATCATCATGGAAGAGGGAGCAAATCTAGCGATGTTGGTGACAACTCTCAAGACCTTCTACGCCAAGATGGGTTATCCCGAAGTAAGGGTGCGCCCAGCCTATTTCCCATATACCGAACCAAGTCTCGAAGTCGAGGTTAAGTGGCGCGGTAAATGGCTCGAATTGGGTGGAGCTGGAATATTCCGTCCTGAAGTTACAGAGCCACTTGGCATCAAGTGGCCAGTATGTGCGTGGGGGATGGGCTTAGAGCGCCTAGCAATGCTAGTTCTCGGCCTTGATGACATTCGTCAACTCTACATCAGTGATCTCGCTTGGTTAGCCGAGCAACCTATCTTGTGATTACTCACCAGGTAATGAAATCAAGATTTGAGAACTAAGTCTCAATCCTTCCATTCGTCCCATAACTTGGTGCGCTTGTTGCGGATGAACCAGCGACCACTGGAATCAGGCCACTCGAGATACTCGTGCCCATCCTCTTCGTTGATTTCACCCTCCTTCTCTTTAGGTGGGGTGTTCTTCGATTTGAATTCGCTTTCATCGCTTTCACCACTGGCTTTGTGCTTGCGTTCTGAACGGTCATAATCGCGCATAGCCATATCTTGAGAAAGCAGATCGGATCTTTCATCGGTACCCATAGTCCCCACAAGTCCGAAATAGCGCTCATCGTCAGCAATTCGCATTAATTCTTGTGGGTCCATACCGATTAAATCCTCAATCAAGGTGTTTATCTTCTCACGTGTCTCTTTCTTGATTTCCGAATTGGTATAGCGCGCTGTGATGTCAGATTTGAGGTTCTGTAATTCTTCAACCAATAACTCGTCATCGGAATGATAGGCTTGTACAATCGATTGTAGATGGGTCAACTCCTGTTCCTCCTCCTTACTTAGATTGGATCTCCTTTTGGCGAATTGTAACCACTTGAAAGCGTCAGGCAGCAACGCTGCCACCATATTGGTCTGCATGAAACCGAGAATCGCTATTATCAGGGTGCTCCAGCCTACCGTCTTGATGATGGCCTGTTGTTCACCAGCTAGCAATTGATCTATCACTCCAGCCTCTTCGATTACTATGACACAACCCTCGACATTAACAGTTGAGCCGCGTGGGGTCTTGGGACAATTATCATAGAGGTCTTCGACTCCATCCTTGTCCTCATCTATCTTACATCCATCTGAGTCAACAGTTGCTCCAGGATTGGTTTCAGGGCAGACATCGTAAAGATCGACAACGCCATCATCATCAGTGTCTGTTTCGTTTATTCCAACGCTAACGCCATCTTCGCCACCTGTTTCAGGATCTGGCACATCAACGAGGTCATCGTATTGATCTGCAATTCCATCACCATCTAAATCAGGACAGCCATAATAGCCATCAGTTGTTGAATTACCCCATTCACTTGGGCAGTGATCTGCTTCGAAGGCATCGGCGACAAATACACCAGGCCATAGAAGTAAACGTGTGCCATTCCATTCGGAATCGCCCCAGTTGTCACCATAACCATCACCATCTCCATCAGCCCATTGAGTTGCATTATTGATGAAGGCATCCGAATCATTACCATCGACACTATCGCCATAGCCATCACCATCATAGTCCTGCCATTGACTAGAATCGTAGGGGAATGGATCATCGATATCAGAAGTACCGTCTCCATCAGAATCTGCGCTATTATTGAGATACGGCCAAAGGTCGCCATTATCACCTATACCATCGCCATCGGTATCAGCAGTCTCATTCTTGTCGGCAGGGAAGACGTCACTATTGTCACCAACACCGTCAAGATCGCTATCTTTGGTTTCATTAGCATCATTTGGGAAGGCGTCGCTATTATTGCCGACACCATCACCATCATCGTCAAACCAATCGTTATTATCGAATGGGAATAAATCATTGAGGTCGCTATGTCCATCCCCATCCGTATCAAGACATCCTGACCTGTCGATGGTAGAATTACCAGTTTCTTCTGGACAATCATCTTCAATAATATCATCAAAGCCATCATTATCATCATCTTTGGTACGATTTAAATCATAGGGGAACGCATCTTCAACATCAGATAAACCATCGCCATCACTATCTAGACAACCAAGCCGGTCAATGGTAGAATTACCGTAAATTTCTGGGCAATCATCAGTGTCATTGTAACCAACACGATCAGGATAGCCATCGCCATCGGTATCCATTGGTATCTGCGGCTCAGGGTCACTATTGTCACCCAGTCCATCATTATCGGAATCTGCGTGCTCTGAAGCGTCATCAGGGAAAGCGTCTTCGCCATCAAAGCAACCATCACCATCAGTGTCATTGCCAATCGAAGAGTTGGAATTAGGGCATGCATCATCAGAATCTGAAAGCCCATCGCTATCTGCATCGGGACAACCAAACGATAGGATGGTGGAATATCCCGGAGTTGTTGGACAATCATCCGCCTCAAATCCTGTAGCATTATCGCCATAGCCATCATTATCGGTGTCATTCCATTGTGATGGCTCACTCATGAAAGCATCAGCTCCATCGAAGACTGTCCAATTGAGGTCAGCATCAGAATAACCATCGCCATCATAATCGATACAGCCAACGCGGTCTTGAGTAGAATTACCCCAAATCAAGGCACAGTCATCATCGAGAGCGTCATCGTAACCATCACCATCAGAATCGCCACCGCGCAGAGGGTCGTTGGGGAATGCATCATCGACATCAGCCAGTCCATCGCCATCACTGTCTATGCAGCCATATCTGCCATTGGTTGAATTACCCCAGATAGCGGGACAATCATCGCCTTCGTAGCCACTGGTATTGTCTCCATAACCATCGGAATCTGTATCATTCCATTGAGTGGGTTCACTAGGGAATACATCGGGATTATTTCCTGAAAGGTTATCACCGAATCCATCACCATCAGAATCAGCCCATTGCGTAGGGTCATTGGGGAAGGCATCAGAATTGTTACCAAGTGGGTTATCGCCATAGCCATCGCCATCAGTATCATTCCATTGGGTTGGTTCACTAGGGAATGCATCGGAATTGTTGCCAAGTGGGTTATCACCGTAACCATCACCATCACCATCTAGCCATTGAGTAGCTTCATTGGGGAAGGCATCAGAATTGTTACCAAGTGGATTATCTCCATAACCATCGCCATCAGTATCATTCCACTGAGTGGGCTCGGTGGGGAAAGAATCAGAATTTACGCCTCCAGTTACGCCTCCAGTAAAGTTTGTTTTAGCCATACCTGCAGTACCAGAATCTGTCAAAGTGATAGTTGTGTTGCCGGCGCTGCCTGCTGTTTGCTGAGTTACAGTCACAACTGCTCCATCTACTGTAGCGGTGAATCTTGTTCCTGACGGACCTGATGAAGTGTTAATGACATTCATTAGATTAGTTGCTGTTTGATTGTTTGATGTGGTGGCTTCAAATGTACCGTTAACAGAACTTTGGTCGCTTTGTGTAAAGTTATAATTATTACCATCAGTAGCAACCAAGTTCACCTTGTCGCCGGTGTTGAG
>CAJIYT010000025.1 GCA_905181715.1 uncultured Candidatus Poseidoniales archaeon
TCATCTTGAGATAGAGAAGCATTTACGATAGCAACTTCGTATACCCGGGTATAGACTCCCCGTTGATCTGAATTATCGATAATTTTTCCTAAAGGGGTTGAATTATCCTCTTTGATATCGGCATATATCTGACCGGGCGTCTCAGGTGGAAGATTCAGGGAACTTGCTAATTTGATGATTAAACGCTTTTCTTCACGGGTGAGAATGCCATCGGTGAGCATCACTTCAACGGTGCTCCTGAAAACAGCATTTGCGCCAATGTCTTTGTCGCCCACGAACAGTACATACAAACCCTATACTTGAATCTCTTGTGCAATGAGTAAATCACAATTTCATACATTATTCATGGGAGGGGTTGAAAAAGGGCAAGCCGCACGAGTCACTTGTCCAAATCTGGTTCACCGCTGGTTTCTTTTGGAATCCAGCATCCAAGACCCACGGGTCAATAGGCCCGAGCCAGCAAGGGCAAGAGGCCTTTATATGGCAAGAAAACAAGGAAATAATAAGCAAGGAAAAGCGATGAAGTACATGATCATCGCAAAATTGGATGTCAATGGGACAGTCCAAAGAAAAGACATCATTGGTGCGATCATGGGGCAAACCGAAGGTTTGCTCGGTGATGATTTAGAACTCAGAAAACTGCAACGAACCGCAAGGGTTGGGCATGTTGACGTAGAGATGGACAGCAAGGGCGGAAAAGTGTCCGGATTGATAATGATCCCATCTTCGATGGACAATGTCGAGACGGCTATTATCGCCAGTTCATTGGAAACAATCGACCGAATTGGCCCCTGCCAATCCAAGATTGTAGTCTCAGAGATTCAAGACATCAGATCGACCAAGCGCACAGTAGTAGTAGATCGAGCAAAAGAGCTTCTATTGTCGTTGGTTAATTCCGGTGAGGCTGCATCAAAAACAGTCATCGAAGAAGTTCGCAGTGTCCTGACAACAGGAACAGCAACAAACTTCCACGGATTAACAAGTGGACCGAATGTTGAAAGCAGCGATTCATTGATTGTTGTCGAAGGCAGAAACGATGTTCGTAATCTCTTGACCTTTGGTCTAAAGAATACAATCAGCTGTGATGGCGCCGGTGATATCAAGCAAGAATTGATTGATCTAGCAAACAGCAAAGAGAATGTCACACTGGCAATCGATGGCGACCGTGGTGGGGAAATGTTGTTCAGGCAACTAGTAGAAACCATGAAAATAGATTTCGTTGCTCAAGCACCAGTTGGCCAGGAATGGGAATTATTACCCCAGAAGACTGCAACAAAGTGTCTGACCCAAAAGGAAGAAGCGAAGAAGTTCTTACACAAACTCGACCAACTGCAAAACGATAACGAAGACCAACCCGCAAGTGTAGCAGTCGAAGAGGATGTTGAACCCAAAGACGCCCCTGCCGATATTCAAGAATATTTTGATCACATCGAGGACTTGAAGAAAAACAATGCAATATTTGTCAAAGTAGACGGTAGTGTCAGCGAATCAGTCGGACCTTCAAAATTAGCTGCTGCTGCTGAAGAAGCAGACGGAGCAATAGCCATTGTATTCAACGGACCAGTCAGTAAGAGAACAATCGAAATCGCTAGCGAATCAGCGATTGAGACAGTAGTTGGTACAACTGCTGGCAAAGGCTGCGAAGAAGCAGACGATGTCAAAGTCTGGCTATTAGATCAATACGCTTGAGATAATATTCACAGTGAAGTTCATCATTCAAGTGAGGCTGTGCCTGACCTATGCAGGCCCCACCTCCTGATGTGCAACCCCTCCCCGTGCAAGCGGAAACACAACTACAAGCGCCTGTGATAATACCCACAGTAACGTCAGAAGTAGTACCGAAAACCCCCACTCCTTTTGAGAGAAATCCAGTATCACAACTGAATTTGGCATTGCACATATTAGCGTTTATCTTGATAGTAAATGCCATATTTGCAAACGCTTGGCTGGTTAACGAAACGGCAACTGAAAATATACAATCATTGACCGAAGTTGGTCTTTATGAAACAAACGCTAGTACTTGCGTTGACCTCCTAGGAATATCTTCTTGTGAAGAGATTACCACGGATTATTCTGAAACATATGCTAACTGCACCACGCTATTGACAGAACTTAACATCACTAATGGTTCAACCCATGATGCGTGCGAACAGATTGGCGAAATGAGCACTGCAGGATTTGTAGCAACACCATTCTTTGTTATCGGCGCGCTTGTATTCTTAGCATGTGCAGTGTTATCGGTCAGGGAGATAATCAATGGGAGTAAAGGTGCGAATTGGATAATTCCAACATCAGCCACCGGTATCACAGCCACCGGTTTGTCACTTTGGGCGATATTAATACCCGAGATGGGAGAGGTTGAGTTTGAATTTGGTTATGCACTCTGGTTTATGATAATCGCAGTATTAAGCGGCATAACTTCACTATTCAGCGGTAGTTTAGCTGGATTTGTAGCCGGACCTTCACGAATGCGCGCCAACGGAGTTAGGGCTGGCGATGACAATTCCGAATTTGTTCTCAAAGAATCATCTGATGGCGATACCACATTATCGATATTGGTCGAAGAGGAAATCATCAGAGTAGTCAGAACCAGTAGAATCGGAGCCACTAACAAAACCGAGGATTTACTAGCAACAAAGAGAGATGCATTCACAGGCTATTCTCATGAGCGTTATGATTGGTTAGATGACTACCGGCAAGGCTGGTGGGCAATTATGGGTGTTGGATTGATAACATCGCTAACCATCTCACCGTTTTTCATCAGTCTCTTGGTAATTGGCGCATTATTGGTATTATTACAACTGATGGACCCTGAGAGATTTGTGATTTCTACCAGCTCAGGAGATCATTCATTCATGGTTAATCGCTGGCGCTCGAATCGGGAATTAACAAATTTAGCTATGGAACTTGTAGATGGAGTAATGCTGGAAGTTCTCGCTGGTAAGAACATGGACTCCTCGACTCTTGATTTTAGAGCAGAGGCAATAGCCAATAATTTCCGCGATGGAGAGAAAGGGCGACAGCAGCAAATTGAGGAAATGAGTAATGAGAAAGCCACCAAAACAGCAGAAAAGGCAGCAGAAAAGGCAGCACAAAAGGCAGCTAAAGCGGAAGTAGCATCTGCTTCTATCCCTCCACCTCCGGTCCAAGCGTATATTCCGCCACCGGGACCAGCCGCAGGGCAACAAATCCAACCACCAGCGCCTCAAGCAGTTCCTGCTACACAGAGTGGCGACGCATTCCAAGATTGGCCTGCCCCACCTTCAGACACACCAGGCGGAGATGCAGCAGCACTACCCGAAGGCATGCCGACCCCCCCAGAATTCGTCGCACCTCCAGTAGGAATAATCCCCCCTCCTCCAGCGGCAGTCATGCCACCGACACCTCCAGCAGGAATGATCCCCCCGCCTCCAATGGCAGGAATACCACCGCCTCCAATGGCAGGAATACCACCGCCACCGCCGGGAGTTATAGGAATGGAAGATCTTTCAAGTAATGCATCACCCATTGAAATTCCAGTGTCTGCAGCACCGCGTAACGACCAATTGACCTCTGATGAGAAGGATAATATTCTCAGCGATTTGAATTGATCATCGAATTCCGCCAGCAACCGGCAATCGAGATACGTTCGCCAAATTGCGGACAGCATCACCCAACCCAACAATATCTTCTGTCGGCGGAAGAGCCAGATTATCCCGAGTCAAGGGGACAGAAAGGCCGGGGCCAGGAATACGGCTAAGCACTTTACCCAATTCCGCTGAATCAGCCAACAAACCGTTACCATTACCCTGGTTTCTAGCCGATAGTCGGAGACCAGTCCATTCTGAAAGTGATTTTGCGATTTCGGTTAATTCTCCGAGTAATTGGTTTCTTTGACTTTCTGATATATCAGGATTAATGACACGTAGAGCCAAACGCAATAATCGATCTACGCGGGTATCTCTGGGTTCATGGCCAACAGCAGAAGCGATGACCTTGACCAAATCCGCAATTTCAGCACCATCAATTCCCAGCACTTCTAGTAATTGACCTTCGAAATCCTCTAACTCTGGAAAAGAGGCAACTGGAATCTCCTCGACTTCAATCGTTTCAGTTTCGAAATCCTCTAACTCTGGGGGTTCGACAACAGGAATCTCCTCAACCTCAATATTTTCAGTTTCAACTTCAACCTCATCCACTATTATTTCAGGGGGTAACACTGTAATCAACGATGGTGGTGGCGTTTCTTTTGGTATAATTACTGCTATAGGTTCAACATCCAAAACCGGGGCATCCAGCCTTTCCATTTCATCGAGAATTGCCTCCATGGCATCCTCATGGGAATTCGTTGTCGAACTAACAGGAACTAGGATTGGCCGGTTGCTACTACTCGGCTTCCAAGGGATAAATTCGAAATCATCATCAATATTTGATGATGCTAGTAGCCTTTTGGCTAATAGGGGGATATTGATATCGAGAGTGGCAAGATTTTGCGGTTTTGATAAATCTAGGTTTACTTCTACCGCTAGTGACGGGCTACGCGACCATGGTAAAAGCGACAACCGCTTGCGAATCATGGAGTGCCGAGCAACATCATCTCGAATTGGAATAATTTTCTGAGCTAATTCAGAAGGAGATGTATCGAGGAGGGTTTGTAATTCCTCGACATCGAATCCGCTTCGCCCCCAAGCGTCGATTTCATCTTGCATTTTGCCTAATAATCGTTCAGTGGATAAGGACGAATCGCGCCCTGTCGTGGCTGATTCAATCAATTTCTCAAACCGAGCGAGGTTTAGCGAGGCGGTATTTTGGTCTGAAACCATACGCAAACTCTTCAGAGAACGCCATTCTCGTTCTAGCATTATTCTATGACGAGCATTTCTTCTTGATTTTCTCTCGATAAAATCAGCCATTTCGGAAATGGTTTCTGAATCGATTTCAATCTCTTTGAGATAGGCAATTCTTGTATCGATAGAACCATCGTCCTCGAGAGAAACATCGAGCATTCGAAGTTCTTCAATCAACGTAGTTGCTTGATCATACAGTGCTAATTCATCCCGTAGCCAGCGAATACCAGAACGAGGATCTTGTTTGATACGAGTGCGCCAGCGGTCTATTATGAAGCCATTTTGACTAAGTGTTTCTATCAGTTCACCAGCATCTAACTCCAATGATCGCCATTCTTGTTCAAGCCCTTCGACAAAATCAGCCAACTCTTCGGTTTTTTCCAAAAATCCGATGAAGTCACTACCCCCGTCGCATAAATCTGGCCAGAACCGGTCGAAGATATTCCAACGGTTAATCAAATCGAGATGAATGTTTACCAAGTCATCCATTTCTGGCAGTCCTGCCTCATGGTCCAGTAATTCTTCTGCTGAAACTATAGAATCAAAAGGTAACATAACACCCTGTGAACTCCATTTTGCATAGAGGGCATTCAAACTGTCTAGCCGGTTATTGAAATTATCAGCGATTGCTAGCGCTTTTTCTTCAACATCTTCACCTCTTCCCTCAAGCAGCGAATCTGCTAATTCTGGGTCAAAAGGAGATATTTCTCGAGAGATCAATAATTTAGTTTTTTGATTATTTTCTGCCTGGGCCTGTAATGAATCAAGCAAGCCCAAAGCATCCATTATCGGCATCTCAATTGCTTCTGTAGCATCAACACCGTATTCACCAAGCATTTCAATCATCTCAACGATGATTTTTCTTCTTCTTATTTCATCTAGTTCAATATCGCCAATCAATGCACTCAAAGTGTCAGTATTTTCAGGATCAGCAATAAGCCCAACCAGCGGATAAACCGAAGGATGGGAAGATACATCAAGGGCACTAAGCCTATCGATCAGTCCTGCTAAAACTGCAAATTTTCCTTCTGAGTGCCATTTCTCTTCATTGGTAAGAGCAACCGGCTCCCAGGGGCAATTTGCATCAGCCCACGCAAGCCATTCTCCTTCGATAGCCCTTGTTTCCAAGGGATTTTTCAGTTCAGATAGCCAAGCCTGTGCGTCGAGGGATTTTAATTCACAATTTGTAATCCGAGAAACTAATTTTCTATTAATCGTAATCAATTCTTCAAATTCTAATAATAATTCACTAGCAGAGTCAGGGTTATCACCTAACAAAACCGCCATTCCTGAAATTTCAAGGCCAGTTTCTGCCCATTCATCGAGGCGTGAGGTCCACCACAATTCATCGACCATGTTTGCTACCCCCTTTGGGCGACTGGTCTCGACACCTTTTCAATATCCCCATCTATTAATCCAAGAACTCTGCCTTCGGCAGTAGGAAATCGCTCCTCGAAACGATATTTGGGGCCATCCATGCGCCGCAGAGGATATAGTCTCGTTGAAACGGTTGGACCCTGATGGAACCGATAACGACAACAATCGCTCTCGGATTATTTGCTATGGGAAGCGGAATGGGTTGGTGGCTTGCCCGCTCCGATTCAAAGATGAATAATTTGAGCATTCAGATGATTCTGATGCAGGAATCTCAAGCATCCTCATTAGCGATTGCTTCCAAGAGAATCGAATCTCTTGAAAGCAGTATTTCCAGTCTTGTTGCCGGAATCGGAGCCATAAGAGCAGCAAACCCCGAATTAGATGGCCTGATACTTGCCCATGAAGCATTACAAGGGAAAGGGGATTTGATAGAATCACTCAAGATTATCGTATCCAAGATTCCAGACACAGCAGATCACGAATCTCTCGACCTACTTTCACCAGGAGAGATACGCTTAGCAGAGTCTTTACTAGAAGCGATTACTGAAATTGAAACCCTTCCAGCACCATTAGCCAGGAAAATAGGTTTGGTTGCATTGGCTAGTGGCCGTAATGGTAGAGCGAGAATCATGTTGGAAAAGTCATATGAAACCGCCCCTGGCGACGACACAACTCTCAAGATTTTGGAGCATATTGCCACTTTAGATGGAGATATAAATTCACGCAGACATTGGATTGAAGCCCGTTTATCTCTATCGCCGGACGACCCGGAGTTACTTCGCTCCCACGCTCATCTTCTAGTTGCACAAGGAGATCAAGAGGCAGAAAGAGACGTCTTACGTCTTGAGGCCTTGGGATTAGATACCCCTGCTGACCGTTCTCTATTATCGGGATTGAGGGAGAGAGCCGGTTCAAGAAGCGAAGCACTTGACGCGATAGATCGAGCATTGGCAGAAGACCCAACACGAGCCAAAGATTGGTACCATCGAGCAGAATTACTGCTTGCGGAAAAAGAACCAGTCAAGGCTTTGGACTCTGTGGATCGTTGTATAGAACTAGAGCGTCAAAACGGCGACGCATGGGCTCTAAGGGCAAAATTACTTGCAGATAGCCCACGCGTCGAGGAGGCCTGTAAAGCGGCAACCCACGCAGTAGCATTGAACGCAGGCGGTGTCGAATTAGTGATTCTCAAAGCAGATTTATTATTGGCCATGGGTGAGTTTGGTCGGAGTGAGAAAACTCTTGAGAAGGCTCTGGAAGAGAATGAAGACGACGGGGAGATGAGAGCCTCTATCGCAAATAGAAGATTATCTGAAAACAGACACACCGAAGCATGGGATATTCTACGCGCAACACCTCAAGACTGTAGCCATCCATTACTCCATGTCGTAGAAGGAAGATTACATCTGGCTCTTGCAGATAGGCAGCGAGACGGCACTGGAGAGAAGGATGAAGCCCTACTCGCAGAAGCAGAAAACGCTTTCAATGCTGCACTTGAAATTGATAGAGAGCAGGGAATTGCTTGGCTTGGGATCGCACGAACTAGCCGCTTATTGGGCCGAATGGAACCCGCTGGAGAAGCACTGACAAGGGCAACTAGGCTCTTGGCGGAAGACGATCCTTCAGTCTCTGCAGAAGCTGCACTATTGGCCTTAGACAAAGACGACATTGATTCTGCTAAGCAACACGTCGACGCAGCATCGATTCGTGGAGGAGGTGCAGTAGTATCCTATATCCGCGGAAATATTGCGACTCGAACCGGCAATCTAAAATCAGCGAAAGCACATTATGACGATGCACTGGGATTAGATTCTGCGCACGTAAAATCACGCTTGAACCGTTGTAGTGTTAACATGGCACTAGATAATGCAAAAGCAGCATTAGATGACGCCAACGTATTATTGGAAATCGCTCCAGATATGATGTTGGGTCAATTAAAGAGAGCAGAGGCTTCGATGATGCTCGGTGATTGGACCAATGCAAAATCCGACCTCGAGGAAATAATTGAAAGATCACCAACTCAGTATCAAGCAATGACCCAACTCGCTGGTTGCTTCATCGCCTTAGGCCGTCCAGAACAGGCAGAATCTCCATTAAACGAGGCCTTAATGATTAATCAAGATCACGCACCAGCATGGTTCCAAAGAGGATTGCTATACCTAGACTGGGGTAAAGAAGAAGCAGCGATTAGTGATTTGGTTACTGCTACGAAAGTTGATCCGAATCATCTCGACGCACATCTACATCTTGCTGCAATACACCACGAATCGGAGAGGTTCGATCAAGCAAGCGATGCTTGGCGAGCAGCACTGGCAATCGACGGTGAACACACTGTCGCCAAAAAGCGACTTGAGGAAAGCGAGTCAGCAATTCTTGCTAGCATCTGAAGGGGTAACAACAAATAATCCAACCCTTATGGCACGGATATGAGTTATGAACCCGGGGATAGCGTTAGTCAATTTGAATTAAAAAATTCCAACCCCGAACACCATGGGGAAATAGTAAGCCTTGATGATATTCTGACTCCAGCTGGAGCCGTAGTAATATTCGAATGTAACCATTGTCCATATGTTGTGGCTAATATCCAGCGTATGAATCGAGCAGCAGCAAAAGCCGCCGAGTTAGGAATGGGGTATGTTGGTATTAACTCAAACGACCCTGAGACGTATGTCGATGATAATTTTGATAATATGGTAAAGCGAGCGAAGAAGGGTATGCCATACGCCTACCTCCATGACGAATCCCAGGAGATAGCAACGGCATGGGGCGCCAAGCGAACCCCCGAATTCTATCTCCTTAATGGCGAGGGTGTGGTTGTTTATCGCGGCCGACTCGACAATAGCCCACGTGACCCCAATGCAGTATCAACCAGCGAATTAGCAGATGCTATGGACGCATTATCGATGGGAGAGGCACCGGTTGTAAACCGAACCGAATCAATCGGCTGTTCCATCAAATGGAAGTAACTCTAGTATTGTTCAAGGACCAACTCAGTAGTTGTGCTTGATATTTCACTTGGAGCAGTTAACCAGATCCGGTCGAGTAGTTGGCGTAATGCCATAGTATCGTTTACGTGAACCAGGGTGATTAAATCGGTTTCTCCAGAAACCTCATAGACGATTTCTATTCCATCCCATCCAGTAATTTCTCCTGCAAAGGAGCCAATCTCTGCACCTGGACTGACCTTGATTCGAACCAGAGCAGTCAGGCCAACACCCCCTTCTCTTATCGAATAGCCACGGATTACACCCGAATCCTCCATGCTTCGGACATGATTGCGAATTGTCCTCTCATTAGCCCCAACTTTTTTGGCTAATTCAACAAAAGAAATACGCCCATTTGCCCTTAACTCAGATAATATTGCACGGTCAATCTCCGATATTTTAGCCATATTATAGGCCGAGAGCGAACCGTTTATGAATGTATCACATATGACTATAAAATGCTACATGGAGGTACACTTCAGGTAAAAATCGGTTTATTATTACCGGATTCAGGCTAAAGACCAATCCTCTAAATGGAAACTTCACCCGATCTAAAAACACCCGATTGCTTGAAGGGTGCGTGTCAACTGGCCGGTATTGAGGAGCAAAGATGCCTGATATCATCTCCGGTCTAGATGCAAGGATGGTCCTCGATAGCCGAGGAAACCCGACAGTGGAGGTCGATTGCTATGTCGACGACATATTGGTGGGCCGGGCAATGGTTCCAAGCGGAGCCTCTACTGGCGCCCATGAATCTGTTGAACTCAGGGATGGCGACCCATCTCGTTGGCTGGGTAAAGGAGTTGACAATGCAGTTACAAACATCGTTGAACCGATACAGGAAGCACTAATCGGCATGCCAGTGGATGAGCAGGCAGCAATCGACGAAGTGATGATCGAACTCGATGGCACAGCAAACAAAGCAAATCTTGGAGCCAATGCCACACTCGGCGTATCACTCGCTTGCCTACACGCAGGTGCAGCAATCCACGAACTACCACTTTGGCGCTATATCGGTGGAGTGGCCGGGGGATTAATGCCTGTGCCGATGATGAATATTCTCAATGGCGGTGCCCACGCAGCTAGCAATGTAGATGTCCAGGAATTCATGGTGATGCCACACGGTTTCGATACCTTCCATGAAGCGTTCCGTGCAGGCGTAGAAACCTATCATTCTCTCAAGAAGGAATTGAAGGCAGATGGTCTTCTTGGCGGAGTTGGCGACGAAGGGGGCTTTGCTCCTAATCTACCAGCAAATGAAGATGGTCTGAAATATATGGTAAGGGCGATTGAAGGTGCGGGATATAGCACTGATGAAATGGGTATAGCCCTAGATGTAGCAGCAAGCGAATTCTACAAAGACGATGCCTATCATATGGATGGAAAAACCCTCTCTGGCGAGGATTTAGCCGATATCTATGATGGCTGGCTGGACGATTATCCAATCCTTTCAATCGAGGACGGCTTTGCTGAAGACGACTGGCGCAGTTGGTCACATTTCGAATCAATAGCGGGGCATCGCGTTCAAACAGTAGGTGATGATTTATTCGTCACTCAAGCCGAGAGACTAGCAAAAGGGGTTGATTGCAAAGCCGCTAATGCAATTCTCATCAAGGTGAATCAAGTTGGAACGGTTACAGAAACTCTTGAGACGATGGATCTGGCAGCTCAACACAATTTCAAGTCGGTTATTTCACACCGCAGCGGCGAAACAGAGGACACTACGATTGCCGATCTTGCGGTCGGTACCAGAGCAGGTCAAATCAAAACCGGAGCGCCTTGTCGCTCAGACAGAGTTGCAAAATACAATCAATTATTGAGAATATCTGAAGAAGTTCAGGATTACCGTTCACCGTTCTGAGGGATATTATGCGAAGGGAACTCCTCCCAGTAGTTGTGTTAATGCTGATGCTCTTAATCGTCAGACAAACGTTGCCTTATGTGCAATCAGACCCCAAGGTCGATGCGGGCTTTGAAGTTGAACTAATCACGAACGGATTGGGAGGTCCAACATGTTTACACTGGGTCGATGAAACACATCTTCTCGTCTGCGACAGAGATAGCGGTAGTATTCTTCTACTGGATGAAAATTTTTCAAAAACCACTCTCCTATCTGGTTTGGATAGACCACACGGGGTATTGACAACCGAGGACAGATTGTTCGTCTCAGAAGCAGGAAAACTTACTAGGTATAATTTTTCTAATTATCAAATTAACAATGCTATGGTTTTGGTTGAAGGCATCGACGATGGGAACCACCAAACCAATGCAATCAATTTGTTACCTAATGGTACATTGGTTTGGCATAGCGGTTCGAAGTGCAACGTATGTATCGAACCGGACGAACGTAATGGTGCCTTATTATGGGTCAATCA
>CAJIYT010000026.1 GCA_905181715.1 uncultured Candidatus Poseidoniales archaeon
ACTGGAGAATTAGACTATTCTGATGATGAGCCTAAATATTTTGCAAATATAGTCCAAATCATGCAGTATGCGGCATTCACATTTGAGCCACAGCAAGCAGATAATAATCAAAAATTGATCGACGATGAATATTTTGAGGTCAGTTATATTCTCACAAACGAGGGAAATGCCATCGATAGGTTCGGGATTGGTACAAACTCTTTCGCAACGCCCATTTGTGATGAAGATAAACCAGTGGAAACGGGTAGTGGAGCCTCTGGCTGCGTTCTCACCACTCCAGTTTCTGATAGTTGTGAAGAAGAATTAACTATCTTCTGGAAAAACAAAAATGGTGAGGATTATGAGCAGATTAATGTACGCCGCGAGATGGATCCAGATGAGAGTTATACTATCACATGGACTGTCAGTTCAAACATTGGTAAAGCATCGTGCTGGCCAACAGATTCTGACGGTAATTATCATCTTGAATTTACTCACGAAGTTAGTGCTTCCAGTCAATTTGCATCTCAAAACTCTGACTGGGATGAATTAGTTGGATATGATCATTCTCCGATCTCGATTGAAAGAACTGTAGATGTCACACAAAGCAATGATGAAGGCATCATATCTTCAGTAGTCCCAGGTTTCGAGTCATCGTACCTCATCATGTGTATCTTTCTGGCAGCAATGATTCATAATCGCAAGAATGGATTTTATTGACTAATCGATTCGGATAAACCCTTGTTGCAATATTCAAAATCTGAATCAGGGTTGAACCTAACATTTTCAAATGTTATATTCGAAAATATTCTTCCTGAAATTATTTTTTGAAACGAAGCAAAACCTTGCCTGTGTTTTTGGCATCATGCAGGTGTTGGTGAGCTTCTGCAACCTGCTCAGCATCAAATATTGAATCAATAACCGGAGATAATTTTCCTAATTTTATACCTTCCATTATTCGCTGTAATTGTTCTGACATCGCCTCTTCATCTTTCCAAGTTCCCATGTGGACACCAAATACTCCACGATTTCTAGTCATCAATCTTAGAGGGTCGAATTTTGGTGTTTTCCTCCATGCCAAGAATGAACGAATTAACGAACGCTTCGAGGTAGGGGCTGCTGCCGACAATCCATAGGTGTATAATTTCCCACCTTCTGCTAAAACAGATAGACTGCGCCGTAGGTTATCTCCACCGATGGGGTCGAGAATATGATCTACTCCTCTTCCATCGGTTGCCTGTTTGATTATTTCTGTGAAGTCTTGGCTATGTCTGTCAATAGGTATTCCTCCAAATGATTCGATAATACCTGATTTCGAACCAGAAGCGGTAGCCCAGACATTCTCGATACCGGCCCATTGACAAATCTGTAAAGCAGCAGTACCAACACCACCAGCTCCTCCATGGATAAGTACGGTTTCACCTTTCTTCAAGTGGCCCAAATAGTGTAACATGTGATGTGCGGTAAGATAGGTTACTGGCATTGCTGCAGCCGCATCCAAGCCCATTTCATCAGGTACTGGAATCACTCGAGAGGTTTTGACGGTTACATGGCTTGATTGAGCCCCCGTTGGCACTGCTGCCACGACACGCTGTCCAACTTCGAACCCCGAAACATTATCACCAAGTGAATGAATTACGCCACTCAATTCATAGCCAGGGGTAAATGGATATTCTGGGCGTGGCTGATATAATCCCAAGCGCATCAGAGTATCTGCAAAATTGATTCCTGCATAATGAACTTCAATACAAACTTCATCGGATTTTGGCACTGGTTCAGACATCTGAATTATCTTGAGGACTGAAGGTGAACCTGCTTTGGTAATAGAAACACAACGGGCCATAAGAATCGCATGTGGATTAGCCAATCAAGGCTTCCCAATCGATGACTTTCAATTCATTCTTCTGCAAACGGGAATTTTGATGGCTTCAGGCCATTATCATGCCAAAACCCAAACCCATTTCGGCTACAATGTGTTTCAATCGTTTGTTAATTTCAAGCATTCAAGATTAGAAAGCCTGAATTGCCACGACCTTTTGTTCAATACCAGAGGGGAGTTCGTTGGCGAGAATCATTGCATTATTGCAGGCGGACCCCACCGTTGGTGATTTGGAGGCAAACGCCACACTGATAGCAACTCTAGGAGATGCTGCAGCCACTAAGGGTGCAAATCTCGCGGTTTCTACCGAGTTGGTGGTTTCGGGATATCCACCACGTGACTTGTTATTGCAAAGTGAGTTTATCGACGCTTGCGTAAAAGCAGCTGAAAACATCACTTGTTCGATTCCACTACTAATTGGCACACCATTGCCGGCCAAAGGCAGAAATCTACCCGGCAATGGTGTTCTTAGCAATAATGGCGAAGTTCGAGAAGTAGTGCGCAAGCAATTACTGCCCACTTACGACGTCTTCGACGAGGCTCGCTATTTTGCTGCTGATGCAAGGCCAGGAATCGCTCGAACCTTTGGTGGTTTGAACCTTGGAGTGACTGTTTGTGAGGATGCTTGGCAGCACGCTGGTCACACCCCTATCGATTACGACGCAGATCCAATTGAACAGATAGCAGAATGGGTGCGTCAAGGAGTGGAACTAGACGCCACGGTCAATCTCTCTGCTTCACCATTCCATGTTGAGAAACTCAGCACACGTGTCGAGGTAGCAAGATGCGCAGCCAAAACTTTGCAGCATCCTTTCCTACTGGCAAATCAGGTCGGTGCCAATGACGATTTACTATTCGATGGCCGCTCTCTAGCAGCGTGGCCAGATGGTCGTATAGTGATGGCTCCAGCCTGGCAAGAAGGTGCTTTGTTGATTGATATTGACGATTATTCTAGGGCGCAGTGGCTTGGTAAAGGTGAGATTTCCCATATCTCTCCCGGCGATGACCCAATCAGTGCTGATGATGATCTTCTGCAAGCGGTTGTCAGTGGTCTGTCGGGATATTGTGCAAAAGCCGGATTGAAGAAAATCGTTCTCGGTCTATCTGGTGGAATTGATAGCGCAGTCGCTGCTTGTGTTGCAAGTGCTGCAGTTGGGCCAGAGAATGTCACAGGTATCGCTATGCCTTCCAAACACAGTTCTGACCACAGTCTCGCAGACGCCCAAGCAACTGCAGCAGCTCTTGGTATCGAGTTCTTGACTATCAGCATCGAGGATTTGCATGAAAATGCAACAACTCTACTCGCTGATTTGTTAGCAAGTGGCGATAAGGTAGCGGGTGAGAATATCCAAGCAAGACTGCGTGGATTGATTGTAATGGCACATGCTAATGCCAATCATGCAATGGCGATAGCAACCGGTAATAAATCGGAATTAGCTCAAGGTTATTGCACACTATATGGCGATATGGCCGGCGGTTATGCTCCTCTAGGCGATCTCTACAAAATGGAGGTCTACGATCTCGCCAAGCAATTCAATCAGCGAATGAATCCGCCACCGATAAACCACTCGACGATGACCAAACCGCCAAGTGCTGAACTAGCACCTGACCAGCGTGATGACGATAAATTACCGCCCTACCCAATACTGGATGAGATTCTACGCTTGCACATCGAATACAGATTGGAAGCATCGGAAATTGTCGCCAAGGGTTTCGATGCAAATGTGGTTGCCGATGTGCTTGTACGTCTGGCACAAAACGAGCACAAGCGCTGGCAGATGCCACCAGCACCTCGGGTCAGCCGCAGGGCCTTTGGCCAAGGTTGGCGCCAACCATTAGCAGCCAAACACGCCTGGCGCCGCTCAATCTAATACGATCCAAGTATTGCTCAATTCACCATGAGCAAAAGCATGTAATTCTTGACCATAGTTTCCGTCTTCTGCGACGAAATACAGGAAATCTCCTGCTACTGTAATCTCGCCATATAATCCAGCTTCGCTGTCACCAACTCCTGGTTGTGGATCCCATAACAGAGTTGCACCACTATCTGAATAAGAATAGAGGGCATAGCCGATATTTGCACTTCCGTTCCAGCCTTTGGCTACTGCCACAACCTCTCCTGCTACGACCATAATATCACGCGGGTCACTATCCGATACCCCAGTCATAACATCAGCCAAGACCTTGGTTCCACTAACAGTTCCATCACTGATGCACATTTCTGTGCCTAATGTTGAATCACAATCGAAGAATAATTTGCCATTGTTGAGAACGGCCCCACCGCTCATTCCCGGGGAGGAAAGAGCGGGATTGATGTTGAAAAGAGTCTGGTTACTATTGTCAAAAGCCAGTAAATGGATATCTGGAGAGCCGACGAGTGGGGCGTCGAAAAGCACTACTCCACCAATGATATTCAATCCCATATATTGGCCGGGGGAATTACCAAGAGTCGATGACATCTTCTCAATACCAGTACTATCGAGGCGGAATAACTCACTGCCCATTCCATCATTTGTCCCTAAGAACCACAGGTTATCCTCATCCCAGACCAAATTAGAATCAAGAGTGGTCGACGGCCAAGAACTACCGTTGTGCCAGATGTTACCAGCCTGATTATAGGCGATGGAATCACGTGCTACTGCAAGATTAGAAATGCCGGTTTGGAGTATTGTAAGACTGTCCGAAAGGTTGTAAAGATCTCCTGCAGACTGAAAGTGAAGGCCGTTTTCTGCATTTACAAGGCGGTCGCCAGCAGCGACATCAACCGCTAAATCAGCAACCAATTCTACACCTTTGTCATCTGCGCGATAAAGGTCTCTTGAAGTGCCATTCCACGCGTCGAACCAGATTTTATCTTCAGCCACGACCAAACCAAGATGTTTCCCCGGTTCGGAATCTCCACCGCTATTGATGTCGCTCAACCGCACCGGGTTGAGGCCACGGCTGGCCCATAATTCACAGCCAAAAGCGATATCGTAACTAGAAAAGTAGAGAACGTCGTTCATCGATGCGGAATGTTGACAATTAGCAGCAAAAGAATCTCCAGCGTTGACCACGTTATCGGTGATACGATTCGACTGTAATGCCTCGAAGCAGATCGAAAGACTTGACTCAGTCTCACTTCGATTCAATACGGAATCAGCATCCTCATCGATACCGAACTCGAAAACCACTCCGTCGAGACAAGCCCCTTCACTTACACTACGAGTTGTCGAGAGTGTCGGATTGCCATCTTGTCCATCAAGACCATTGGCACCATCCTGACCAATTGTCCCATCTACTCCATCGCTACCATTTTCACCATTCGAGCCGCTAAAACCGTCACTGCCGGGGTTTCCTTGAACTCCATTTTCACCGCTACTACCGTTCACTCCATTGAGCCCTTGTGGTCCTGAGAGTCCTTGTTGTCCATTACAAATTATGTCACTAGTCTCTTGTTCACCTTCATCGAGAAAACCGTCGCCATCACTATCGCTACCAACTATTATCGTATAGCCACCAGTATCACAATCATCTGAGTTGAGTAGTGGTGCAGTTATTATCAAAGAATGTTCACCTTCACCTCCGTCTTGACCGTCGATTCCAATAATTATCTGTTCATTGATATACGTCATTCCCGAGAGAATAAGTGCGCTTACCACTCCTATCGAAAGGAGAATAGTCGAGCGTTTGTTGGTTTTTTCTATTGTTTTTTGTTGCGGTTTGAAATCCTTGATGGTTTGGACATTTGCTGCACTCTTATCTTCGGTCATAGCCTCGCTACAGGAATAATAGCACTTGAAGGGTGCGATGAGCATATTGATGTGGCTTGAGTTCTAGCCACCGCTGATGGAGATACCCAAGGTCCTGACAGAGATGCTATCCGGCACTCAAGGGTTGGCCCGTCAAATGGGTGCCCGTTTGGTAATAGATCTTGGATTGACTAGCAGTGCTGCCGAATTTATCGAAGTCGATAACGCCCACGTCAGCGGTGTTTCAGTCATTACCGGAGGTCATGGATTACGCCGGTTTCTTGCTGATATTTGCGATGGCGGCACAGTAACCATTCCCACTACCCTAAATTCAGCTGGATGCGACAAGCGTCGGATGGAGGAGATGGATATCGAATTCCCCGATTTCCTTGAACAACAATTTGAGATAATCCAGGCATATGAACGTCTTGGAATCGAGGCTACACTCTCATGCACACCCTATGATCGCACTGAAGAAGTGGGTGCTGGGATAGCGAGTTGGGCTGAATCAAACGCTGTAGCCTTCGCCAATTCATGGACTTCTCTCATCACTAACCGCGAGTCTGGATTATCGGCATTAGCGACCGCATTGACCGGTTTCTCACCGCGCTGGGGTCTGCACTTGCCCGAAAATAGGCAGCCCAATATCGTGGTCGATGTCACTTGTGAATTGACTGAATTATGTGATTGGTCGATCCTCGGCGATTGGATTGGCAAACAGTGCCGGCCCGATTGGCTCATGCCATATGGGCCGATGCCATTTATCCGCGGATTGGCAGGCCGCTCAACCTTTGCTCAACGCAAAGCACTGACAGCGGCTGCAGCAAATTATGGCTGCCCTATGCTTTGGGCAGAAGGTCATAGCGAAGTGCCTACTTTGTCTGGTGATGAACAACAATTACATTTTGGGATTGAGGATTTAGCTAGTCGCTATGATGAATTAGCACCGAAGGGCCATGTCGATTTAGTGGTAATCGGCTGTCCTCAAGCAAGCCTCGAGGAGATTCGACGCACAGCTGCTGCTGTGCGCGCTCATAGCGAGATGGGTGCACTAATCGAGGATAAGCGACTTTGGGTTTTCACCAGTGCCGAAAACCATGCATTGGCTGAAGCAGACGGTTCAATCGCCATTTTGGAAGAAGCTGGAGCACTAGTCCTGCAAGACACCTGCCCCGAGGTTACGCCGTACAATCGTAGTAAATACAATCACATTTTGACTAATTCATTGAAGGCTGAACACTATCTTACCAGCGGATTGAACAAGATGCCAACTTCTGTTATGGCGATTGAAGATTGCGTCGAACACTGTTTCAATTCTGATTTGATATCTGGGGTTCAACCAAAACTTACTCCTAAGGCCCAACCACAACATGCTTCAAAAAAGCAACATCAAACCGGAGATGCAGTGTTATCTGGTTCAGGTCTTGCTAGTCAAGCTGATGTTTGCATTAGGGCTAGAGCGATGGTAAGTGATGTGCCAATCACCTATTTGGGTTATGTTAATCGAGATAGTGGTGTCATCGAAGAAGTCGGTCATCCTCTTGATGGTCAAAAAATAGAGGATACGATTCTAATCTATCCAAAGGGCTCTGGGTCAACAGTCGCACCATTTGTGCTGATGGGTTTGATTTACACCGGTAAAGGGCCACAAGCAATCGTCAATCGTGATGTCTGTCCTCTGACACTTCCAGCGTGTTCTTTGCTGGATTTGCCCTATGTTCACGGCTTCGATGAAGATCCATGCATTGCCATCAATAATGGTGATTTAATCGAATTAACACGCCGTGGCGATAATGTTTCAATCGAGGTTATCGAACGGGTGGGGATTGAATGAAGGTAATCGTCACCGGCGGTGCCGGCTTTATTGGCAGCCATCTCGTCGATGCTTTAATCGCTCGAGGAGACGAAGTGGTTGTGGTAGATGTCCTATTCCGTGGTCTACGGGAAAATATCAATTCCAAGGCTATTTTCATTGAGGGAAATGTCTGTGACTATTCGGTCTTAACCGCTGCAGTAAGCGAATTGGGTGGGGTGGACTTGATTCATCATCTGGCCGCGATAAACGGTACCAAATGGTTTCATGAAGCCGCTGCGGAAGTCATTTCAGTAAACATCAATGCGACACATCGGGTGATTGAACTAGCCTTGGAACACGATGCCCGCTTAGTCATCGCTTCATCTCCCGAAGCCTATGGTGAGCAGAAAGTGATGCCATTATCAGAGCAAAGTGAAGCGGTATTCTCTCCGGCGCATCTCCATCAAAGACACTCATATGGTGCGAGTAAATATCTCGACGAAGTCGCTATACAACACGCGGTTCGCAGCAAGGATTTGGACGGACGTATCGTGCGTCCATTCAATGCTTATGGGCCACGTTTACCCAGTGATGAATACGGTCAGGTAATCGCTATAATGTTGGCAAAGGCCAAATCAGGCCACGACATTGAAGTTCATGGTGACGGCCAGCAAACCAGATCATTCACTTGGATTCACGATGTCATCGAAGGCATGCTCCTGGTTTCAGATCAAGAAGGATTAGCCGGTAAAGCTTTCAATCTAGGACGTGATGAAGAGATTTCAATTCTCGATTTGGCCGAGCGTATCGCTGCTCTTGGTTCTGCGAAAATCGTGATGCAAGGTTCATATCACGGTGATTCAACTCGTAGGCTTCCTGACTTGACAGGTAACCAACTTATCTCATGGCGAGCTAATACCTCACTTTCTGAAGGTCTAGCACTCATGAATAATGAGTTGTAATCAATTCCGACCAAGAGTTTGGCGTTGGTGTGATTCTATCTTGTCCATGCTGACAAAGTATATTCAAACCCTGCAACGGTATCTCATTTGAACGGGTTTGAATACCGACCACTTCCAGAATCACCAATTTTGCAACCGCTCCTTTAGGCAAATCAATAACTTCTACCAATTTACAAGAGATGACTGCTGCAGCCAGAGGATGAACCGGTGGTTCGAGGTCTAGGGCTTCCCATTCGGATCCTTCAAGTGGGGCTGCTGCGATTCTAACCTGCTCAATAGCACTTCGAGATGCGGATAGTATCTGCAATTCGCACTCTCCTTGCTCGACAAGATTCCTAAAGGTATCACGTGGATCCCCCTCTCGGTTAATCGACATGGAAACAGTCAGTAATGCAGGGGTGTTGGAGACTAGTGAAACACTGGTATATGGGGCGATATTTTCGACCCCATCCGCATCACGTGTCGAAATCATCACCACCGGTCTAGGGCTAATCAAACCCGAAAGCCAAGTCGAACGCGTCTTGTGGTCGAGAGTATCGAAAGCGATTTCTTGGAGATCCTCGGTTGAAGGTTGAATGTCGAACCATTTGTCGAGAACGCCATTTTTGACCTCCTCCAATGCATGAGCAGTGAATTCGCGATAGGTCTTCCATTCTCCAATCATCTGCTCTGATTCACCGCGCTTCTCCTTGCGCGCAATCGAATCTTCAGCGTATTCGATACATCGTGATAAAAAATCGCATACATCTTCATTGCCCATTTCAATCCCTCCTAGCTTCATATTCATCTCTATTCATCTTCAATGTAGCCGGATTGCCAAACCATACTTCATCACTAGCAACCGATTTTGTCAGCACTGCTCCAGCACCGATTATACATCCGCTCGACAATGTGATTCCAGCGATTAGAGTGGCACCGCCACCAATCACAACATTATCTTCGATTTGCACTGGCGCCCACTTTCCCTTTGAAGGTGGATGACGGTCGTTGGTTATGGTGACATTAGGTCCGATGAAACAATCCTTGCCGATCACGCAACCATCGGCGATGTAGGTCGACCCTTGCACCCTTGTACCTTCTCCGATTTTGACATCATTACCGATATGGCATAAAGCACCGATATTAACTTCTGCAGCGACTTCACAATTTTCTCCAAGATGGAATGGTTTCCAGATTTTACTCCCTGAAGGTAAGGTGAGATGATTGGTTTGTTCATCCATCTATTCCCAACTCTCGCATCAACATTTGGACATGTCCTTTTGCCTTGACATTATATCGGGCAAAGACTAGTTTTCCTTCCGGTCCAATTACGAATGTCGAGCGTGCACACCCCATGTAGGAGCGGCCGTAATTCATCTTTTCTCGCCAGGTTCCATAGGCGTTGTGAATAGTCATATCCTCGTCCATCAATAGGGGGAAATTCAACTCGCTTTTGTCGACGAATTTCTCGTGACTCGCACTCGAATCCTTGGAGACTCCCAGTACAATGTATCCTTCAGATTGCAACCTTTCCATGCTGTCTCTAAAGTCACAAGCTTGGGTTGTACAACCAGGTGTAGAGTCCTTTGGATAGAAATATAGTATGACGCTTTTGCCCTGAGAATTCAGTTCGGCAAGGTCTTGTAAAACCCCGTTTTGATCGACTGTTTTGAAGTGAGGGGCGGCCTCACCGGCTTGGAGTTCTTGAGTTTCGGCCATATGGGGGCTAAACGGGGTTAGGAATTGAATGCTTCGCCTATTATCTACAAGGGGAGCCGCTGCAGTAGTGCGTTAATGCTATGTGCATCATTATGATATCAGTGTGCATAAAACCACCCCTCGCGAGCGATTGATTGATAGTGTGTATCGTCAAAGCGTAAGTCATGCCGGTCACTAGGATGTCGCGCAGATGCCGCAAGCATCTAAGCAAAATCCAGAAGTCCCAGAGCAAGTATGAACTACAGCAAATCGCCAGTGATATACAGAGTGACCTCGACCGCCGCAATATTTCATATGATGAGGCTCTGAATGTCGGCAACGTCCTTCAGGACAAGGCCGATACCATGGATGGCGATGAGATTGTTTACGCTATCTCAGACCGCGATTCATACCGCCGAACATTAGAGCTATATCTCAAAGACGGAGTGCTTACTGCAACAGAACAATTATTGCTCTGGGAAGAAAGACGCAGGCTTGGAATTACCGACGATGATCACGAGAGATTATTGATGCAATTATTAGCCCAATGGAAAAAGCAGGGCAAGTCCGTAACAATCCATAATTTCCGCCGCGGAGGTGTCAGTAGTGAGTGATTCGCTAAAGTTCAGAGTACTTGTGGGCATCATGCTATTGCAATTAGCTATGCCAATGGTTTCTGTGGCTGCCGTTGATGGTAGAGCCGCTGCTGATTTTAGTGTAGACTCGGTCACTTTATCGAGCGGATATTCGGTTACAGACGCCTCCGGAGTTCACAACGTCGGAATCGGAGATCACATTCTTAGAATAGTGATTTCCAATCAAGGTTCTGCCGCAGGGGTTCCGACGATTACCGTAGTGCACACCGGCTCAACAAATGTACAAACTCAAATCGGTAGCCAATTGGTTCTCGATGAACTAGCAGCAGTCACCACCGCAGCTGCGGTTCCGGTCGATTGGAACGGAGCTACCGCTGGCGCTGGGCAATCGATTACAGTTACAGTTACATCAAGTGGCGATTCCAATCCTGCAAACGACGAACAAATACTGACTTTCGATGTTAAGAATTTAGAACTAGGTAATGCTCTGGGCGATTCGATACCAGAGGCAGACCCCTCGCATGACAATAAAATCGTCATACTGCCCCAATCATATAATTGGAATGCAACAGTAATAAACGAGGGAACAACATCTCTAAGTGCCAAATTAAAAATAACTTTCACCGATATAAACGACGGAACAAACATTATTTCTGAGGAGTCTGGCGAAATTAACCTATTACCCGGTAATCTTTTCATTCCAGCGGTCGCTCGGAATCTTAGTTTGGTTTTCGATGCTTCGAATAACGCCAACCTTCTAACTAATTCCTGGAATATGGTGGGGGAAGTGATTTTCCAAGGACCTGGTGGCCCACAAACAGTAACCACTAGTGCGGGAGTGGTCACCTTCTCCGACCATGTAGCCACCCTTGTTGCACCTAGCCCTAGAGTCGCCGAAGAAGGAGATACTATCATCGTGACATGGATGCTCAACAATTACGGAACCGACGATATATTCGATGTTTCACTTACCGATACCGAGGCCTCTGATTGGTTCCAAGGAGGGATACATGGAACCCCCATCCTAATTCTGGATAATGCTTCAAAAACAATCTCCGTAACTGTCGATATTCCCGACCCCTGCAATATGCCCTGCAGCCCATTGAATACTCTAACATTAGTCCTGACCTCGAGAAATGCGACTATACCCTATACTCTTACAGCAGATGCTTTGGTTCACATCGGCGATTCATATAGCGTCTCCATAACCGCTCCTGCTGGGCAAGAGGTAATTCCGGGACAACCACTTTCCTTGAGCTATACTCTCACTAATACCGGCACTACACCAGCGGCTTTTGACGTCACTACTGGCCTAACCAAGACCTCTTTGAACTGGGTCGTTGAAATCTCCGCTTCTAAGACAGATGTAATCGCCCCCGCCACAACTACTACAATCGTGGTAAGTATCACCCCTGCTCCTCTATCCAATCCCTTGCTTTCCGCTGAGCGCAATACTGCAAGTGATACCGTAAATGTGTGGTTACAAGCAGTACCTGCCGAAGGCGGCACGCCAGTCCTCGATAACACAGTAGTATTGACAGTCAAGACGATTATTTCTTTCGATCCAGGGCCAGTTCAAACCGATATAGTTCTCGATGCCACTTCTATTCTTTCAGAGAATGCCTCTAATGGTAATGATACCATTCTCAAATTGAATGTGGGAGTCTTACACAATCTCGGCTCGTCCGTATCGGGGACAATGGATGTCTCACTGACGGTTTCCAATCATAATTTCAGTGCATCATCGAGCGGCGGATCGGGAGAGGCTGTTCGCTGGTCTACCGCTTTCGACCAATCATCCATACCCGATATCGCAATCGGTTCAAGTGTATCTCGATATTTGCTACTGGATATGCCTGCAGACGAACTACCTATGGCGGGAGTTCATACTTTCGCCATCACGGCAGCCCCCGGAGCGACTTCTAGTGCTAACTTCGGTGGTGCGGAATTCGTCAGCGTTACCGAGAATGTTACACTAACAATTCCTTCAATACAAAATGGAGAAATTATCGCAGATGACCTATTGCCCGCATCAATAGGCAATAGCACGGAATTCTCACTACTATTCGCCAATACCGGTAATGATGTCGATTCATACCGGTTCAGCATAGAAGGCGCTATTCCAAATGGCTGGAATGCTTCGATAGATACTGGGCTTGTGACAAACCCACAGGTAGTCTCCAATCTGACACCCTCTATGGCAGATCATCCAATTACCGGTTCAGCGCATACTACCAATGTCACTCTCAATATTACAACCGATCCTCAATCTCCAGCAAATACTACTCAAAGCATTTTGATTAAAGTAGAGGATTTCCTCACCGGCGAATTAATCGAGATGAAAACTCTGAATATCTTCGTCGGAGAATTGATTCAGGCTCAGGTAAGCCCTACTAATCAAACCGTTCAACTCGCACCTGGTTCATCAGCACAAACGACCATATTCGTAAACAATACGGGCAATGTCGCTACTACTTACACGTTGACTATCGACGATAGCGAAGCGAGAGATGTGAATTTCGAGATAGTCGGTAATAGTCAGATTTTAGTCGCCCCAGGGTATTCCTCACAAGTTCAGATAAGAATGAGTACGGATGGTTCTGCCAGTGCTGATGATATCCATTTGGCGACTCTGCATGTCGATGCAGTTGGCATGGAAACTCTATTGGCTGATATCTCTGCAGATATCGATGAATCGTATGACTTTACCATCAGCGCCCCAGTTTCTGTAGAGGTCATCCCCGGTGTTAATGAAAGCATCAATATATCTATCACCAATCTCGGTAATCTCGAAGTTACCGCCGCTATGTCTGCAACGATTGTAGGTAACTGGAGTTCCAGTTGGGCCTGGAATACTATCACTATTCCAATACAAGGGACGATTGATAATACAATCAACATAGAAGTGCCAGACCTCGATACTGGTGAGCCTCTGTCTGATGGTGCAGTTCATAAGTTGACTATATTCCTTTACAATAGTAACAATTCAATGTATCTGACAGAACAAGCGATTAATCTAGTGGTTGCTCCGTTATTCACTGTCAATGTCACCAATTGGGATGACGAGAAATTCTTCCACCGCGATTGGCAACAACCATTCACCCCGACCCTCATCAATACCGGTAATCGCGATGTAATAGCTGACATCACCTGGGAGATTATCGATTCGGGAGGTATTACTCAGAGTACAGACTGGGATTTTGTCCAATCTAGCCCTCTGTCTTCGATAGTTCTCAGCCAAGGAGTTCCTGTGTCACTACCGTTTGGAGTTATTTCAGTTGCTTCATTCCCAGTATTGGCGACCAATGGCGAATTACGAATCACTCTAACTCCACGTGACGCCGAGGTAACTGGCTCTGCAGTACTTACCTCATCTTTACAAATGAGTCGCTTATTCAATTATGAGTCTTATCTCCTGAGCCCAAATATCGATAATAAGGAATTAACTATTGAGATTCCATGGTCGCGTATACCAGAGGTTTCACCCAGTAATGGAGCATATGAAATTGCTTTCTGCGGTGCTGAAAGATTGATTGATGTTAGTAGTCAAGGGCTAAATCCTCAAGACTATGCATGGGGTTTCTCTTTCGAAGGCGGTGGTAATACATCTAAGGATTTACCAGTTGCTCCAAACTGTGATAGTGGAAATATTTCACTCTCTAAGATCACACTCACTGAAGTGATAGCATATGCTACCAACCACGTCAAGTTTGGACTTGACATCCCTGACTTCCCAAATATTTATCCAGGAGACGGCTGGAATCTAACCTTCCGCCTTTATCATCCAGATGAGCATAATGCCTATACTGTCTACACTGAAGCAACATTTATGATAAGTCTTGATAATTATGCAGATCCAGGACTATCAGACCTTTCTTTCTCTAAATCAGACATCACAGAAGGTGATGAATTCCAAGTGACTACAACACTCTCTAATTATGGAACTGCGGTCGCACTTAAAGTGTCAGTAACTCTCTCGTGCGACGGTCTTTTGGTAGAAGCACCAGTCTACAATCAAGTAATTCTTTTCCCGGGTCAACAAACTGAACTAGCGTGGGATGTAAAGGCAAGTAATCTCGATTGGTGGGTCCAAGAGCAACAGATACAATGCCACGCTGTATTAAACTCAGGAATGATGGTTGGCAATATAGATACTAATGATAAGGCCAGCACCGCGGTTGACTTTGTCGATTCATGGTCACCTGGAGTGACGGTTTCATTCCTAGCGGTGATTATTTCAATTGTAGGTTCGCTGATCTTTATTCGTTTGATAGGTCAAGATGAGAAGTACCGATTAGCAGCGGTATATAGTGGAGTAATCGCCTTTGGCTTTGCCTTCCACCTCATTGATTTCATCTGGTGGGGTCCACTGATTACCTTGGGTGCTGCTGGCTGGGTGTGGATTATGACTTGGCGTTCGACTAAGGAATTCCAACTGGTCCATGAGGATTATCAGCGAGCTAGACGCGGCGACTCAACTCTCTATTCTGACCACAAAGATGTGATTAGGGATACTCAGAAGCAACTGGGTATTATCCTGGCCTTGCCGATTCTAGGCTTTGTAGCAGTGGTTTTGGGTATCCCTCCGGCGATGAGCCCTGATAGTAACAATTTCATCACTATGATTGGCTATGTGCTACTCGTAATGATTGGAGTATGGATTGTAGTTTGGCGAGCCAACCGCATGTATGCTAATCTCTATGGCCGCTTGACTGAATTGGAAGTCAAAACCGGCTCTCTCGAGAAAGACCTTGGCGACCCAGCTCGTCTATTGACAGAATTAGCTACAGATGGCCTTGATCTCTCTGGCATCTTAGTATTACCTACTGCGGTTGGTAGTGGCGGTCCAAATGAAGATATTTACTCTGATTCATTGGATAATGAGATGTTAGATACACTCGGGGATTTGACTGGAGATTTACCTTATACGGAAGAAAAGGGTCTCATAGATCTTGACGATGCTGTGTTACTCGGAAGCGATTTGGGGGTCGATGAAGATGTCTGAATATGGTTTCGAGAAGCAAGAGGAGGAGTTCGATGAAGAAACTCCCGAGCAGTCTTTTGCTGAATACGATCCGACGGGGTCAGCAGTTCCTGAATATGATGATGAGCAAAGCCCGGAGCCGGTCGAAGAAGATGATGACATCACCGAGATGACCGCTGATGAACTCGAAAGAGCGCGTTCAGCAATTCGCGACTCACAAGTCAGCGCAGACAAACTGATGCATGCGAGTAAGACACTCGAAGGATTGGTTTTCGGAGTTACTCGCGATGAAGATAATTCATTGTCTGCAACAGAGTTTGAAATTGTTGATGCTCGAAGCAAATTGCAGATTCATCGCCTATTCGGGGCCCGCCGTTCGATACGTCGCGCTGAGAAAAACCTCAAACTTCTAGAGAAGGATATTATGGAACTTAGGCGTAATATCGCTATGCTAAACCGTCTCCTTCAAGAGAAGACCATCAACGAGGCCGAGATTGCTACCATCTTACGTAGTCTACATACAGCAACAGGTGCGGCAGAAATGGGAGAGGTTGGTCAGGCAGCGTTTGAGGTTGAACATCTAATCGAGGGCTTGGTCGAAAACGATCGTTCGGCTCTCAATCCATTCCTGTTCCGTCACTTCTGGATGGGTATCGATACTCGCTGGCCAGCAGGAAGTGATAACGGCATTCTCATGCTTCGTATCGTCAATGATGGCGAGCGCCCTATTCCTGAGATGAGACTTGAACCACCGGTGCCAAGAGGATGGAGTTCTGAACCTGCATTCATCGATGTACCTGCGATTAGGCCTGGCGGTTTCCTTCCAGTGAGATTCAATCTTATTCCTAATGAGCCATTGTCTTCTGGCGCACGTCCTCTCTATCGTAAATTATCGATTCAAACTGGATATGATATGCGTGGAGGAGATATTGATTGCGTAATCAGAGTACAAAACCGCAGCATGGCTGATCTGAAAGATGTACTGATTACACCATGGATGCCACCAGGATTCAAAATTGCGGCTGCGCCTGTCATCAGGCGTCTTGAGCCAGATGAAATCGGGGTAATACGAATACCCCTGCAAATAGAAATGGGCGATGGAGGCGACTACTGAGCCCATAATCAGATTCCCCCTTGCAGGTCACCGACCGCAGGCGGATTGTAGAGATACGAACAATGAATAAAAACAAGGTGAATAAGAAATGAAAAATAATAAAAATATGAACGAAAGCGATGACCTGGCGTCTATCGGTATTGGTGCAATGATTGTATTTATTGCACTGATTCTGGTGGCTGCTGTTGCTTCTGCGGTTATCATCCAAACGGGTGAAAAATTGCAACAGAATGCACAGCAAACAGGTTCGGACACACAAGAAGAAATAGGTGGTAAAATCAGTATTATCACTGTCTGGGTCGGCGAACAAGCTGACTGTGACACTGATACTGATGGTGCTGCTGATGCTTGTATCACACTAGTGTATGAACTAGCTGCTGGCAGTGAACCAATGGACGAAAATGATGTTGTTTGGTCTATAAGCTGCCTTCAGGGCGTTACAATGGACACTGTTTGGGGCACTTTCGACGGAGATGTTACTGGTACAGTTGCTGGTACCGATAATCGCAACGGTGACGGAACAGTCGACAACACTCGAATGAATCTGGATACAGTTCACGTTGATGGCGCATTAAAATGTATAGATGTTACTCTAAATGGCGATTGCACTCAAGCAACCGATTTGCACGACGATGACACTTTGCAGCCAGGTCAGGTCTACATGATAAATCTGAAGACTAGCCCTGATGGAACTGATGAAGTTACTCAGAACCAAGGTGAATGTAATCCTGTTATCAATGAACAACACGAGTTAACTATCTCTGTTGCTGGTGGCGGTACTACCATAGAAATTCTATCATATACTAGCGTGACTGAAGGGCAGTCTGTTGTTTGAGGTGATTTATTATGATGAAAAATAACCAACAAAATGACAATATCGGCTCAATCGGTATCGGTGCAATGATTGTATTTATCGCATTGATTCTAGTTGCAGCTGTAGCATCTGCTGTTATCATCCAAACAGGTGAGAAATTACAACAGAATGCACAACAAACTGGATCGGATACCCAAAGAGAAATCGGTGGTAAAATCACAATTAATGGTGTTAAGATTACTAACGCCGATGATATAAAAATTTACTTTGAACCTTCACCAGGTAGTGGAGTTTTGAACACGGTTGATATCGCATGGCAAGTTTCGTGTGACAATGGTGGATACAATTTCGCAGCAGGAGCATTTGGTGACGGCGACGCTACCAATGATGAAACAGGTTCGAACTTTGCTTTCCCAGCATCACAACCAGAAGCAACCAATGATGGTGGCGATGGCGATTTCGGTGATGTTGAGGCAGTTCTTGTAGGAGATGGTGATGACATTTCAAGAGAAGCTATCACACTGACTCCAGGTCAGAACTATGTTATTGAACTAGATCTTAGTGATGGTGCCGGTGCTAGCGATGACTGCGCTATTGCAGATCAAGCAGTAAACAACCAGATGACTTTGTGGATTCACGTCGAAGGCGGCGGATCAACTTACGAAACAATGACTATTACTGACAAGACAGCAGGTTCTGCACTGGTCTGATTCGTCCATCTAGGCTACTCCTTGTGAGTGGCCTAGTTGGGCTTATCAGTTGACGGAGGTACATGTATGGCATGGCCCTTTGGAAATAGCGGCGGATCAAGAGAGGTCGAAGCAGACCTTACGGAAGAGCGCTTACGCATGATGGCGAATATCACCATCGAGCAAGTGCCAATGCCTGAAGAAGGTATTCTTTCGGAAGAAGATGCTTGGACAATATCTCCTGGACCTTCCCGCGTCAGAATGGATACTGGCGGAAGCCATGATGCGCCCACAATGGTGCAGGCAGCCCCAGTGGTAACTAATATGGATACATCAGCACTTGAACGTCTGATCTCGAATCGTCTCGACATGGTCGAAGATGTACTCAGAGGACTCGAACATCGAAGCTCTGGCGCATCCTCGCGTGGAGGCGATGACAGTGGCGATGCAGGTGATGTCGATGCAGGTGGTATTACCATCAGCAGAGATGGCAGTATGACTGCTGGTGGAATCGGTAGCGACAGACTCATGGCAGAAGATGCAGCACCGCTGCTCGAACTGTATGAGGCTCAAGCCTTGGAGTCCAACCCCTTCCTTCGTGCTCCGCACGAATTTGGGGATGGTACAGGGTTTGGTGTAGGTGCGCCTACAGTCGCAGCATTATTGCTCGATCATCTCTCTGGTATGGCCACAGTCTCATTTGTTGAGAAGGCCATCGCCTCGGGGATGCTCAATGCCGATGAGGGCAAAGAAGTCCTCGCTATCGTACAATTAGCAGCACCTGGAGAAACAGAGGATGCATTGGATGATCATCTTCCTAACAAGGAATTGTTGACCTTCTCAGCCTTTGTTTCAACCTGGCGAAAAAGCAAGCGATTGATAAATGGAGTTGAATAATCTTGGGTTCGGTAGCAGCGGGAGCGTTAGTAGTAGGCACAAGCCTTCTCGTCGTATTCGCGTTAGCTACCCAAGCCCTAGATTATCAACTTGATTCGTCTCTCAATGAATTGGAAAAATCGAAAGAATCTCTCCCTAATATGAGATTCACGAAAGTTCAGAATATCGAAGAAGCAGTTGTTGCAATAGCAGTTACAGATGATGGCGCGGATATCGTTTGTGCCGGAGTATGTCAATTAAGACTAGGCACGGGAGGAACTCCTCCATCTGTCGGTGATTTCACAGCGACTTTTACATTACAGGGCGTAGATAATGAGGTGGATACGGTGACCATCACCAATCATGGTTCGTATCTCTACACAGCCACCTCAAGTTTGTCATTATACGTCTCAAATGTAAATTCAGTCACTATTTCACCGACATTCACATTTTCAGTGGAGACGGCAGTCTACGCTAATGTGAAGAATATCGGAGTGACTGATATCGATACCTCTGCAGCATGGGTCACCATTGATGGTGACAAGATCTTTCAGTTCAATGATCTATTGTCTTTTGAAACTGGTCCAAGTAATCAATTGACCATCAATTCAACTGACGATTTACCTAACATGTACCCCGGTGAGGTTTTCACCATTCAACACATAACGGGTGGCTCCGTCGCTAAAGAGAGAATTACTCTCGTCAGCGATGGAGTCATCGCTGCCAGTGATATCTGAGGTGATAAAATGGCAGATGGTGGTGTTGGAACATTAATAATACTTATTGCATCTTTACTTATTTCAGGAATCGCAGGAATTGTTCTAATCGAGGCCTGGGGGGATGTTGCAAGTGCTAACCAAAGTGGAGTAAATGCTCGGGTAGCAGATATTGAAACAGATGTATCATTCGCTGGAGATCCGGCGATGGTACCGCTTGATGATAGCGGAGGAGTTGGCACTTACAAAATCACTTTCATCATCCAGAATAGCGGTTCACGGGTATTGGACCACACTACTTTGGCATTGTTTGTCGACGGTGTCGCCTTTGGTGATGGCAGCGATCAGAAACTTGCTGATGGCAGTGCGATACCAGGTGATCATAAATGGGGCCCAGGTGATCTCATCGTCTTTGAAGTCACAGAAACTGCTGCCAATGAATTCAATGGCTTTGTCGATAAGACTGGAATCACATTGACTATCGTTGCCGAATCAGTGGTCATCGCTGGCCATTCTGGCACGGATTCCGAAACATATGAGGTGAGATTGAATGACACAACCCCGTGATGAAGCACCAAAACCTGTCGAGGATGGCTTTCCATTTATTCTAGAGCAGGATAGTTTAGCCAATTCAATGGGCATGAACATTCCGAATCGGGGTCTTATGTTGATTCAAGGACCTGTCGGAGGCGGTAAGTCGTTAATTTCACAGCGGATGATTTATGGATTATTGGAAAATAATTGCAAAGTTTTGGTCATCACCACTGAATTAACTACTCGCGGATGGGTTGAGCAGATGGAATCAATCGGTTATTATGTGACTGAACATATCAGTGCCGGCCGTTGTATCGTCTTTTCCCGCTACGGGATAATCGCTGACTCAGTGCCTGGAGCCGGTCTTAATGATATTCTTGATTCGCCAGCTTGGCTTGAAGCAGATGTGATTGTACTGGATACCGGTTCATCTCTGATGCCAAAAGGACTCGACGATAATGGGCGTATCGAATTGATGCAGCGCCTGCGCAAAAAAGTCTCAAGTGGCCGCACTTTGATAATGACTGCAGATCCATTTGAAATCGATGAACGATTACTACATGCATTCCGCTCCTCCTGTGAGGTCGTTCTCGATCTTGCCAACCAGTTGATTGGTGGGGAGATGAAACGCAATTTACTGATTACTAGATTCTTACGAGCCGCTGGCCCTGTTCAGAGCAGCGTCGGGTGGAGGGTGGAGCCAGGAATGGGCTTCATTGTCGATATTACGGCGGTGAGTTGAGATGGCTGAAGAAGAAGTGTTAAAGTTCCCAAAGGGAGACCTTGAAGGAGTTATGGCAGCCCATCCTCATGTAGGAACATGGGTACATGATTTTGAAAAACGCTATGGTTCTCGTCCAGTTTATTATGGCCCTCTTGACCGTGATGCTCGAAAAATGGAACCTCTCAACTTAATCTATATCACCAAGGAACCAATCTTTGTCCACATCTATCAACCACCAACCGGTGGCGATGAGGTTAGTCAGGTTTTATGGTTCGGTCTTGAACCACAATTGAATGATGAAGAAGAAAACTTTCGTCGCGAATTAATAGAAATCCTGCTGCAAGAAGCACCAGCAGCTCCAAATTTCACTACTGATGAGGAATTCGAGAGTATCCTTTCAGGTATGATAGACCGACATACTGCATTAGATTCAGAAGTACGTGGGCTCTCTCGCCGTCAAGGACGCATATGGGCTCTATTAGGTATGGAAGACAAACGTATCGTTGTCAGGAAAGAGCAGCGTGACCGCTTACGTTACACCATCATACGCGACTTGGTTCGCAACGGAGCGCTTGAACCACTACTCTCCGATGAGATGCTTGAGGATATACACTCTATCGGTCTCAAACACGTGCATATGGATCACAAAGTATTCGGCATGGTCACCTCAAATATCAGATTCCGTGAGCGAGATTTGCTTTCACGCTATCTAAGGGCAATGAGCGAGAGAATCGGTCGCCCAGTCAGTGACAATAAACCGATTATTGACGGTGCACTGCTCGATGGATCACGTATCAATATTATTTTCTCAGACGACGTCTCGATGCACGGTCCGTCGTTCACTATTCGTAAGTTCGCTGAAGAGACGATATCCATTACTCAATTAGTTCAATGGGGCACTCTCAGTTCACAATTGGCCGCCTATCTCTGGATTTGTTTAGAGTTTGGAATGTCGGTGATGGTTAGTGGTGAGACCGCTTCTGGAAAGACCACTACCCTCAATGCAATACTTCCCTTCATCGATCACAATGTCAAGATATACACCGCTGAAGATACGCCTGAGGTAAAGGTGAAGCACAAGATTTGGCAACGCCTTGTTACTCGTGAGAGTAAGAATGAAGATTCACGAGTCGAGATGTTCGACCTACTCAAAGCCGCTTTGCGTAGCCGTCCTCGCTACATCATCATCGGGGAGATTCGTGGTGTCGAAGGAGCAACTGCATTCCAAGCAATGCAGACAGGTCACCCAGTAATAGCCACCTTCCACGCATCGTCTATAGTCAAGATGATTCAGAGGTTTACAGGCGACCCAATCAACGTTCCAATTCGCTTCTTTGACAACTTGAATTTCGCTCTCTTCCAAGAAGTAGTCGAGGCGCCAGGCGGTGGAATCGCTAGAAGAGTCACAGGTATTGACGAGATAATTGGCTATAATAAACACAGTGATGGTGTTCTCACTAGGGGTATGTTCGAGTGGGATCCAGTTAGGGATAAACACTATTTCCGCGGAATGTTTCAAAGCCATTTATTAGAAAATAAGATAGCAGCACTGATGGGCTTTGAGAATAAGCGTGACATCTATGAAGAAATGAACCGTCGAACCGAAGCACTTCAGCGCATGGTCGATAGGGACCTCACTCATTATGACGATGTCTTCGATCTCATCGGTATTTACTATAGCAATGGTTTCGATTCTTTTAAATCAGCGATTGAGAATTGGGTGGGAATAAATCACCGTTGAGATAATTGGGGGAATTGAATGGATCGCATGGCGACTTGGCAGATAGCGCTACGTCGTCTAGAAATGCCGGTTCCAAGATTCTTATTGGTCTACTGTGGCGGCGCTGCATTCGCCGGTTTTCTCACTGCCTTTCTGATTATTTACCTGACAGGGGGATGGGTAGAGGGGGGACTATTTTCAGGAGCCTCTGGTTTTCTTCTCCTTCTCTTCCTACCGCTAATAACAGGTGGGGCAGCCGCAGCTTTCCCGGTTTTAGAGGTCAATCAACTCGCAATAAAAATCGAAAAAGAAATGCACATGTTCATCACGCGAATGGGTATTCTTTCGTTAGGAGAGGTAGGAGCAAAAACTATTTTCGCCATTCTCAAGCAGATGAAGGATTATGGGGAATTGGCTGCAGAAATAAAAAAGATTGAGATTCTTGTCGATAAATGGCACACCAGTTTACCCGAAGCAGCAAGAATTGTCGCCCAGCAATCCCCCTCACCAATATGGGCTGATTTTCTCGACCGTATGGCTTTCTCAATCGAAGCAGGTCAGCCGATTGATGAATTCATGCGTTCAGAGCAGGAGACAGTAGCAGAACAGTACAACACCATTTATGATACTAGATTAGAGAGTGTAGACATGCTGAAAGAAATCTATGTCTCAATGGTTTCAGCAGGTCTTTTCGGATTGGTTATCGCTGGTATTCACCTGGTGCTATTCGAGACTGGAAGCCCCAACGACCCACCGATTGTAATAGCCGGTAGAATTCGCTATTTACTGCTAGCAGGTTTGTTATTCGCTGTGGTTCAGATTGGCGCATTATTCGCTTTTAGATCATCGATTCCCGATGACCAAACCTTCGCTAGAGATGATTTAGATACCCCTTATCGAGTTCTATTCCGGCAATCATGGCTGATTGCAGCATTTATCACAATCGTATTATCTGTTCTTACTTCATTATTCACGATTGTTTTCTGGGATCAAATAAGCCCTTCATGGGATAAGTATGGTCTCTTGTTGATAGCAGTACCTTTCACTCCAATTCTCATACCAGCTATTCTGCAGCAACGTGAGGAGAATCAAGTGAAGAGGAGAGATGAGGCATATCCTGATTTTATCCGCGCCCTTGGAGGAACTGCTCAGGCAAGAAGTGCCGAGCCAAGCGCAACTATCCGCGCTCTGCGCGGGGTTGATTTTGGTCTGCTAGATCGCTCAATCGATAGATTGGAGCGAAGATTGGCAACTCGTATCGACTCAGATCGAGCTTGGGACTACTTTAGTTCAGACACCAATTCAGCAGTTATATCTCGCTATAATCGTATTTACATCGAAGGGGCTCAATCGTCCGGCGAGCCGGCTAAAACTGCTGACATGATATCGCGCTCGATCAGCAATCTCCTCTCCTTACGACAAAGAAGGTCACTTTCGGCATCGACCATGGGTGGAGTTGCTCTCGGATTGTTGATAAGTACTGTAACCAGTCTCAATGTAACAATCTCAATCGTTCTCCAACTTGGAGAATCGATAGCAAGTGTTGCTACTACTCTCGCAGACACCGATATAGGCGCAATCACTGAATCAGCAGGGGGCTTTGCGTTGCCTTCAATGACAGATTCAGGCGCTATTGATCAAAATATAATGATGTTCAAATTGATAGCCTCACTTCTTATTCTAATTCAGGTATTTACCGTTTCATTGATTTCAACAAGATTACGTGGTGGTGGCTTAACCAGTGCTCTAGGTCAAACAATCAAACTGACTTGGATCGCAGCGATAACTAGCTTACTGACCTCATACGTCTTAGATTCATCCTCAGGGTTGTTTGGAACGTGATTTAGTTCATCTCAGTGCTTTTTCTTTTAGCACTCGCAGCCCAAGAGCAGATCGGACAGAGATTCAGGTCATGACCACGTGCTGGGCAACTAGCGCGAGCGAAGAAGATCATCTGTAAATGCAATTTTATCCATTTTTCACGCGGAAATACTCGTTTTAAATCACGTTCAGTCTGCTCGACGTTCTTGGCTTTCGATAAACCCCATCGGGCAGCTAAGCGATGAATATGGGTGTCGACAGCAAAGGCAGGGATTGAAAATGCTTGAGCCATTACCACCGATGCTGTCTTGTGACCCACTCCAGGAAGGTCTTCCAATTCAGCAAATGTATTTGGTACAACACCAGAGAACTTAGCAACTAATATTTTGGAAAGGTTGTGGATATTGCGTGATTTTGTTGGAGCGAGACCGACTTCACGAATAATTCCGAGAATCGTAGCAACATCGGTCTTAGCCATCGATTCAGCATCGGGAGCGATGGCAAAAAGTTCAGGGGTTACTTGGTTGACTTTGTTATCGGTAGTTTGAGCACTCATCAGCACTGCAATCAGTAATTGAAAATGATTTTCATGATCTAGTGGGATCGGTGTTTCCGGGTGCAATTCCTCGAGTATTGTGGTGATTCGAGTTGCCTTTTCACTGCGTTTCATGTTGATCCTCGCCACTACTCAAAGCATACGCCTCACCGTTTTTCCACGATATCCAAAAACCGATACATACCCCGCCCAAGGGGATCAGGTTACAGGTCGTGATGACACTTATCGAAGAGTTGTCAAAGGATGAGCCGAGTAAATACCAGATGGTCAAGCCAATCAATGCACTGGGGAATATGCATAATCCGCCGATAACAAGTGAGCGTAGAATTCTCATCTTCTCTCCTCCATCAGCCGCTGCAGGTCTGCCCCTCCTAATGAATTGAGGATGTCCTTTTGTTCTAGCCAACCCTTGCGCCCAATCATCACTCCATATGAGATATCGGCCAAACCAGCCAGTGAATGCGCATCAGGGTTGATAGCTACTGGAACACCCAATTCCTTTGCTCTCTTACACAAACGCCAGTCGAGGTCGAGCCGATATGGAGATGCGTTGAGTTCAACCGCTTTCAAACGGCCGTCATCATTGTGTTCAGCCATGTGCTCTAGCACCTTATGCAGGTCTACTTCGTATCCATCACGTCCTTGGAGAATACGTCCAGTTGGATGGCCGAGAACATTTGTCGAGGGATGGTCGATGACTTTGAGTAAGTCCTCGGTATTCTCGCTTTCATCACGAGAGCGCCAACGGCCTATGGCGTGGACACTGGCGACGACATAGTCCAATTGAGCTAAAACGTCGTCTGGATGATCTAACTTACCATCGGCAAGAATATCACATTCTACTCCATGGAATATACGGAAGTCAACTTCCTTTTCTTTCCAGTCAGCGTTGTAACGGCGAATGGTTTCTCCTTGACTCAGAAGATCTTGCGCTGAAGCACCGTTGGCGACGGTTAGTGTAGGCGAATGGTCAGCAACACCAACCCAATTCCAACCCATCTTTTGTGCGGTAGCCGCCAATTGTTCTAGGGTAGCCTCACCATCTGAGAGGACGGTATGGTTGTGCAGTGCGCCTTTTATGACGTCATTAGTGATCAAATCTGGTAGTGAGTTTTTTGTCGCTGCTTCAATTTCACCCATGTCCTCACGTAATTCTGGAGATACATATGCAAGTTCGAGATGGGAATAGATGTCAGATTCATTCAACGCCGGTAAAGAACTCTCTGCAGCAGCAAGACCAGTTAGTTCGGTCTCAGGCATCAGACCGAATTCATTGAGTTTCAAGCCACGCATTTGGGCTTCCTTTCGCATGCGGATATTGTGCTCTTTTGAGCCGGTGAAATAAGCCAATGTGTAGGGGAAAACCCGTTCTGGAACCAAGCGAACCTGGGCGTCGATGGTGCCACCGCTTTCGAGTTGTTCATATTCAGCACCGCCAATGGCGTCGAGAACATTAGCATCCAGATGGGATAGGCCAAAACCGTCTTCGAATAGCGAGGTGTCAAGAATCAGACTGACTTTGGAATCTCCTGCTCCTTTGATATCAGCGATGCCAGGCAAGTTGAGAATGCTCTGAGTGACCAATTCATGATCGGAATCAGCGAGAGCGACCACGACATCGAGGTCGCCAATAGTATCTTTGCGTCGACGAGCACTTCCGGCTAATTCAGCGCGTATAACGCCGGGTAGTGCTCGAATCAGTGTGACAAAAGTTTCGCCATAGCGCAAGCCAATATCGAGCCTTCTACGGGCATTGAAGCGAGCGAGTAAATCGATTCCAGAAAGAATCTTGGCTTGTGATTTAGCACCGAATCCCGATAGTGGAGCGATTTCATTCTTCACAGCAGCCTCTTGCAAATCGAGAATACTATCTATTCCTAATTCATCATGCAATTGCTTGATACGCTTTGGTCCAACTCCTGGGATGCCTAGCATTTCCAGTAAACCAGGGGAGGTTTTCTCATGTAGATCATGCCAATCATCTGGCCAAACACCAGTCCTTACAGCCTCAGTAATGGCAGAACCTAGTCCTTTGCCAATACCCTTGATGTCGAATAATTCCCCGGATGCAACCAACTCGCCCAAATCCTGAGTCAGTGAACCAACGATACGACTGCCGTTTTGGTAAGAGCGAACCCTGAACATATTCGCACCATTCAACTCAAGCAAAATCGCAACTTGATGCAATACGGTAGAAACCTGATTACGCGAGAAATGTGGAACCATTTCTCGCTTGGAGATAGGTAAGCGAAAAGCACCGCCTCCTGCCATGAGTCTGCCAATGGCTTTGCCCTCAAGAACATGCGCAATGCTGAAGACGGTCAGCACTAGACGCCTATCTATGAGCTCCTTGCTAGCAACAGCAGCCGAGGTCCAATGTTGGTTAGCGATATTGGCTTTTACTCTGGTAGCAACCGCTTCGCGCAATGAAAGGGTCGAAATGGCATTTCAACGTTTCATTATGGGGATATGTCTGACATTAGCGGCGACTTTCATCGCGTTGTGGTTCAATGATGAAAACATGTGGGGTAAGGCAGATCCGCGTCCACTGGCAGTAGTCTGTGTAATAATCGCAATAGCAGCACGTCTCAATCTCAAAGGAGAAAATGTCTCCTTTGGGGCAAATCCGCACACCATCAACAAACGCGAAGAAGAATAGCCAATCTGCACCATTAATCAGCCATTGATGACAAGACATTGCTGCTCAAAAACTAGTCGCAATGGCCATTATTAAGATCTATTTTTAGACAATACTTATCATATTAGAGAAGATGGAATTCAATATGGTGGATTTCAATACTCTTACCATCTTGGAACTGAAGAAACTGCTAAAGGACCAAGGTCTTCCATTTTCAGGCAATAAGTCGGAACTGATCTCTCGGCTTGAAGCCGAAGAAGCCGAAGAAGAGGTAGAAGAGGTAGAAGAGGTAGAAGAGGTAGAAGATGTTGAAATATGCTGCCCTTCATGTGATGAAAGACTTCGATATTCTGGTGATTATTCAGGCGAATTGTGTTGTCCTACCTGTGATACAACTTTCAATCCAGCAAAAACTTCAATTCGATCTATTCCAGCCAAAGGCGAGCAATTGCCGATAATGACCCACGTTACCAGCGGCTATCAAACAATCATCAATCCAGTCAACCAATTGACAGTTAAGTTGGAGGGTTATTCTCCGTGGAAACAATTTTTCATCGTGTTAGCAACCCCCATCATTATATTGATTTTGTCTTTTGTTTCGATGTACACGGGGGATTCATACCGAGGTGCATATGATGAGATTTATGCCGAGGTAGACCAAATTTCCAGTACCCGTTACATGGGTATCGCTCCCACTTGTGATTATCAGGAATGTGTCTTTGAAAATATTGATTCTTGTTACGGTAGTGGTTATTCTCCCGATATCGATTTCACTTGTCAATACGATTCTACTTCGGGTAATATTTTCATTTACCGTAATGGTATTCGTGCAGGAACTTTGTTTCATGCCAATAGCAAGGTCGATGTAGACATTGGTGAAGACAAAGGTCTAACCACTTACTTTGGTTTTGATTTTTATGATGAGGGTATTGAGGATACACAGAACTTTTTTTATAATCTTTCTACACTATTGATTGGTGCAGCCGTAGTTGTTTCAATAGGATTTGGCGTGCTAGGTTTCAAGAGTCGGCAAAAGGGGATTTGGGGTGGTGCAATAGCTGCACTATTTGGGATTCCTTTGCTCACCTTCTTGGTGCTTTGCATAGTCCTAATCTTCCTACTAATGGCTGGTGGGACGATTTACTAAGGTTTAGCGCTATCAGATTTCACACGATCTCAGCATCTGGTTCCTCAGATTCGGATGCCATTTTTTGGTTGATGAAAGTACGCATGTATTCAGGTAATTCGCCATTGACGAAAATCACATCTTCAATTGGATCGAGTTTCATCAAGGAGTAATAGATTTGCATGGCAGTCATCGGTGTGCTCGAGCAACCGACGCAACCACCGTCAAGTGAAAGCATGATGATACCACCTTTGGTGTCGATTACGGTCACTACTCCGTCATGAGCAGCTAACGTCTCTTGGACGGGACCAATCTCGGCGAGAACCTCGTCCGCACTAATCGTCATCGATTGGGCCTTGAGCCCCTCCTCTATCAACCATCTCATATCGAAGCAAGCCTTCGGCATTTGATTCCCTCTAGCAAAACCATCACTTTCATGCTCTTTTCAGGGGGAATCTCTTATGAAGAGGTCTTAGGTCGGCGGCATTACAGGTGTTCTATAATGATGGAAAATATACCAATTATTGCTGCTGGAGCAGGTCTTGTCGGACTTGTGATTGCGTTTATGCTGTATCAACAAGTTAACAAAGTAAAAATTGATGACGAAAAAGTTGCCAGTATAACAAAAGAAATTCAAGAAGGTGCAATGGCGTTCCTCTTTGCTGAATACAGAGTTCTCTCTGTTTTCATCATCGTCGTCGGTGCTCTTCTCGCCTTCTTGAATGATACTGATACATCCATCGCTTTCTTTGCAGGTGCAATTGCTTCAGTCATCGCAGGATTCTCCGGAATGCGTGCGGCTACTTCTGCAAACGGACGAACTACAATGGCTGCTAAGAACGATGGCAGAGCAGGTGCTTTGTCGGTTTCGTATAACGGTGGAGCAGTTATGGGGCTCTCCGTTGGCGGCCTTGGACTTCTCGGTATCTCACTTATTGCATACTGGCTTGGTGCTGGAGGCGATGGCGACTCGAACCTCTCTGCAGCGGCAGGGTTTGGTATGGGTGCTTCATCCATTGCCCTCTTTGCTCGTGTCGGTGGCGGTATTTACACCAAGGCTGCTGACGTTGGTGCTGACTTGGTCGGTAAAGTCGAAGCAGGAATCCCTGAAGACGACCCACGTAATCCAGGCGTTATCGCTGATAACGTTGGTGACAACGTTGGTGATGTTGCTGGAATGGGTGCCGATATCTTCGAATCCTTTGTTGGTTCAATCATTGCTGCAATGATAATCGCAAGCTCTGATGGTTTTGGTGGTGTTGGATTCACTGGTGCTTCCGATTACATCATGATGCCAATTATGCTCGGACTCATTGGTTACCTCGCTTCGATCGTCGGTGTGTTCTCTATGTATGTTCTCAAGAACGGTAAGGATGCAGCAGCGGCTCTTCGTAACACCACCTTCATCGCAGCGATTCTGTTTTGGGCTGGTGGCTATATTTCCATCAATCAAGGTTTGATTACTGTCGATTATGGCGTTATGCACTCGGTTGTTCTCGGTAGCATCGTCGGAATCTTGATTGGCATTGTCACAGAATACTATACTGGAATTGAGCCAGTCTTTGGACTAAAACCTAAGGCAATCCCTCATATTGGTGAAATGTCGAAAACAGGCCCAGCAACCAATGCAATCGCAGGTCTTTCTGTTGGCATGATGTCAACCTTTGTTCCAATCTTGCTCATTGCAGCCGGTATACTTGGAGCAAATCACTTTGGTGGCCCTGAATACGGTCTCTACTGTATTGCTATGGCCGCAATGGGTATGCTTGCGACTGTCGGTGTCACTATGACGGTCGATGCTTACGGACCAGTTGTTGATAATGCCGGTGGAATCGCAGAGATGAGCGGCCTTGGTGCAGATGTCCGAGCTATTACAGATGAACTCGATACAATCGGAAACACAACTGCTGCAGTCGGTAAGGGCTTTGCAATCGGTTCCGCTGCCTTGACAGCACTCGCTTTGTTTGCTGCTTACACTGCTGCTATTAGTGGCACATTGGATTTGACACTCACCAACCCAATGGTTGTCGTTGGACTTCTAATCGGTGGAGGACTACCGTTTGTGGTCGCTGCTATGACTATGACTTCAGTCGGAAAGGCTGCTGGTGAGATGGTTGTTGAAATCCGTCGACAATTTGCAGTCATGAGAAAGGCTCTCGAAGCAGATACACCAGAAGGTGTTGACGTTTCCGATGTCTCCACATGGCCAACAGAAATTGAATCTGAAGGTACCATGTATCCCGACAGTGCTTCCTGTGTTGATATTTCTACCAAGGCTGCCCTGAGAGAGATGGTCGGCCCAGGTGTCGTTGCTATCCTCGCTCCAGTCATCGTCGGTATGGTTCTCGGATGGGACGCCCTCGGCGGTCTTCTTGCAGGTTCCTTAGTCACAGGTGTTCTCATGGCTCTGTTCATGGCTAACGCTGGTGGCGCTTGGGATAATGCCAAGAAAGCAATCGAACAAGGTCACATCGAAGGTGCAAAGAAAGGCGATGATGCTCACGAAGCAGCAGTTATTGGCGATACCATCGGAGATCCATTCAAGGACACCTCTGGGCCATCACTTAACATTCTCATCAAATTGATGTCGATTGTTGCAGTGGTACTTGCAGGAACAGACCAACTATCACAAAAAGGTCTTCTTTGATTCAGTAAAGATGCACTTGAGGCGGTGGTCTCAAAAACGGCTTATGTGAGGCGGTATTGATGCGAGCGATCATTTTGTCTCTTCTGGTGTTGTCCGCCGGTCTTAGTGGTTGTTTGGGAATTACAGATGATGACGCCTCTTCAGACAGCACTCTCGGCACTCCTGGTTGGGAGGTTGGAGACTGGTGGCTCTACACCTTTGTCACTCCCGAATTCGGCGAAGATAGTGCTCAGTTGGTAGTTGCTGAGAAAAATGATGTCGATGAGAATTGGATGCTTGCGATCTCTTCTGAAAAGGAGGCTCAGCGCCATACTGTAATCAATCATAACCCGTTTTTAGGAAGGGTTACATTTGGTGATCTCAGTGTTTTTGAGAATGGAGAGGCTCAGAATGTTTTCAACTTCCCCTGGAATAAGGGTGATACTTGGCAATTCACCTTATTGGGTGAAGATTGGAACGCCCAGACTTCTGTTGTCAATGGGGATGTAGCTACCGTCAATGCGCAAAGCAATGGAGGACATACACTGAATTACTGGTTTGATTCTAGTCGCGGTTTCATAACCTCCTTGGAATGGGTAGACGATACTGGAGTAAAGCGTCTGTCAATGATGCTCAACTCCAATGGTAAAAATCACGAAGGTCAGGTCTGGTTTATCCGGGCTACCGACCTCAAAGACGAACGTTATGAGTCCACTGATAGTGATATTTACGACACATTCCTCGATTCAGGTCATCCCAGTGGTATCGATTTTGATTTCCTAGTATGGTACCTCGATGTCGACATCAGTGGTGGTGGTGGTTCTGGAACCCTATCTTTGAAAGATCATGCTGGTGCTACCCCGTTAGCACGTACATGGGGTCCTAATTCCCGTGAATCCGGTTCTATTGGCACAATCCCCTCTAATACAGGAGAGTACTCACTAACCATTACATTGAACGGTCAAGAAAGTTACATCCACCTAAAAGTAGCTGGCGGAATCCAAACGACTTGGACACTCTAAGGTGATCGATTGCCAACGCTGGTAATGTTACACGGTATGACCGGTGACGCTGAGATGGTACGTCCATTCGCAACTAGCATCTGTCCACAAGGTTGGGATTTATTAGTGCCTGAGGCAAGATTCGACCATTCTAGACGTGGTAAGACCTGGTGGCGTTATCAAAGTGAAGAGGGGGGCAATCGCTCAAATCTAAGTGCGATTGAATTGAGCGATGTTGATGCTAGTCTGTTGGATTTAGCAAAAATAATGCCTGAAGGTGATTTGGTAATCGGTGGTTTTTCTCAAGGAGGAGTTCTAGCTCAGGAATTATTACAATTTCCATTCGCTAAGAGAATAGTAGGGTTGCTTTGTATCGGTACCCGTTGTATAAGACCGCAGGAACTGAACATAGCATTACAATCGCTCGAAAAGAGGAGTATGCTCTGGATGCATGGAGAACGTGATCACCGTGTCAGTATTGAGGATGGGAAAGTCATCTATGATTTATTTGCCAATGCTGGGTGGGAAATGACGGGAATTACCCATGAAAAGGGGCACATGATTCCTACAGAGCATCATCAGAGTATCAGGCAGTGGCTTAATTCCCTGCTTTGAAATACGATTGCATCTCATCAAATCCACCAATAAAAACTGGTGCATCATTACGGTTATCAATTATTACTGGGACCGTTCGGTGATTTGTTTGCTCAACTACTGCCATACGTAAATCTGGTTCTTGGTCGAAGTTAATCTCTTCAAAAGATAGTCCTTTTTGCTTTAAAACACGTTTTGCGGCTACACAATATGGACAGAAGGTAGAACTGTAAACTATGAAATCAGTGTCGAATTCTGTTGCATGCTGCTCGATTATTGCCATTACTATTCCTCCACTACAAGACCATCATCATCGATTGACCAATCAAGAATTTCCCAGTCAATGGTGGATTTTGTTAGTTCTGGATCACGGCTGATTATGGCGACATAACCTCCTGCAGCAGCCCCCATCCCTTTCCAGGCCAGAACCTCAGTCTTTGAATCTAAGTCACGATATGGTTCATTCAGTTTTGGAGATAGTTCGTTTACCGCTGCAGTCGTGCGTTTGAAGGAATCAACCAATTGGTCTCTGCGGTCGTTTTGCACAGCAACCGACATCTGACGCGCAGCATCTCTAATCTCCATCAAATGAATTTTAATATCCTCATAGCGAGACCAAACATCTTCATGTAAATCTCCGGAGACATGACGGACACCGGTATCTGCGAGAATCAGGTGCTTTTTTAACCAGCGAATGAAAGATTGTGGTGGATGAAGTGGTATAGATTCTACATGATCACCGATGAACTTCAGATGTTGGATGCCGCCGTTCTTAGCAGCCCATTGGTCCTGACGACCGCCGCGATTTCCCAGTAACTGTTCGAATTGGAAGGCTAGTTCCTCAGAGCCTTGTTTACCCTTGATTATCGCCATTAAGGCAACATTGAGTGCTCCTGTGGCGCCTAAGCCACTACCAACTGGTATCTCACAGGAATAGTTACATGAAATCTTGCCCGTTTCATCAAGAATCAATTCAGCATGGGCATAATGATTGATGGCGATATTGACTACATCACCCCCTGCTTCATGACAGAAGGGTGCACAATCACTCCAGCCTCCAGCGAGGTCTATGCGGACTGGAGCCCTCGCCTTCACCATATACTTGCTCAAACAGTCACCACCTATGAAGACAACCTTGCATATTCCCACTCTTTACTCCCGCTAAAGGTAGATTATTTTTTGACGATTAAGAGAAAATGAGAAGTCAGATAGGAGAATGGGACCTCATGAGCGCAGAAGATGACCTCGCCAAAGCCAAAGCCTTGCTCGATGCATTTGACACAGTCGAAGATACCGGGCATACCAGTCGCTCTGGCGCAGCATCTCGTCAAGCACCAATGGCTGTGCCTAGAGGAGAAACAGCAAGAGAGGCACCAACTGTAGGCCTCGCTCGCACTACTGAAGGAGTCATGGCTCATGAGGCTGGAGCGGAGTCTCAACGCGATGCACCAGTCAATCTGGGTCACAAGCTGGTTCACGAAGCTCCGACTAAACTTGGTTATGCTAGTGAAGATACCAGTGCAGCATCACCACCACCACCGCAAGAAACAACCTCTGTTCCTTTACCTCCATCGGTTCCTCTACCAAAGAAGGACGATGACCAGTGAAACTTCATCGGAAGTAATAACCGATTGGCATCACCAATAGTCACTCGTAATTATTCAACTAAGGGTCTTATCCTCACAAGTTGATATGCAAGGGCAATTGCCTCAGTCTTCAATCCAATGAAGGCCGATTAAATCTACTCAGCAGGCTCAGAGCCCTCAGGCTCAGAGTCCTCAGACTCCGATTCTGCAGGTTGTGCTTCAGATCCCTCTTCATCATCCTTATTGGCGACGAAGTGCATTATTATCAAAGCAACTCCACCGATGTATAGTAGAATAGCCACATAATCAATTGGACTATCCAAGTTCATCCAATATGAGATCATATCTTGATTTTGGACAATTGCACTTTCCATGTCTTCTGCATCTGAATCTCCAATCGTGGAACTCGATACAATCTGGAATACAGGTATCAGATCAGTTGCTGCCGGTGCAGTAGTCATATTGTCATTAGCCCTAGTGTCTAGATAGAAAGTTGAAGTAGAAGAGCCAGCGATAATCAATCCTGATAATTGCTCGGTTTCGAGACTAACTTCACTACCAAAGTAAACTGGTAGTGCACTTGGAGTTGCATCTAACAAAGTCACAGTATTAAGCAACTTAGCCTGTATAAGACGTGTCGTCTCATCCAATGAAGCTGAACATGTATTGGTTGGAATACCCTTTACAGTGCTAGTTCCAGAACATGTTACGTCAGCGATTGCATATCCTGCGAGGTCTACTTTGTCACCGGTTCCAGTGATGAATCCGCCAGTTGTTCCTGCGATTGATTCAACACCAATAAGCCCGAAAGTTGCCATAGCCCTTGCCGTGTTATGCCAAGAAAGTTCTGCGGAACCATCTTCTAACAATGTCTCGCCCTTGTCGCATGTGCTTACTTCACCAGTGCATATGGTGTAAGTTGTAGCAGGACCTGTGCTAATTCCGCCAGAACCAAAGTAAGTCGCATTGGTTTCTAGTGATGTCCATGCTGCATCTGGTTCTCCAGTGGTATCCGTTGCTGCCAATACAGGGTCAGCCCATCCGAGCAACCACGCATTAGCGGATTGTGTTAGATATTCAGAAGTGCCGAATGTATCTTTCAAGTAATCCGGTGTCATTTGATTAGCCATAATGCGCATATAATTGCGCAAAGCCTTAGCAGCATCAATATCGATTCCATACAAAGCCGAAACTGTAGCATCTGTCCATGGCATAGGAGTTCCCGGGCCCATGGTAGTGAAGTCTATTGGAGGGGTATTGCCTGATAGTTCACCATATTGGAACATTACCGCACCGTTTTGGGTGGTAATTCCTAGTGGTCCATACAAGATATTGCCGGAAGCGGACTCATTAATCGAAGCCGCTACTCCATCATTCATCATAGAGAAGAGGGAGATTCCAGACATTTCTCCGAGATTAACACCAGAGGCAAGATATTCAGAATTAATCGGATCTACATCACCAAAACTAATGTTGACAAATCTTGAAGCAGTCATGTCACCCGAACTTCCTTTCAAAATCATTGGTAGGCTACTGGTATCAGTTAGCCAGCCCAGACCCCATGCTCCAACAGCTGAATATTCAGCCAAATCCAGACCGAAATTAGTCATTGCAGTGACTGGAGGTGTTTGTATGAATGTTCCCATTCCAAAATCGGTACCGGTGCTAGCCAGCAAACCAGTTGGTGTATCAGTTCCCATTCCTGCGAATAACAAATTCATTGCAGTAGCATCTGTGAGATTTATTCCGAGTAGATTATTCAGACGAACTGAAGCATTGGCAGTAGAATTAGTTGTGTCGGTCATCCAATCGGAATCTCCTCCGCCATTATCTTGGAAAGCCTTACCGACTCCAAGACACATGGCGTAATCGCGGGCTATCGTAGTGTTGACATCAGGCATTGTTTCGCTTGCCATCGCCATAAAGCCCCAAAGACTGGCTCTTTGCATAGTTCCTACATTTGCAAAACCATTGGCCGCATCAGCCATAACTGCATCGTAATCTGCAGTTGGTTGAGCCAGACAATGTCCTGCTAAAGCAGTTGAGCCAAGACTACCGGTTAGAGAAACATCCTCGCCTCCGGGTCCAACAGCTGAATCCATAGCGTAGCTTAGATTAGTGAAGTTGGCTTTTTGTCCGCCCATGGCTTGTGTATAATTGATTGACTCGCCAGCACCGGTCATGTTATTGAATCCTGAAGCATTGGTGGCTGCGAAATATGCATCAAAACCGTCAAACATTGCATTTCCAATATATGCACTCCCCATACTTGCACTACCACCATGTGCAGCCGTTGCACCAGCAGATTGGAGAGCCAAATCAGAACCTGTCTTCATTCCCGCCTGCATGTTTTCGAGATCGTTAGCCATTACTCCAGCAGCAAATCCAAGTTTAGCGACGCCCATTACCCCGGTTCCGATAAACAGACTTGTAGCACCAATTGTTTGGGCGCGGAATGGAATATTGATTGCTGTGACATCTGTATCACAGGCAACAGCACTATCTGCGGCGCATTCGAAAGACTTGCTTTCAGAATATTTCATTGTTCCAGCTGTAGCATCATGGCTGATGTACGTTTTAGTTGAAGTAATTGAATATGTGAAAGGTCCTACCTTCTCATAAACAGGTTCGACAGAGGCATCAGCAGATACAGCCGCTGAATTTGTCATCGACCAGACGTAATAGTCTTGTTCAGAAGTTGAAGTAGTCCAATCTGCTTTCATTGTTGTGCAGGCAGTATCTTCGCATGCTTCATCCAATGGGAATGTTGCAAATTTATCATCTACGGCGCCTTCCACAGCGCCAGTTGCAAGCATCGATAGTAGTGTTACATTCAGCAATAGTACTGCCACGCCTGTCCCAAGTAGTTGTATTTTCATCAAAATCCCTTATCGGGCCTGTGACAGTACCGCTATAAGGATTGGTGTGTTTTACTACACTTGATGTGTCAGAGTGAATGTGTTTGGCTACTCGCCATACCACTTTTTGACTGATTTACAAACAAGTAAATCGCCCAGGGCATAGAATACACCGCAAAGAAGTGGTGGATTCCATGCAACTAGTGGCGTCCAAGGGATATCATGGGCCCAAGTCCAATTCCCTAGATATGTGCCCCAGAGTTCCATTAACAGGGCAATCCAAGCCATCATTGCATAAAGTGAGGGTTCGCTACCCCATTTCATGAAGGCGAGAAGAATCAGTAACAGAACTACACCAGAGGTGTCAATTCCGAGTATTAGGAATACTAGAGTCGCCGGGATGAACGGTGAAATAACCAACCAAGCTTTGTCATGAGAGATGTATTTACACAATCTCCTCCCCAAATCGAAGAGGAACCAATGTCCTGCTGGCACAAAAAGAGGCATTAATCCCTCTCGATACTCGTATAGATTCCACACTTCACTGAAAAACAACTCCATAGGTGTTGCAAAGGCGAGAACGGTGATCATCTCGATACGTTCTTTTTTAGCGGCACCAAAGTATAGGCGGGCGAAAATCGACCAAACTGCCACATTGACAATATATTCACCCTTAATTGTCCACTCAGTGCCGTTTTGGTCGATGAAGAGACCAAAGAAGATGGTCAGTGCGTAAAGCGATTCACGACTACGCCACCATGCCGTCATCAAAGGTGCTAAGCGCACTCTGTTTTTATCATGTTTTACCGGCTATTGTAAACAATGGTTGCATCATGCAACTCTTTGTTTGACCACTTGCCAATCCTCTTCACCTGGCTTTGGGTTTATCCAGTCAGGATCTCCTGGTAAAACCAAACCATCACCAATAGTGGCTAGTTCTGTAGCCAGTGAACTATGGGTTTGCAGTAGTGTATCCCAATCGATGGTTCCGCTGCGTAACTGGAATCCAAGACGCAAAGATCGCCAAGAGAGAGCCGCTCTTTCGTATAATTTCAAATGAAGACGAGCGGACAATGGCCACCAGATCAACACCAATAATGAGACCAATGGCCATGGTATCTTGGCTAGGGCAGGCAGAATCAGACTCGGTATATTCAAGTCTTGAAGCATCGAATCAGGTGATGCGATAAACCAGCCTACCGGCAAGGAGATGAGAAGCCACCATAGGGGATACATCACCACTGAAAATAATACTTTAACCGTGCCCATACTTGCTTTATTCCCCTCTACCTTAGTATGCCTATTAGTCAGAACTCTAGTGAATAGATATGGGGCCATCGAGCCGATGACTGCACCCCATGAAACCACACCTAGCATCCATGCAATCGACCAAATCCAGTAGGCGAAATTCTTGACCATCGATCGCTTAGAACTACGTTTTTGGTGATTGCTTATCTCCCAAGAACGCAACCCCAAATCCTTCATTTCATAATGATGTTTAAGGAAATCAGCCTTGATGCGCTCGGTGCGTTCGGCATCATTCAACGATTGGTATTGCCATGCTGCTCGCACACGACGTGAGCCAAGTAGGGCTCTATCGTATGGGATTGGACCGATTGGGACATTTTCTTTGGCACTGCGATAAACGTGAATCATCCGACGTGCCCGCCAGACCAATTCTCTATCTTCCCAGGTTTCTTGAGCTTGATTACTGCGATGCATTTCCAATCGCAATAATTCGGTAATCGCTCCACACCAAGCACGGTCAGGTGCCTGTTCGGCGAATTTTTCAACATCCTCAGGACTTGGTTCTGGCGCCCCATCTTCTCCAGGTAGTGGCGGAATTGGCAATGGTTCGTTGACTTGAAGGCTGACACGTTCTCTAAACTGGTGTTGGTCGGTATAATGGAGACCTAATGGTACCACGTGGGGTTCAGGTAAACCTTCTTCACGTGCCTTTCTAATTGCATGAAGCAGGATTCGAGCAGCACCGGTTCGCAGTCGTACTGGATGAGCTTCCATGTGAGTTACTCCTTCGGGGAAAATCGCCGCCCGTCCTCCCAGTGCAATGGCATCGCCGAGGCTCTCAATAAGAGTGGAATTTTTCGCAGAGCGATCGCCTTTCTTAGAGTCATCAGAATTTGTATCTTGGGCACGATGAACCGGCTTTGCGCCAGCAGCCCGCATTATCTGGCCAAGGATTGGGGTTTTGAACAGGGTATGTTTGGCAGCAAATGTCAGATTACCAGGTAATGCAGCCATCATTAGCATTGGGTCAATCAAACCACCAGGGTGCCAAGTGGTGAACAGAATACCACCCTTGTCGGGCAATGTGTCGATGTCGACAAGAGCAATCTCGCGAAACCATGTATCCATCAAGGCCCGATTGAATCTACGTAACCGTAAGTAACCCTTTGTGATTTGCGAATCATCGGGGTCAGGGGTCCAGTCCATGTCTGACGATGGCCGTCGAGGTTAAGAGAGTGGCCTATGCAATTGTTATTCCAAGCACCGTTTTGCATCTCGATGCTGTAATATGGCTTAAGAACACGGAAAACATCCGGTTATATCTTCAACCGAAGACAGATGCAGTAACTATGGATGAAGACGAAATTAGCGGTGAAGGAATTTTGAGTCTACTCTGGAGATGGTTTGGCTTCGAGGGTTGGAAAGAACTTGGAACGCGTAAAAGAATTGGCGCACAAATCCTCTACCGTGTCTTATTCGTTGCTGGATTCGCTGGTGGTATCATTGGTTACACCACAGTATTCGGTGAGGACCCACCACTGGCTCCACTATGTGGCATAATGTTGGGATGGTTTCTCGTCTTCCAAGTAATGATGAATTTCATATTCACAGCAGGTTCCCGTTAGAATAGAAATACACTCACTTTGAGTAATTCTCTCGTGTTCAGAAGTAGATTAGTGTCTTTACTTCTTTTCCAATTAATTTGGATTAGTCCTGTTAATTATTTTGTAAAAACAGGCAAAATGAATAGTATGTGTACAATTTACAATGGCCAAAGTGCTCGTACCGGGATTTGAACCCGGGTGATCGCCTCGAAAGGGCGAGATGATGGACCGGACTACACCATACGAGCGCCGATGTGCTCGCCACCCGCAAGGTGTTCATGAAGTTTCAGTTTCGATTGCGATTCCATCCCACCATTTCCAGGCGAAATATGTAGCGATAAAACCTAGGATTAGAAGAATGCCAATAATCATCTCATGGTCGAGCAGCCACATCATTTTGTCGAGTGCGACCTGGCCATAAATGCCGATCACTACCGCTTCGAGACCGAATCTCAGGCCGCGACCAACCAGTCCGGCCCAGATAAACGGTTTGACATCCATTTCTCCCATGCCGGCGAACCAACTGAAGACTTTGTAGGGTATTGGTGAGAACGCAGCGATAAAAATCCCTAGAGTTCCGTATCTTTCAAACAAGGCTTCAAGTTTGACGATGTGCTTTTGGCCGCCGAATCTTTCGATTAATGACCTACCCCATTTCTTACCGATCCAATAACCGACTATACTACCCAATACGCTAGATAATGTGATGACGGACCAAAGGAATAACACAGTGGTGTAATTACCGCGCTCAGCAAAAAGCATCGGCATGAACACTATGTCTGGAGGCACAGGTTGAATGATAGCCTCGCTAAATGAGATGGCAGCAAGACTTGCAGGACCAAACGCATCGAACCACGTAAGCACCACATCTTTCCAACCCATGGTTGTGCTCGTTAGAGCATATGGCTTCAATCCTTGCCAATGCGAAGCCATCAAACGGATGTTCTGCAAGGGGTTGCTATGCCGGTGGTCGATACTGCAGCGTTATTACATTGGCCAATCGAACGTTTGCGCGGTTGTATTGCTGCATATTCTCAACTTCAGGAGTTAGAGCGTTTGAGCCCACCTCGGGTTATGCTTGTTGAAGCCGCAGGCATTGACTGGCGTAATGAGCCGGTGGCTTTGGCCCAAGCAGCAGCTGCAAAAACCGGTGACTTAGCGCGTCTTTCGCAGGTTGATCTCGAAGTTCTGGCTTTGACGATAGCTAGCGGTGAAGTCCTTCATACTGATGATTATAGTTTGCAGAATGTGTGTAGGGCTCAAGGTTTGAGCTTCGCTGCAGTATCGAATAAGGCTTCTAAACAACAATGGCGCTGGGAATTGCGCTGTACCGGTTGCAAGGCTAAGGTTCCTGTGACTAGTAAAGAACCACGTGATTGTGATATTTGTGGCTCACCAATGCTGGTAAAGCGGGGCCGCTAAGTAATTCTAATCTGATTATTCTGCTTCGTTAGCGGAATCATCGTTTGAATCTATCTTGCCCTCATCAGAATCAGCGCCCTCGAGTAATACTACTTTCTTCTCGAGTTCTTCTACACTCATTCCTGATGGGTCTAGGCCGACTTTCTTAGCTCTAGAAATCAATGCTTGTTCAGGTGTTCGTCCACCTGCGCTAAGGTCTTGCTCTGTTTTTGAGGCATCGATATTGGTCGCTTCACCGAGTCCTTTTTGGAATTCACCTTTGGACTCGCCCATCGCTTTAGCGAGTTTTGGCAATCGGTCTGCACCGAAGAGGACGAAGAAAATCATGATTAGAGCGAGAATCTCGAAGGAGCCGAAGTTCATAGTAATCAGTTGGGTCCAGAAGTGCACACCTTGTCAATGTCTCGGTCTTTAACCGCCGGAAACAGGTGGAAGAAGGGCTATCTCATCCCCTTCGGATAGCGGGAAGTCTTCCTCGACTCTCGTTCCGTTGACCGCTAATGCCAACCCCTGCCCTAACCAGTGTTCTAAGCCCATTTCTTCGACTAAAAACCGTACTGCACTACCTGATGGGAGGGTGATTTGATGTTCACGTCCACCCAATTCTTCAGCGAGAGGGCCGAATAGCAAGACCTTGACCAACACATGCTGGCCTGAATAGTCCACTTGATAACCCCTTTCTCACTAGGTTAGCCTATGAGTGGAGCATTGGCTTGTTCGGAATTGTGGAAGTTATACGACCTCGGTGATGAACCGGTGGAAGCAGTACGCGGGGTCAACCTTTCAATCAAATCAGGCGAAATGGTAGCCATCATGGGTCCATCGGGTTGCGGTAAGACTACATTGCTCAATATTCTCTGTGGAATTGACGATCCCAGTGCTGGGATAGTAACCGTTTCAGGTAAGTTATTGTACGGTATTTCTGATGATGAGCGCACTGGTTTACGAGCGAAACACATGGGTTTTATTTTCCAGCAATTCAACTTACTGCCAGTACTGACTGCGCTTGAAAACGTCGAATTGCCACTTTTGGTAGGTAAGGTCGACGCTGCCAAAGCACGTATCAAAGCGCGAAAAGCCCTCGATTCAGTTGGTCTCGGCGATCGCTATGACCACCGGCCAGCCGAACTATCTGGTGGACAGCAGCAACGTGTTGCGGTGGCTCGTGCCTTTGTGCACTCGCCCGATGTCATCCTATGTGATGAGCCAACCGGAAATCTCGATTCCAGAACTAGCACTGAAATCATGGATTTGTTGATGGCGCTGAATCGTGATGAAGGAGTAACACTGGTTATCGTTACCCACGACGAAGAGATCGCTGCTCGCTGCCACCGTATACTCCACATGTCTGATGGTATGATGGTGACAGAAGAGGGTTGACATGCTACTCGATGCGCTCATTCTCTGTCTGCTAGTGGTGCCTTTCACCACTTGGTCAGCCATAGGCATGAGGCATGATTTGGGCCGTCGTTGGTATTTCCTATTGTTGGTGATAGGACCAGTAATCGATGCTTGGTTGGTGTTGATTTTTCTGCAATGGTTGCAGATGAGTGGACCTGCAACTTGGGGCTGTGCATTGGTGACGGCTCTGTTATCTCACATTCTGATGCAACCTCTTCTCTCACCGCGAAGATTGTTGATATGGCGCTTGGCGTTACAACAAATCACTCGCCGTAAACGGCAAACTGCATTGATGATGGCTGGATTATTAATCGCTTCAGCAATAATAACCTCATCATTAGTGGTTGGAGATTCACTAGATTCTACCATTAAGGATGAAATCGAGTACTCATGGGATAATACCGACCTTGTTGTCTATGCTAAAGACCGTCGAAGCGGAGTTTCTAAAGCACTTGATTCTAATTGGACACTTGATTTCCTAGACCGGGTCTCAAATCATGAAAATGTAGTTGGATATATGACAGGAATAGACGCATCTGCGACTGCCACAGGCCCACAGGGCTTGAGTCAGCCACTAATGTCATGGTTCGCCTATTCAGGTGGCAAAGAATGGTCACTTATCGGCGGTGAAGGAGGTATAGCCTTCGACGATATCGGCCAAGGTATTGTTCTAAACCAGGTCGCAGCAGATGAGATTGAAGCAAAGAGCGGCGATATCATCGAACTTTCATGGTATATTACAGATGACCAGGGTAAGCGCATTAGAATCGAAGGGAATCTCAGTGTGGTAAAAGTGGTACCAAATGCTGGTTTAGGCGCTATGGCTGGCACTCGCTCCCCTGCAATGTTCACGACATTGGCGCTGGCTCAAGAGTTGCTTGAGCGCGAAGATTCAATCGAACGCATTCGTATCACCCTCGATGATCCTAACACTGCAAATGAGGTAGGCGATGAATTATTGTCATTAGCCGACGATATAACCACTTATTCCGATGTCGGTTTCAAATTGGATAAGGATGATTCAACCGACGTTATTTCGATCACTTCACAAAGCGGATTAGGCCGTCTTAGCAGCGAGTTCATGGATTCCTGGCGAGAAAACGCCACAAACCTTTCATCGGGAGATGTAGTGGAGGTTTTGCAGATTCCTTTGATAAAAATCAGTCATAATTATCATCGAATCCTCTCCTTACCCGATGACCAAATTAGCGAGATACTCGCTGGAACAGAAGGGGATTGGTACGTTAGTGGCGGTGCGGTTTCCTATCAGAAGGACCGCGGTGGTGATTACCATACCTGGCAGGTGCCTGAAGGCGGATTAATCGCTGATGTTGCATTGAGCGATGATGGTTTGCTTGTGGCTTCATCATCAGGTCTCCATCTGATACCTACCGACTCGGATGAGAAGGCTTTGGAATTGAGAGAAGGCGATGTCGCTGCTGTTTACAATCGAACTACATTCGTCGATTCGGATCTCAATACAACCGTCTTCGATGTACAGATGGAGGTTCTGGACAATGGTACTTGGGTTATGAGTGAAGGGCTACTCTCGACAACTTTGACTAATCTTGAGAGCTCGGAAGTCATAACGACTACGGCAAAGTGGCTTTCCTCAGACGATGGTAGGATTTTTCTCGGCGATGAATCGGGTTGGCATTCACTTGACGGCTCTATATCATCGCCGCAAAATTGGACTGGATTGGCCAATATGCTATTACTCGATGAGGAAGGAAAACTCACTCGGATGAATAGTACGGGGATTGAGACATTAGGGGCGGTTAATGGGCAATGCACTACTGTTTATGCTGCTCAAGGAGGAGATATTTTCTGCACTACTCCTCATGGGGTTTTAATCGATCAAAGCGGAAATCTGACCATTCGTTTGCCACTCTCAGTCGATGTTGCTGGACTCGGAGAGATTCCACAATTGCTTTTGGCTGTCAATGCCTCATTTGCACCAGATGAACACAACTTGATGATAGCAGATTCACTAGTTCTATTGGGTGAAGACGAACTATGGCTGACCGGTCTAATTCCCTATGCATATGGTGACGATACACCTTTCCAATTTGTGATAAATGACACGATGACCGAAATCGATGCCCCAGGACTCGATGAGTTGAGTAATCTGATTATCGGTATGGTCAATCTTAGTGATGGAGAACGCCTTGCCTCTGCCGAAGAGGGTGAGCGTAGTATGCTCATCATTTCGAGTGCTAACCTAACGGAATTGGAGAGTTGGCTCGATGGAGTCTCTGATCACAAGGTAATGGGTTTGAGGGCAAAGTCGGTCAAACTAGACGCCTTTGAAAATGCAGAGGAAGGCGCAGGCACACTTTCAGCGATGTTTTTGGTCTTTGGTACATTCACCATTATTGCTGGAGTTCTTTTGGTCATCACAATTGCCATCATGTTGGCAGATGAGAGGCGCTCAGAAGCAGGTGTAGTCCGTGCACTCGGTTTGAAACGAGCCGATTTACGTGCTTTAGCAATGCATGAAGGTATTCTTTCCTCTCTGGCAGCCTCGCTCATCGGTGCTGTTTTAGGACTATTTCTCGCTCTACTAATCGGTTATGCCTTTAGTAGTGTATTTGTTTCTGCAGGAGCATCTTCACTCGCATTTGCCGCTTCGTGGAATAGTATGCTCGACGGGGCTGCCTATGGCTTCCTAATTTCGATGGCCACGATATGGATGACCTCATTGGCAACCAGTCACTTGAATATCGTCAAAGCCCTCAAAGGAGGCCCGCTTTCGAGGGCTAGAGGCGTTCCTTGGTGGTTATTGTTGCTGATAATTACGAGTATCGGCGGTGGGGCATTAGCCGGTCTTTCATTGCTGACTATGGATTCCACTGGTCCAATCTATCTAGCGACATGGCATGTAGCGGCTTCTATGCTAATTATCGGTTTAGTGCCCTTGTTTACCTTCGTAATCCCTGAAATGATTAACTCCAAGAAGGGCTTATTGTTATGGGCGCGTCGCAAATCAACTTTAACCACACTTTCAGTTACGGGTATTATTTTGATGGTTTGGGCAATTTTACCAGATTCTCTTGACCCTGTTCGGGCAAATTCTCAGCCTGATGAATTAACCTTCGCCGTATTAGGCATCATCGAGGTACTCGCTGGGGTTTTGATTATGGTTGGATTAGCGCCAACAGTTGCATCATGGATTGGTCGCAGACCCTTTGTCACCAAGAGATGGGGGCCGCTAGTCCCAGTCTCAATGGCCCATCCAGCGGCTACTCCGCTACGAACTGCTGTATTGATGGGTATGTTTTCGATCACTGTGTTTAGTGTCGTCGTCCTCGCTGGTTATTCCGAACAATTCGAAATGCATTCCTCGGGATTCGTCGAAGATGCGAGTGGTGATTTTGAGATTATATTGTCTTCGAGTAGGCAGAGTCCTCTCGACCTCTCAGAAAACCTATCTGAATGGGGGCTAAATAATACTGATATTACACAAATAGATGCTATCGGACGAGTTCACAAGGCAGTTGTTTGGATTGAGCAAGGCGAAGAACGAATACCATATGTTGCTAGAGGTGTAGATCAAGGGTTTGTCGATCATGGTGCAATACCACTAAAGGAGTGGGATGAGAGTCTGGGAACTAGTTCGCAAGAAGCTTGGAACTCGTTAATTATCCGCGATGATATCGCCTTTATCGATTCGTCATTTATTTTGGTTGATCCTCTGAGTGGCGAGGCGATATCTGGCATGGAACTTTCAATTGGAGATTCAATTTTTGTAATTGATGTTTCAAACCCGGGTAATGAGAAGAAAATCCTTATTGGTGGTATACTTTCTGAGTCCTCAAATCTATTCAGTGCTGGTATTTGGCTAGATGGTGAATTGGTGGAAGAACGCTTCGGAGGCACTTTGACGCGTGTGTATGTTTCTCATGGCGGTGAGGTATCGTCTTCAGAATTAAAAGAGGTTTTAGGCAAAGATCTTTCGAGCGTAGGAGTTTCAGTTTTAATCGTTGAAGAGGAGATGTTAATCATACAAGGATTAGTATTTGCAATCCTATCTATCTTCCAGGGCTATCTCGCCCTCGGCTTGATAGTGGGTATTGCCGGTATCGGTGTTGTAACAGTGCGTTCGGTTAGTGAAAGAAGTAGCCAAATCGGTATGCTCAGAGCTTTGGGTTATACAAGGGGTATGACAAGGGCCTCTCTCTTGATCGAAGTTTCCTGGGTTGCACTTCTTGGGATGGGTAATGGAATAGCGGTGGCAATCGGCTTCCATTATGCAATCTATCAGCGCTTTTGGGCAGAACAAGGGGTTGAGTTCAGTATACCGTTATCAGTAATCTCTTGGCTTCTTCTAGGGGGATGGGCATTGGTCATTCTAGCCTCTATAGTGCCGATTCGGAGGGCAATGGACATTTCTCCTTCCGAAGCATTACGGGCAACGAATTGATGGTTTGACCGAACATAATGCCTAATACAAATTATATGTACCATTCATCTATTGAGCACCGGTTGTCAACTCGCTCAATGTGGTGCTGCGTAGAAGTCAATCCGCCTTACAATCCCTAGGTGGATATTGAATTATACAAATTGATTGGCCCAATGGCTAAATACATTGTATGACCTACGGACGGCTACCCGACCTTACTGGAGGAAATTAGTATGAGAAAGACAACCCCTATAATACTGACAATGATTATGCTTATGAGCGCTTTTGCGAGCATAGGCTGGTCTGAGTTGGATGAAACCAAAACAAGCAATGATACAGATGCCCGTGCCGGACCTGATGGTCAACTCACGGATATCACTGAACCAAGAGCAAGTCAACCGGCGGATTCTTTCGGACCTGCGGTTAACGAAATTTTTGCTGGCGATGAAGTACAATTTGAACTATTCATCGAAAATGTTGGCACTGCCGACATTACTCAGATGGGCATAACCGTCACTGTCTACGAAGACCCTGACGGACAACCCGGTGGTACAGTAGGTCCTATTGCGTCTGATTCTAATGGTGCAGCTTTGGTGTGGACTAATAGCGATGTTATCTGTGATGATGTATTCGCATGTCCTCAAACCACTCTAGCACCTCAAGCAGTCCTTGATGGAGGAGCATACCTGTTAGTAGTTCAGGGATCAGTTGTAACTTGGACGCCCACAGTGGGTACTTACCAAGTCAAGGTAGAACTCGATGTCGAAGGTGCATCTGGCGTAGTTGATGCAGAACCAGACAATAACGAGATGGTACAATTCGTGGCCGTAGTCGACTGGACTGATGTCATAGTCGATTTGGAATGGTTTTCCGGTAAGAATGTAGAAGGCGGTCCTGACGATAAGGATTTCACCCTCACTGTCACAACCGCTGGTTCTATCTCTTGGCAAGCACGTAATGTGGAAATCCAGTTGGGTGTCTCTGGTGCAGTCTCAGATGCTAAGTATTGGACTGATTTGGATGGCGACAATCAAACTCATGGCGGAGATCACCATGGTGGAGAAAGCGCACAAGAACAAGAAAACTCTCTTCTTTACGATGGTACTGTTTATCGATTCGATGAGATTGGGACAAATGAAAATGTCTTGACTTACGAGGCTGGCGATGACAGAACCAATAATCAAAGCGATGACCGCTGGAATATGCGTATGGGTGATCAATGGACTCTCAATGGAACAGTAACACCTAATGGTGGAGTTACTGAAGGAACTTATCAAATCGAAGTTCTAATGGTAAATTACACCATCTACGGCATTTATTCACCTGAGTGTGACCGCGAATCTAATCAAACCGATGATAATGGCGACGCTATGAATACAACTCTAACAGTAACAGATTCATGTGAAGTAAATAAGTTGCAAGACGATGATGTTTCTACTAGTGAGGATATGATAGAGGGAGATATTGAAAACTACCACGATATGTCAATCACCTCTTTGATAATTAATCAGAGGTACCCCTCTGATACTCTAGATGCAAATGGATTCCCATCTGGTGTCTCTGAGGATCCCGGATTGCTCGATGGTCCTCTTGAACCAGGTCTTGCTACCGTGCAGGCTAGGGTTAGCCACAATGGTAACAACCCTGCTGCATTGAATAACGACCAACAATACGTTTGGAATATAACCTTCGAGATTACTGATCGCAGCACCGGTGTCACTACCTCTCAAGTTGCAAATGAGTGTTTCAATGGCGAAATGGCTGGCGGATTGGGTTATTCCGATGTTGGTGGCACTGGACCGAGCGAAGGTGATGCATGCGTCGCCTACGTCTTTACTCCAGGCGCATATGATCTCGCGGCCACCGTCGACTTTACTCATAGAGGCGTGGTTAAAGATCAGAATTCTTTCAATGATGTGAAGAGATTAAATTCCGTTTTAGTATTGAATAATAGGCCTACCGTTACTCTGACCCTTGGGACAACAGGCGCCATCATAATTGGCGACGAGACCATTATAACGCTCGAGGCTGATGCTAGCGATATCGAGGATCCAACTGGTTCTTCACTAGTCTACAACTGGACCTATCCTGGGATGGTAGTAGATCCTTCTGGTCAATTTGCTGGTGAATTCGATGGAGTTGGTAAAACTTTCAGTAGTGCTACAATGCAAGTAGTCGGCGACCTATGGATTGGTTACCAAACAGTCAGTGTAACTGTCAGCGATGGCTTCACTACCGCAAGTGACACGGTATCTTTCACAGTTTGGAACCGCATTGTAGCAGATTCAACCTCTGATAGTGGTGTTTCGATGGTATATGATTTGACATATTCCTCAGCGAGTGTATTTTCAATCAATCTAACAGATAGTACTTCTGGCTATACTGGACAAAGCCTAGATGGTTATTCAGGGACTTATGACTCTGTAGCCGTTCTAGATTATGTTCCATCTACTTTTTACGATGCTACCTTTGTTCTTGACCAGATTCTCTCAATCACATATGATAGTGCTAACTTTAACCCAACAAGTGTATGGTATGTTGACACCAATGGTGTTTGGACTGAGTTATCAGCATCTGATGACGTTACAGGAACAGTTGGAACGATTAGTATCATGCTTGGGGCCAACGCTCCAACTATCGCTGAAGGGCAAATCGTCCTAATGGGCGGAGAATTGGTTTTGGCTGAACCTCCTACTGCACACCCGATGGGCT
>CAJIYT010000027.1 GCA_905181715.1 uncultured Candidatus Poseidoniales archaeon
GCAGTCTCACTACTATTTTTGGAATCTTCCTCTTTGGAATCTAGATTTGCAGAATTAAAGCCGTAGATATCAAGTTGGTTGCGGCAGACGATATCGCCTCCGATGCAATCGCCATCCTGTTGTGGGTAGATCAATTCCACCTCCACCTTGCGGATGGTGTTTCCTGAATCCGTATCATAGATAACTGAGAATTCGAAATCAAGGTCTTTATACTCATCCTGAGTGCCATTAGATGCCATCTCAAAATCAGACCACTTACCTACATAGCTGACGTAAACCGTAACTGCATCCGTATCTGACATCCCTCCGCCTGCAGTGACGGTTAGTTGAATCTTATACTCACCAGGTGCAAGTTCTGCCCATTCGATTGTCTCACCGCTTTCGTCTACATCGTTTTTCAGATCACCATCGCCATCCGAGTCAACTTTGAGATTCATGTCCCACTCCCACTTCTTGATGTAATCATCTACAGCAGGCGTCGATCCCGAGGCATCGAGATTAGCGGTAGTGGTTGCTGTTATTTTTCTATCAGAAGATGCTGTTGCATCCCTATCCATCTCACAGATGTAGAATAGATAGTAATTACCGTCGGGGGGGCTGTCTCCTTCACAATCATCGTTTGATGAAAATGAACCCGCGTCGGCGACGGGGGGGGCCGCTGATGCAGCGAATACGGTTACAGTGCGATTCTGAGACGCAGTTTCTATTCCATTAGAAACCGATAGAGTGACGATGTAATCTCCCGCTGTTGCATAGACCCAAGTTGTGGTTTTTCCTGTTGCATCGACTGAGCCGTCGGTTTGGAAATCCCATTTGTAAGTAATAGAACCGGAACTAGGTGTCGATGCACTGCCGTCGAAAGATATCGTTTGTCCTTCGCGAATATTATCGAGAGGGGAAAATGAGAATATTGCTTCTAAATCTCCACTTTGATTATCGTCGCCGCCAAAGCAACCAGCAAGGCTTGAAGTTAGAAGGAGAACCACTAGAAGGTATTGCTTCATCAGCCAAGGGACCTCGCCCATTCACTTGAATCCTTGCTTCCAAGGCATTATTTAAAATGAGAATAACGAGGTTTGTCGATTACCAGAGAGAAGTTCTTTCGCATTCCAGCCAAAAGCCTCTGTAACCCTGCCCAAAGCAGTTGCAAGGCGCTCAGCGTAGAATTGCACATCATACTGATAGGAATCAGCTTCCTCCTCATACCAAGCTCTTACCCGCATAGGTTTCTCAGTCGCATTTTCAACCACATATGATACCTTCATCCCTGGGGTAAAAGGAAGACCCTTAGCCAAAATCTGTTTTGCCACTCGAACTTGTGCCATCGAGTCAGGATTGGCATAATCCTCTGTGAAGATCCATTTCGCCTTGCGTTTGTCCCATCGCCCTTTACATGATTTTGACAGAATTAAATCTCTCACACCAATTTCTCCTGCTTTTGCAGCCCTTACCATCTCAAGAGAATAAGCGATAGTCTCCTCATCCTCGCCTGCGAGGATGTGCTCGAAAAGACGTTTCATTCCAGTTGTTAGATAGGCGAAGGAATCGGTACGTTGAGTCTCATAGCCGCGAATCATCAATTCCTGATTAGGCCATACCACTTGCCCAATGTAGCGCTTCTTTGCGCCATGCGAAAAGAATGCTGAAAGGCCTTTTTCAAATTCTAATATCGCACTATCTTCGCTAAATCTCTGTGCGGTTTCATGGCCAAATTCAATCATTTTCTCCACTTGATTTTCACCCTCTACAAGCGGGACGGATACGAAGATTGAATCTGTATCAGAGTATACTACGCCGTGACCTTCATCCTCTAATCTCTGAATTATCTTTTTGATATTATGACGAGCCCATGCGGTAATTGAAGAACCAAGGTCGCGGTGAGTGAAACGATAAAAGCCAGAAGCAAATACACCATAGAAAGAATTCATCAATATTTTGACAGCATACTGCATTTGGTCGTAAAACGATTTACTCACTGGATCTTTTGCTTTAGCGAGTGCTGCTTTATTTGCATCTCTCTGGGCCATCAAATCTTCGAGTAATAGTGGTATCAAGCCCTGTCGTTGTGATGGATGTCTGAATTTAGCACCGGTGGGCGAGACGAATAATTCCTCATCCTCAAGGGGTTGATCGGTTGAACCTTGATCGACCCTAGTGGTATAACAGATATTATTGCCAATCATTATCGAAGGGTACATCGATTTGAAATCGAGAATAGCAACCCACGGATGCAGTCCAGCCTCGACATCATGCACATATCCTCCTGTTATCTGACCCTCCTTTGCGTCTGCAGATCCAGTTAATGGCACTCCGATATTACTCCGGTCAGCTGCTTTGATTACCAATGCATCAATTCTTTGACTGGTATTGCCGTTTGCGACTGTATCCAAAGATACCCCAGAAACCGATGCAATTGCTTCACAGCGACGAACCGCCTGAATTTCCGCCATTATATCCAAGGGTAATTCAGCATCTCTTAGGCAGTACTCTAGAACTTCATCGGGACGATTAGCCCATTCCTCATCCATTTTACTAGCATCGATGTCCATCTTGTGACGCTCATCGTCATCTGGGAAGAGAAGTTTACTGACAAAGGACAGTGTTTCGCGTTCTGGGCGTAGAACTTGACGTGCTTGCCACCAGCAATCCATCACACAACGGCCTGAAATATTCCATGCACGCGTAGCACCCCGTTTTGGAATAAGGCCATCGCGGCGCCTTCGATATTCCTTCTCGTCACGATTTACTCGACCCCATCCGAATAATTCGGCCTTTCCTTGCCAATCACCGCGCTTTGATAGATGGGCCATTCGGTCATTCAAGCGGGTTAAATCGAAGTTATCGATATTATAGCCGGTGATGATATCAGGATTGGAATCTAGTACCAAGTTGGTCAAATCAGCCATTATTCCCGCCTCATCACCGCTAAAGGTATGCTTTGTACGAATACCAGTACCTCTGTCTTCGATAACTACAGCGGCACAAAGAATCGTACTTTCAGCAATACTTGTCTCTAAGTCAAAGGAAAGAATCTTCCATGGTACTGGGAAACCCTGGCATTGTTCGACATCATCGAGAGTTATATCTGCGACAATATCTATTCCATTCTCTGAATAAGTCTCTTTAGCCGTTACAGATACATGAATAGCAAAATCTCCATCGAGGAAAAAGCGGTTTGCAAAAGGTATGTCCCCTGAAAGAATATACCATCTCCCAGACAATTCCTTTCTCAGCCCTGGCACGACGAATGGTTTGCTTACATATGCCTTCCAAACAGGTTTGTAACCCAAATCAGTCCATTTCTCCACAGGTCCAGTGACATGGGTAACCTCCTCATGATTTTCAAGTTGGTGAAGACGCCCCTCTAAGGAACTGAAATCTCCATTCCATCTCCCGGGGGGGCATACTTCAAACCACGGTTGCATTCCGTGAATACGCAATAATACCGATTCATTTTCGCGGGAACGGCCCCACAGTTCGATTAGATTTTCATCGCCATCTGAATCAATTCGTGTGGTAATGATGCCGACATCTCCTCGCCAGACCATGCACATCCGTCTCGGCCACAGGCCAAAGGCCTTGGGAATGCAAATGAGCAAATGGTTTCAGCAAGGATTGAATACTGGGGTTCATCCCGATATCCATGAGTGAAGCAGAAATCGATTGGGATAGCCTCACCTTCTCCCTCACTCAAACCGATTTCATGTACATCGCTACGTGTAATTTAGGCGGTGTATGGGAGCCAGGCAAGGTCTTACCTTATGGTAAACTAGAAATCGATCCTGCGGCTGGTGTTTTGAATTATGGTCAAGGTATTTTCGAGGGTATGAAAGCACAGCGCTCTGCTGAAGGAAATGTTGTTCTATTCAGACCAGAGGAAAATGCACGTAGGTTCCAAAGGGGCGCCGATAGATTAGGAATGCCTCCTGTCCCTGAATCTATTTTCATAGATGCTGTTGAACAGATGGTTGCAGCAAATAACCGCTGGATACCGCCTACTGGACGCGGCGCTCTATACATCCGTCCCGTTCTCTGGGGAACTGGAGCCATCATGGGGGTTGCACCTGCTCCATCTTACACTCTCTGTATCTTTGTCACACCTGTTGGACCTTACTTCAAAGGCGGATTATCCTGTATCGACCTACTCATCTCTGATGAGTTTCACCGAGCTGCACCGGGTGGTTCTGGTGGAGTGAAAGCGATTGGTAATTATGCGCCGGGAATGATGCCTTCTATCAATGCAAAAAAACAGGGTTATGCCGAGGTTATCTATCTCGATGCTGAGGAACATCTCTACGTCGAAGAGGTTGGTGCAGCGAATTTCTTCTGCATAAAGGATAATGTAATCTACACTCCCGAATTAACCGGGACAATCTTGCCAGGTATTACCAGAGCATCGCTAATCGATATTGCACGCCATAAAGGCTACGAGGTTATCGAACAAAAGGTCAGCACAGAGTTAGCAATGAGTGCTGATGAAGCTTTTTGCTGTGGCACTGCAGCTGTTATTTCACCAATTGGTTCAATCACTCATGGAGAAACCGAGAAGGTTTACCAAAACCGTACTGTTGGTAAAATAACTAGAGAACTGTATGACACTTTGGTCGGAATTAATACTGAAACCGTGGAAGATACCTTTGGTTGGATGCATAAAGTCAATCTCGACCTGACTATAAATCACGCTTGAATCAACGATCTTTGCGTTTTTGCGTTCTTTGAGGTGAACGTGATTTTCTTTGAGCCCGAGCGCTGCGATCTCCTTTGTTCGGGCCGCGCTGCGCAGAATCCTTTTCTGCCTGATCTGTATTGTTTTGCATCTCACGCCAATTACAACCGATTAGTTGCATTATCTCCTCTTTGGAAGAAGACCCAATAGAATCATTCGCTCCAGCACGACTTACCCAAAGTCGACCTTCTTGCCCATGGGGTCTTTTTGGATGGCTGATTTTCTCTTCACGCTTGATTTTCCTCAGACCTACAGAACGTGCTGCCATGAATAATCCTTCGAGATCTGGCTTTCTGACAGCCGAATCTTTAGGGACTCTACGACCCGAACGACGACTTGATTTCAAATCGAAGTAACCGGGCCAAATTGAAATTCGGTCAGGATTGTGATCCATGGGCCCACCAATCTCTCGTGGAAGGGAGTCTCTCTTGAACTCGACGCTCACTTGATGAGAACGCCGTTGATGACTCCATCTTGACCGGGACGGCTGGTAATTCTAACCAATCCCTTGTCGGTATCGATGATTGCGCTCTTGGTCAGAATATTTCTTCTGACGAAATTCGGATTGGATGGGTTCTCGACTACATTGGTGATAGAAGCCATCGAGGTCTTACCGTTGCTGTCGCTGACTGCAACACGGTTGTCGACAAGAATACGGACCATTGTGTTACCACCGGTCTTTCGGTAGATCTTGCGCTTTGGCTCACCTACGAAGGCGTACTGCTTCTCAGATGAGATCTCAGTACGGCGCTTACTACGAGCCTGAACGAGACGTCCACCGGTTGATTTTCTGCGTGAAATGCCGTGCCACTGTGCCATATTGAACCCTCTAGCGACGCTGCGACCAACCCTCGATATATGAAGACCGTGGCTTAAACACAATTACAAGAAAAGCCTGTAAGACGCTCTTCACCGGCAAATAATGATGCTTTTAGCAACATTCCGGGGCTAAGCGAGCCAACTCCGGGTGGGGTGCCAGTGAACAATATGTCACCTGCCATTAATGGCGCCCACTCGCTTAATTCTGCGATTAATTCTGCTATACTACAAACCATGGAATCCAATTTTCCGCTCTGTACGATACGGCCGTCTATTTCTAAGGAGATTGAATCTGCTATCGGCTCTACCCACTCCCCAATTACAGCTGAGTCAACAAATGACTTCGCCTCTGCCCATGGCAAGCCCTTGCTTTTGGCCCTATCTTGATGTGAACGTTTGGTAAGATCGAGACCAACTGTCATCGCATCAGGAAGTAGGTCGTCACCAATACGGACTACCAGTTCCACTTCGTGGTGGACGTCTCCGCCGCAAGTATTCAGCACTCGAGATTCGGTAAGACATGCGTCTGCTTTGAGAAAAAAAGCAGGCTTCTTGGGGATTTCATTGCCAAGTTCTGAGGCATGTGCTGCGTATGTACGGATTGCGCACCATACTGTCATGGCGATGCCAACAAGTCATAACGGATGAATTGAAGGGTTTTGTTGAACCCATAGATTAGAAAACGGGGTAGTGTAAGGCCGGGTTATGGTGAAGGACTGGGTGGTGAAAAAGCGCAGACCGGTTCGGCGGAAGAATATCGCTCCACTATTGAAGGACTTGGAAACCCATCTTGGCGCCGACCTTGCTGTTGATGGTGCTTTTCTTGAAATGGCCCAATATGGGCCGTGGAATCTAGTTCTTGTCGACAGAGTTGCTCTTGCTTTCGAAACTGAAAAACCGGATGGAGAAAGGTGCGTTTCCCTGACCCTGCGTGGACTTTTGGCTAAACCAATCGATAAAATGTACGTCGATGTCGATCACGGGGCGATCCCTTTCTTGATGAACGGAGCGGATTGTATGGTCGCTGGGGTACATGCAGCAGACCCTGACATCGAAATCGATGATTTAGTGTGGATTCGCGATAAGGAACACGGTCGGCCTCTAGCAATAGGGTGGGCAAAAATGACCGGTAAAGAGATGGTCGAATCCGGTAAAGGCAAAGGAATCACCAATATTCATCACGTCGGTGATGAATTATGGAGCATGGAACTCTAATAATCAAAATAATGGGATTTCCTGAAAAGATTTCAATAACCAAAAGGTAGAGGGGATGTTATGCGATTGTTATCGGTTCTACTAATCCTGACCTTGGTTGCGCCTTTCGCTTTAGCAGCAGGAACACCAGGGGATGACCAAGATCCAGACCTTTCAAACACTCCAATTTCTGAAATTACTCACACCACTCCCTCCGATGAAGGAAGTCTTTGGTCAATAACTCTCACTCTAAATGATGATGCTGTGGCCAATAATACCTCTATGACATCCTTGTCTCAGATTTGCTATAACATTGGTTCATGTCTTAGTCCTGAACCTATGGAATTATCGAGTGATGACGGTAAAACCTGGAGTGGAGAAGTAATCGCCAAAGGACCTGATGGATGCTCCGAAGAGAATCCAAACGATTGCCTACACACTTACGTTAATTGGAAAGTTATGTTAGATTATGTCGATGATGACACCGAAGAGGATTTTCCTGACAAAGGATACTACAAAACATGGTCTAGTTGTTGGAAAGACTCTGAATCGGGTGATTGGGGAGGAAATAATTGTATTCAAATTGCAACGCTACCATCTGATGATGACAGTTTCCTCTATTCTCTGCCGATTAGTTCTGTAATGTACATAGTACTCTTTGCAGCACTCATTCGCCGGCAATAAACTCGACTAGACGTTCGATTAGTCGCCGTTGTTCAGGGCCCCATTCGCTAATAACAACACTAACTTTTGAACGGTCTACGCTCAATGTTCCATTTGAAAAGCCACGTGATTTAATGTCTGAATGGACCAAAGGTAAGTGATCTGCAGTAAGATTGACTATCACGCCTTCTTCACACAATTCCAATTCAAAATGTTCAGATGAGATATCCTTTATCGATTGTAATATGGTTTTGGGGTCCTCACCACCGCCATAGGCTGAAAGAAATGGCAAATCGGTCTCATTCTGTTCCATAAGATGGTCTAGACTACCTTTTTTTGTCACACTATCACCTCAAGATGGAGTTTTGAATAGATTCCAACCGATTACCCGCCCATCGGTTGCATCAGCGGCCATAGTGAGGGTATTGCTCCACCCATTAGCGTCCCACTTTCGCGATAAATCAACGGTAGTTGCACCATTTTCAATATCGCTTAAACGATTAATCCAATCGGTATAATCCGAACCGGGTATCGCCACTAAATGCCCAAATCTTGTTTCTTCATGGGGGCTATCATCACTAATGAAAAAGCCATTTGCACCAGTGAAAGATGCATAACGAGATTCATCGGATAATCTCTTTTCCATTTCACTCATATTGAGCGCGGCTGGGATATCATTACGATTCCAAGAGATAGAATTATCATGAGCTCCATGTGCTTCATACAGGCAATTCTCATCTGATGGTAAGCCTGAAATCGACATTCTCAACCAACCAGAGGTATCATCGGTTTCTACCCAAGAAAGATTCCAAGTTGTTTGAGAAGCGGTTCTTTGGTCGGTTGCTCGCCAAACATACCCATCGCCAGACAACGCGGTTCTCGCAGCAACTGCTTCACTAAGATAAGGAACGCACTCCAATGCAGACTCCATTGGATGAGTTCTAGACTTCGAATCATCGGGGAGATGCATTTCATCATCACCCCAGTCCTCAAGCTCTGATGATGATGGTGTCCAAGCAATAGGATTTGGGCGTGAAGCATACGAGCGTCCTAAATCAAGTAATTTTTCGCCTCTTTCTAGTGACGAGCGAGCGAATGTTATCTGATAATCCAAGGTGCCCTCTGGGAAGAATAAATCGCTGAGAATTGTGCTGGTTGTCGAACACGACGCTCTATTACCTTCTTTTCCAGTTATTGAAAGGTCGACTTGTTGTTGTATCGCCCACGGAGAGGATTCCTCAATCCAGATGGTAATAACCGCCGAACCAAGGCATAAATCCCGTACAGTTTCATGATCTACTACGACTTTCCACATATCGGTTCCACCTATTTCATCAGGGCCAATTACATTCCAATTCCAGCCCAGATAACTGCCAGTGACACCAGTTTCAATCAATGAATCACCTATCAATTTACTAACTTCTATCGGCGACAATATCATGGCCACACCTGGAAGAACCGATTCGAGAAGGTCGAAAGTACCGCCAACTCCGTAAGACATTGCCACACCTTCGCGATGAGTTGTATCGAGATCTAACGACCAATCACCTTGAGTCGCAATCGTATCTCTCTCTCCGATTTCCTCCCAGGAAGTCGTGACCACATTCATTCTACCGCTACCTCCTAACGAAAGGTCGCTGCATTGATTTGATCCGGGAATTACCGATGGTGAATGGCGTTGAATATCGAGTTGCTGATAATCATGGGTGTAGATTTTCTCCACGGTAAGCCAGGGCAATCCCAATCCTCCTCTCGCTCTTACTGCACCGAGAAGTGAATCGCCTGCTTCACCAACAAGGTCGCTTTCTGTCCCTTTACTAATCACGGTTGAGCCTGAACCTGAAAATGCAACTCTTAGACGACAAATTTCTTCTTCTGTTTCGAATTGATCGGCAAACATAGTGACGAATTCATCAGTAACATCGAGATTACCATTGGTAATGGTATAACTCATATCATCACCATAACGTAAATTATCTGGAGTAAACGGTTCAAGTTGATTGGTAGAATACCAATACCAACCAGAACCAGCCAATAATAGAGTGATTAAAACAACAGCAATCTTTGGATTCTGTAATTGCTCAAAAAGAGTTGTTGGTCTTTGTTTCTTAGCCGAAACAACAGCTGGCAAATCCTCTATTATTGCTGCCTCATAGATCTCAGCCTCAAGAATTTCTTCATCGTCATGTACTGCAGTCACAATAATAGCATTCGAAGATTCAACTACTTCCGCTTCTTCGCCTTCATCGCCTTCATCGCCTTCATCGAAAGAAATACTGCCCTCAGCATCATCTACTGGCCTAGAAACTTCTACGACTGGATTGCTATCAGCAATCTCATTAGCCGATAATCTCTCAATGATTTCTGCTTTACGACCTGAGGTCGACAAGTCGCGCTCACGACAAATCTCTTTGAGAGCGGCTACTGTTAATGAAGAATAATCATTGCCCAAGCCATCACCTCAATCCCCTTGCACCGCTCACCCTCTTTCAAGGATGGGGCGATATGTGAGGATTACAATACCATTACTCATGCTTCTGGGCTGTACGGGTGGTAATTACCATCCTCATCACACCAAAACACCGTTTGATCATAACTACCATCTGGTAATTTCCTAAAGAAGAATCCGCCGCCTTGATCTTCATAAATATCCGATTCGACTATTGGAGTTGTTATCTCTTCTGCTACAGGGGCTAATTCGGCAACTGGCTCAAGACTTGGTTCAAAGATTGGTTCTGATGTTTCAATTACCTCCTCTACCACCGTATTCTCCTCAAGATAATCTCCCGCAGGTGGTCCAGTAGGTGGTCCAGTAGGTGGTCCAGTAGGTAATCCGGCAGGTGGTCCAGCAAGTTGTTCATCCAATGTTCCAGCAGGCGGTCCAGTAGGCGGTCCAGTAGGTGGTCCAGTAGGCGGTCCAGTAGGTGGTCCAGCAGGTGTTCCGGCAAGCGGTCCTGTAAGTTGTTCAATCGATGTTCCAGAAGGTGGTCCAGCAAGTTGTTCATCCAATGTTCCAGCAGGCGGTCCAGCAAGCGGTCCTGTAAGTTGTTCAATCGATGTTCCAGAAGGCGGTCCAGCAGGTGGTCCAGCAAGTTGTTCGTCCAGTGCTCCAGCAGGCGGTCCAGCAGGTGGTCCAGCAAGTTGTTCAGCAGGCGGTCCAGCAAGCGGTCCTGTAAGTTGTTCGTCCAGTGTTCCAGCAGGTGTTCCAGCAGGTGGTCCGGCAGAAGGTTCTACAGATGAACCAGGTGAATCAGGTGGCGTACTAGGGCCAGAAGGTGGTGCGCTAGGTCCACTACTAGGTCCCGTTGAAGGTCCTGTGCGTGGTCCTGCAGAAATGCGATCTGTTGATGTTTGTGACAACACTTCGCTTTCAATAGATTCGCGTTTACTAGGATTCAGTGCATCCCTGACTTCTTTACCGTGCTTCTGAGCCCCAACAAAGGCAAAAATCGATAATGATAGGCAAAATAACGCTAATCCTCCTCCGATGATTTGGAACGGATACATCTTGTATGTAACATCCAATTTGACATCTAGACCACGATCTGTTTCTGTGATTATTTGGAGACAATAACTTCCAGCATCGATATCGAAATCAAGGGTATAAGTTTCGCCTGGTAAAATATTTTCAATGGTTTGTAATTGACGTTGGTGGGTTTGCTGACCGTTGCGAATTGCGTTTTGTAATTGGGCTAGTGAATTACCGTCCTCATCTTGAAAATCTGTTATGTTTCCATTGATGGCTTTTGAACAATAATCCGCTTGGATAATGAAAACCTCAATCTTGGAGGTGTCGATTGGGACATCTTTCACTTCGATAATGATTTCAACAGGCACATCTGTATAATCTGCACCAGCAATCGGTAAACCAAAGATATATCCGGTTGGATAATCCTTAGCATAGCCAACTTCCATTTCGGTAGTCATTGGGAATAGTGAAAAAGAAAATAATATA
>CAJIYT010000028.1 GCA_905181715.1 uncultured Candidatus Poseidoniales archaeon
TGACTACAGTGATAGTATTGATATGAGCGTAGATTGTTTTCTTGCAAATTTCAACGAATATATTGAAATTTTGAAGAACGATTTTATCATAATGGATATTTTAGATATTTCTAATATATCGAATAGAAGTTATAAAAACTGCAAGATTATATGTTGCTCCCCAAAAACGTCTCGGTGAAATAATAATTATTAAAAATATTAATACAATTTTCTAATCGTTATCTTTGAATGCAAAGCCCTCCAGCAGTGCTCATGGATGCTTCCGAAGTCGAGTCCTTGATTCGTGAATGGCTTGGCCAAGAACGAATGGAGATTAGAATCCAAGAGGATGAAAGATCTCATGCTCACTTTTTGGTTAGGTATCCCAGCGGTAGAAATGGCCATGTATTTGCAGTCATACTCCCAAAGGATAGAGATTTAGTGGCTATCAGTAGCATGACACGTGTTGACGGTGGCCAACAAGATGAGATGTCTTCTTTGCTGAAAGAGGACGAGGAACGATGGCAGGAATGGATACACGATTGTCGCATGCAATTAATGCAAACCGGAGTGGATTGGGTAATTCACCTCGGTCACCAAGACAAGGAAAAAACCGGCCCCCTACAAGCATTCAATACCAGTGAACCAATTTGGTACGATGGAATTACCAAGAATGAATTCATGCAAACATTTAGGCGTTTATGGCTAGCAAAACTAGGCGTAATTCATGAGATTAAATTCACGTTCGGGCCAGGCAGCGGCAAGAATGGGCCAGTAGATGACTGGCAAAAGAAAAAGACCAGCGGCTCACAACAAAAAAGCGCGACCAAGCCGACAAAAAGAATTGAAATGGACGATTCGATGTCTTTTGGTTCTGACTTCGACCCTTCGGATTGGGTTTGATTCGGGCATATATTCAATGACCCGAAAGGGTCGCGGTTAAGTAGGTAGATTAAATCAAAAGTTTTGTTGTAGAGGGGCGAATGAAATGAGAGCGACAATAAAGCCAATTTTTCTAGTGACGATAATGCTGTTATCCAGTATGTCGACGATAATTATGATCCCAGAAGCAGAAGCCGCACAGGTAGTTATTACCGAAGCGATTCAGGTTTCAGATGGGGGCTCTGCTAATGATAGGGCATCTGCAGTAGCTGCAGATTCTGAAGGCAATGTTCACGTTATTTGGGCCCGGTCAAATCTCCATATATTCTACACGATGATTTCTCCGCGCGGAATAACAATGATCGATGCAACACAAATCACTAATTCTGGTTTACATAGCATACAACATCTCGACATGGTCATCGATGAACAGGATAAAATTCACATTGCCTGGGCGGACAAGAGAGGACAACACAGCATAATGTATACTGCACTACGCCCATATAATGCAAATCATGACGGATCTGTTTCGGACGACGTAACGCTCTCGGCAATCGATGATTTTGAAGTTTCATCACGCTCCGAGAATAGAGATTGGCCCTCCCTTGACGTAGACAGCAAAGGTAACATTCACATCGCTTGGCAGGATAGCTATGATGAGTTAAATATCTATTATCAACAACCACAGATTTACTATTCGATGATACAACCAGATTATGAATCAAACTCTGCACAAAAATTATTCACAGAAACTCTGCTTACACCAATTATTGGCCACAAAGGCCACCCAGATGTAGCAGTGGACTCTGATGATATTGTACAAATCGCATGGGATGATACCCGCGGTGGAAAGGTCGAGTTGGTATTCATTATTGACGGATCTGGTTCGATGGGAACCGAATGGGCAGATGTTTGTTCGGTTGTTTACGGTGGTAACTTTGCTAGCGGCGGCTATTTCCAAGGCATAAAGCCAATGCTTGTTGAAGCAAACATGACGGTTTATGAAACACTATACGTTCTATATGACGGTTACAGTTATCCTAGTGAAATAAGTAATGGCGCATGCCAATCAAGGAATAATATCGGCAACTCTTGGCGCAATTACTTTTTGGACGCAGGCGACGATAGTGGAGGAATTAGACAACTTCCAGCGACTGTTTTCAACGGAGGGTCGTATTCAGGAACATCAGGAGAAGACTGGGGACCCGGCACAAACTGGGCCTGCCTTTCGTGGATGGATTCTGGGAATTACGTTCCAGGAAATCCTCCAACAGCTAACGACCACTATTGGAATCCAAATGCTACAAAAATCGTAATTCCAATTTCCGACGAGGGGCCAAAGGACGGCTCTCCCGAGCAACAAGCAGATGATATCCAATCGATCAACGAGGCTCACGACAGCTGTGTTAACGCAGGTGTAATCCCAGTTGGTCTATACGGCCAAGGCTGGGGTGGAGCAAACTCTGTTCAATCTCATATGGAAGACCTGGTTCAATGTCCTAATGGAGTGGTCAGTACCGCTCCACGAAACTGTCCTGGTGGCACTGTTAGAACAACAAACGCCGGCGGCCAGGCATACGAATTCCCATCCGGAACCAACAATCAAATGCAAATTTTAGTTGAAGCAATGGTTTACATCTCTACAAATAATTCTCGAGAGATTTACATTACTTCTCTGGACCCATATGGTAAGATGCAAAACGATCCAAACTGGATCCCGGGAGAACCAGGGCATAGTAGCGCCGGAGGATATTATACCGAAGATACAGGCTATGGCGAAGAAGGGCATTTAGTTGTGGTAAATGATACCAGAGTTACAAACGATGACGCCTTTTCATTCCACCCTTCGATTGCAATCGATGGCCAAGGCTATACGCACGTGGCATGGATGGATGGCAGAGATTATGGTTTCGAAAAGACGGTACCATACGAAATTTACTACACCAAACTAAAATTGAAAGGAGCAGGCGAATCCGACGGTGGCTCGCTTAGTACTTATTCAATTAAGAAAATTTATGACACCCCGATCTCAACAGTTGAAGGGAAAAACGGCGTACCTAATGGCGCAAGCCCATCCTCTCTTTACCCTGCCTTGCTAACAGATTACCAAAACAATGTTCACATTGCATGGTTAGATATGTCTAATAAGAGCGCATTCGACGAAGTGCAATATGTTCGTTTGAATAATACACAAGAACAAGGAGTTGGAATGAACTTCACTACGGGCCAAGGAGCACTCGACCCCTGGGAGATATCGGCAATAACCACGTGGGAATCCGATAAACTAGGTTCTCATTCATCGAGCAGGCCTACAATTGGCCAACCCCCAGCATTTGCTAATGATTTAGGAAGCGGCGCTCACGTAGCATGGTCAGATACTAAGAAATGTGGCGATATAGCCAACAATAACCGATACACAATATGCTATTCACACGTACTTACCGGGCAAGTAGATATCGATTATGAAGTTGCATTTGATTACCGACACACGATAGAACCAGGCGAGGAGACCATTTACAATTTGACTATGAATAACTCGACACCAGGTCCAAAAGAACTTGTGTCGGATACCTACAATTTGAATTTCTCTATGGAAGGAACAATTCTCGACGTCGAATCTGGCCAGAAGGTTCCGCTTTCAGTACAAAACTGGACGGCAGCACTGTACTTCGCTAGCAACCATACGCAAATTCGTACCGACACCGATATCTTCCTCGAAGGAGGAGAAACAATACGGTTTTATTTGCGGGTTAAAGCACCTTCAGTTTATCAAGCTGGAGATAATGATGTTGATTGTACTGTAATAATATCATCGGTTTCAACAACCGACCCGGCAATAAGAGCAGATAAACCAACGATTACTACGATGGACGTAGTGCATGGAATCGACATCGAAACCTCTCATCGAATGGCAGATGTTGAACAGGGCGGAACTGCAATATTTTCCATTACGATCACCAATACAGGAAATGTATATGATTCATTTTCGTTCTATATCGGTGCGCAACCCTCTTCACAGACCTCAGGTGCTTTCACAGATTGGCAACTACCGTTTGCTTGGCAGGCGGTTTTCCCCAATAATGTCGATCTGACACCCAAACAATCGATAACCAAAAATCTGGAATTATCGATACCGAGCGGCGAAGACCCTGGGACTTTCGTAATTTACCTCGAAGGTCTTTCAGATGGGGAGCCGATTAGAATTATTGAGAAAGGAACGTACGATGTTCTCGAATTATGGATTAATGTTTCAGTGAAAACCAAAGATAACATTGTCTTTACAATATTTGATACCAGTGCCCAAATCAACCCCGGAGACTGCTATGACTATACTATAAATGTCGAAAAGCGCGAGGAGCCAGGAGATTTGGTATTCGCTACACCTGGTGCCCCAGTAGCAGCCCCTGAAGGGATGGACTTGGTTACTTGGAGAAAAGAGCAATGGACAACTGAATTAATATTTGGTAATAATGACTATCCTCCACTCAATGATCCTAGTGATATGAATAGCGGCCGACCATGGCCCGCAGACTCACCGATTGCAATAACCGCAAAAATATGTGCGCCGACCAACGCCTCTGCAGGACTTGGTCCCGCGTTTACGGTTAAGGCCCATCTCAAAGGATATCCCAAAGTATCTGATTCAAGAATCCTTTCAACCAGTGTGAACCATATATACAATCTAGATGCAACAACTCCAGAAGACACACTAACAGTCGACCCTAGCGAACAATGGGTATTGCCTGTAATGGTAGCAAACCTTGGTAATGGGCCAGATCGCTTCGATATGAGGCTAGCTAGCGTAAGGGATTCATCCAATGTTGAAGTACAATGGGACATCGACGTTCCAAGAGAATCCTTTGAAGAACTCAAACGAGACACAATGCAAGAGTTCGAAGTAACTCTTAATGTCCCAGACCAAGTTCAAGCAGGAGTTTACACAATTACTCTACATGCTTTCAGCGAAGAAGCATATGCTGGTCCTTCTGGACACCTAACTCGCCTACGTGACGTACTGACATTTACCATCACAGTAAATGAATTCTACGATATGCGAATTAGCATCGATGAAACTCAAGACAACGCGGTAAAGATCAGTGCTCCTGGGAGAATTGTGAAATTTGTAGTGAACCTCACCAACGCAGGAAATGTTGCTGACACTCCAAGTTTACATAATCATACTACCCAGAAGGATTCATCTTCAGGGGTTGAGGTTTGGAGCAAGATACCTGGCATGGGTAGCTTGTCTGACTGGATGGTAACTTGGTCAATGGTCGAATTCCTCGGCAGTGATTTGACTAAGGAGATAGAATGTGAAGTTTCAGTATCTACTGCTAGCGCTTATCCAGAAGACAGTTGTGTTTATCTTTCGGATATTAACGAGTGGAGATTACCAGAGATGGAAGCGTATTCTACACATATGATGTATGCAACCGTACACATCTCAACAGCAGCCAAATTAGACACTCGTCAAATTGGACTCAAAGTTACCAGTATGGCAGGTAATGCCGAAGCAGGTGGCGATCATGACGACACTCCAAGCTGGGCTGGTGAGGACTTGGATAGCAATGAGCTGGTGCTAACACTACGGCTAAGGGCCCCTAATTTAGTGATTTCAGAGGTCTCGGTTTCATCGGGAAGCGCAGACGTTGGCGAGGCAATACCAATACGAATTGTTCTACAGAATAATGGCAATGTTCACGCAACGGATGTTGAAATTGTTCTTTGCGAATTTAGTAGCATCGACGAGGATACAATGGAAGATATTCGTCAGAACGGCTGTCCCGAAGAGAGTATCGTCATGCGCCAGATAATCGGAGCAATCCTTGCCCCAGACGCAACATTAGATGCCAAGGAAATCGAGATTTACATGCTATACCCAATAACCGCTGGATCTCACGAAGTAGTGGTTGTAGTCGACCCGCAAAATACGATTGTTGAAGTCAGCGAACGCGACAACATACAGTTGGTTGGAGACGAATTATCGAGTAGTTCTCCATTCCTCGATGTAGCAGGTTCGATTGTAGCAACCTATTCACTGCCCACCGGTATTTTACTGCTAACACTTGCTTTGTTCGCAGTATTGTATCTTGTCGGTAGTGGTCGTAGGGCCGATGTCAAGAACCGATTGGCAGAGCAGAGCAGCCTGATGAATGTACTTGGCGATGAGGAAGAATCCTCTTTGTAAGAATGCAATGTCAATTATTTGCGTTTCAGATCAAGCATTGCCCACCAGGGCAAGTTAGTGCCTTCAGGCGCAGCAAAGATGTGCCCCGCTTTCTCTCCGATCTCACGTAATAATTGTAATCGCACGGTATCCATTATTTCCTCAGTTGCATTAGCACCGAGGCGTAACTCTTGGCTTAATGCTTTCAGATTCAACTGTGAACGCGGCGACTCAAGCATATTATGAACAACAGCCCGTGCCTCGTAAGAATCAAATTCAGAATCGACAGAAGATGAAATTTTGTGCTTTACTACTTGGTGTAAAGCAATTAAAGCATCTCTTTGTTCATCGATTTCTTCAAGTGCGCTGGTTATTTGACCCAAATGTGACATTCCTTCTGAAAGAGAGATTCTTTTACGCCCACTTACAGCTTCAGCGACTCCAAGTGTTGGCTTAGGTAATCGGTTTGACAAACGCATTGGCCCCCCCCTTGGCAATTTTCTCTGTTCACAAGTAAATAGGTCAGGGCCAAGGTCGATACGCAAAGAAATAGCCTGCTGGATAGAGTAAATATTTTTAGGTGGCCCACCGATTGAACTAGCGACTTTCATCTTAACTACAAATTTAGATTCTTCTAATAATTTCAGGTGTTTCATTATCGCTTGCTGACTTACTCCAATGCGATCTGCCAATTGCATTGGGTAGTGTGGTTCACGAACAAGCCGCTCGAGAATTTGCCTACGCACCTTGTTCTGGAGTAGATTTAGGGTCGTGTCCATGTCGCTCATGACTGCTCAACCTCGGGTTACCTAGCCGGCGATGTGCTATCAATGCGTCGAAATCAAATTACGATTCATCCCACTTTTTCCACGAATCATCGCTTGCGGGGTTATCAGGGGTAATACTGGATGCAATATTACCCGAACCAGATTGCACTTTTTCTGGAACTTCCTTTGGTGCTGTGAGCCCAGAGAATGGGGGGGGTACTTCATTTTCAGCATCATTCATGACGCCATGAATCATGGCAAATATCTCATCGGTAGATTTCATTTCAACAGCATCAGTTTCAGTAAAAGGAGACTGGTTTTCAAGTAAAACAGGCTGTGCTTTTGAGCGATTAACCAACATTAAAACAAGTCCCAACGGGATAAGGAAAGAGCCAAAACAACAAATGGTGATCATAATCACGATGATGGGCTGGGTGAAATCAGAGATAAAAGCGCCATTTTCATTTAACCATACGGTTTTTCCCGCACAATCACCTTCGCAATCAATTTCTATCAGCACTTCCTTTTTCTGATCGATGTCCCATTTTTCAAGAACAACAAAAACAGCCCCATCAATGGCCTGGGGGGCGTAATCTGCGCGACATTTCTGATCCAAAGTTTTCCCAACAGCGGAGCCGTTTATCTCAGAAATATTCATTGTAACATCAGCATTTTCCTCTAATACACTGAATACCCAACACCCTTCTTCTAGGGTAAGTGTATGAATTCCTCCGTCTTCAAGAGTGTGAGCTGCAGATTTACGCGGATCAATAATGTCATTCATCAAATCAGTATTGCTCAAATATAGAGCGGCGCCAACTAGGAAAAGTATAGAGCCAACTATCAACAAACGCCGAGGCCAAACATTAGCATCTACTTCCGGCTGCATCTCTATCCTCAACTACTGCAACCTATTCCTCTATTTGACAATCACGCTAAACCTAATTCACCCAGTTTCTCGGGCAAATAGGTATCTGTAACGAAATCCAAACCATATTTTGCCAATGATTGTTGCTCGGCCTTCATGTTGATTTCCAACATCATATTGATTTGATCTTGCCACCAACCGTCTGCAAACCGCGGATCACTTAATTCAGCATTGAGTGCTTCAACATCCTTCTTTGAAAGTTCATCTGCAGGAAGATCATAGGCGAGAATATCATCTGCAGTAATTCCAAGATAGGACGCGGAAGGAGTGGCAAGGTATTCAGAGATGTGCGCTGTTTTAATTGCCCCATAAGCAATCGAAGCAAATATTCTGAATGACCAAGGGTCACCGTCGAGAAACACTACAACAGGTAGCCCCCATTCCTCATTCATACGTTTGAGAATACGCCTGGTAGAACGAGCTGGTTGCCCCTTTAGATGCAAAAGTGCGCAACGATAGTCTTCATCGAAACCATTCTCTATCAGACGGTCAAACATACCACCAGTCTCGATTGCCATAATGAAATCAACATCATGCTCTAACAATTCAATCTTTTCAATCTCGACATTATAGGGAACACCATAGCCAGAATCACCAACGTCATCACGAGCATTTATTCGCATCCATTCGCCCTTTCGATTTTTCTCTTGAAGTGTGAGATTACCAATCATCCTTGCGCCATCTTCTTCAGGCCTGAGTTTGAAATCCTCTCTAAGGCATGTGGTGATTACCTCTAGATCTTCAGCTAAATTATTCGAATCGTTTTGACTACCAAATTTACCATAACCCCATCCTTCAGAAATATAGTACATTTCTCTTAGAGTGCTCGATTTTCCAGACTTGATCATCTCTTCAATGAATTCTACAACGTGTAATGCACGCAGTAAATTCTTCGCACTTCCTAGGCTGGAAGCGTCTCTTACAGATCTCTTTTTGCCATATTTGTAAACGCCTAGTTTTTTGTCAAATCCAATATTATTTTTGGTCCTAACAGGCAAAGTCATTGTTGGGGCCTCGCCCTTTACCATCCTATCATACATCTCCGCGACAACACCGTGTAACTCGCGCTTTGTCAACTCAGGATCATTTACTCTGGCCATCAAGCTTCACCTCCAAAGAGAGTGGTTTGCCGATTATCGCCTTCAGCAACCGGCGCTGTATCTTCATCTTCATCGATAATATCATCGTCCGGAATCTCAATACCAGCGGCACGTGAAATTTCCTCCTGATTACGAATTTCTTCAAGCATCTTTTCATCCATTTTTGTAGCACCTATAACCTCTTGATTACCACGGAAGAAAACATCTGTTTCAGTCCAATCACCCTTTTCTAGTCCATCTAAACTATATTCAATCATTGCATTTTCCCCCGGATTCAATGTTTCCATTTTCCAAGCCCAGATTCCAGTTGTCTCTTTGCGGCCCCCGCGTTCATTACCAACCATAACCGCTCCAGATTTCTCTGGCCAATTAGTCAACAATGTGTATTGGCGGGCACGAGAGCTGTAATTGTAAAAGATTATTTTTACATCTACTTGTTTGGTTTCCTTATTCCAAACACTCTCTTCTTCAGCGATGATTGCATTCATTATCTTTGTGATCGACCCAGAAAGGTCTGGCACCGGCCTACCAAGAATAGCCGCAGATTTCGCAGCAATTGCTGGTAAAATGTCATTGATTAACTCGAACTTTTCACGTGTTTTAGCCATCTTTTTCTTCTTTTCAAGATGCTTCCGCAAACCTCTCCCCATCTCTAGCATCGCCTTTCTGGTCTCTTCGAAGACAATTTCATTATCGGCCAAAGCTTCTTTTGCTTCTGAGGTGAATTGAACATTTGTGCTTGCTAGATGAACTAATATGGCAGCAGGACCCTTTGGAACACCTTTCCCGCCTGCTTGTTCAAGGCCATATTGGCGCCAATCAACCTTTTCAATCGCCTTGGTTAGCAAGCAACCGCCTTGTTGGTACATCAAAGGAACACGATTTGCGAAACGTAAGATTTCAACATGACTATCGCCTACCATTCCCTCGCCAAAAATCAACCCAACTTCGATTTGAAATGGGTTTCCGTGACTCACTGAAGGGGCCCGTGTCATTGTTGAGATAAATTTCGAATCAATTGTTTTCGACAGGCCTTTTTTGATTAACATTTCCTCGATCGGCGAAAGACAATTTATGGGCGGGGCAAGTAATTTGACAATCCTCCCTTCGCACAACCTTTCGCCCTGGAACGCTTCTATCAAATTTCGTATCGGGTCTGGTTTCAAGGTAGATGGTTTTGCTTTTTCAGAAACTTCTGCCGCCTCGCATAATTGTTTAGCAGCGCGCATCGATACTCCTGAAAAATTGGCACGTAGGAAAACAGTCATACGACTTTCCTTCGATTCTCGCAACATTCGCTGTAATTGACCTAATTCGATACCATGAGGATGAGGTTTGATGGCATCGACTTTGGTCGGTAGTCGCTCGGTCACACGTGGCCAATGATGAACCTCCCCGTCAGGGTCGGTGAAAGTAATAGCAGCGTGCGGGTTGACGATACTAGTCATACGTAAGTATTGGTAAACCGATTGCTTTCCCCGTTGATACTTTGCTTTCATCCGACAAGTAACTTTCACTCCATGTTCTTTTAGAACCCCATCATCATCTTCCCAAATAATTCTATCTTGTTCGCTTTTGATAGCTTTGTTTTTTCTAGTGTCTAGGCCAATTTTGACACTGACAGCAGAAGTCTCATTGGCTATCTTCGAAACCACAATAGTGGGTTTACCTGTGGTTAATTGCGAATACATCACTACACCGGTAATACCGATTCCTTGCTGACCCCTGCTTTGGCGAATAGCGTGAAACCTTGAACCAAATAACAGCTGTCCAAACACTTTCCCAATCGCTGCTTCAGGGATACCTGGGCCGTTATCTTCAGCCATAAGTTCAATCACGTCCTTTTTATCCTCTATCTTTGTGAGGCGGATTTTGATATCTGGTAATATTCTAGCTTCTTCGCAAGCATCAAGAGAATTATCAACCGATTCCTTAACTGCGGTGATAATTGAACGTGGCATTGAGTCGAAACCAAGAAAGTGCTTGTTTTTCTCAAAGAATTCCGAAATGGCTATTTGTTTTTGATTAGATGCCATTTTTTCTGCGATAGCCATGGTAATCTCTCCATTCAAAGTCCTCCACAATCCTAATGATAGTGGGCCTTGAACAAAGTACTCCTTTTGCATTAGGTTATTCAATAATGGCATCTTCAAGAGGGAAAAACATCGATTACTTTTGTAATCCCTATTGGCCGCGCTAATTTGATAAACATTCATTCAGATACTGTTTTTTCTGAGATGTGGGTCATGGTTATTTTTCGCAAGTGGTGAATGATCCACACTGTGAAAATTATCGAAAAACCCATTACCCATAGATAACCATCACCTTGCGCGGAAAAACCCTCCTCGCTAATTAAACGCGCTTGCGAACCCCACCAGGTATAGATTGCTGAAGGTACAATCATCAGAGTATTCCCTTTGATGAGGTCAGTTGTTTTCACTGAAGTTACTCCGAAGGCATAATTCAGCACAGCATACGGCAGAACTAGACTAATCCGGGTATAAGCTACAGTTTTCCAACCTTCATTGACGATTGCTTGTTCGACATCTTCCATCAATGGATGCTTTTCAATAATCTTTCTAGCCCATGGCCTGAGCCATTTACGGGCGAGGGCATGGGGGAAAAGGGCAGCAATCATCGAGGCAACCCATGCGAAGATCATGCCAGGAATAAATCCGAAGAGATGGCCGCAAGCGAATTTCGAAAGACTAGCAGGGATTAAAAGAATCGCCATAATGATAATTACACCCAATAGAGCAAGATAGCTATAAAGTCCATTTTCAGCAAACCAGTCCATTTTACTGATGATGCCAGCAAGAACGGTTTGCGTAAGTAAAATCGTGATAGCAATACCAGCGACAGTTCCCACAACACCAAACAGGGTGTTGCGCGCATTATTCATGCGAACAACCCATCGCTCCATGCAGTAATCTTTCCAGTAAATGCACTGGCAGCAACCGTTAAGGGACTTGCAAGGTAGAGGTTTCCGGGACCCGATCGGCCCTGGAAATTTCTATTGATGGCCGAGACTGTGACTTGTTTTTCTGAGATCGAGACCCCGGGGCCCGCTCCAATACAAGCGCCACAACCCGGGTCAATCAAATTGACGCCCGTTCTTGAGAACAAGTCATGCCAACCGTTTTTCACTGCTAGATCCTTTACCAATCCGCTTCCATATTGAATGTAGAACTCGACATTTTCAGCAATCTTGATGCCAGCATTTTCAGCAGCCTGACAAACTTGTGCATAATAGGCGATATCATCTGCTTTACCAGCAGTGCAGGAGCCACCATATGCGATATCGATACTGACATTTTCGATATCTGAGATGTTAACACCATTAGTAGGGTCAGACGGAACTCCCCTATCAGGATCGCCGGGGTGTGCAACCATTGGTACAATTTTTGAGAGATCGATTAGGTGGACGCCTCCATCATAAAGTGCCCCTGCATCAGGGCTAACCGCAAGCCCAGCCATCTTCTCCCGATCAACCGATTGTGATGAAACCATCCAGTCAAGCAAAGCATCATCCGATTCACAGATACCCGTTCTTCCCGAGCATTCAGTTGCCATATTGCAGAGCGTCGCCCGTTCATCCACAGATAGGCCGGTCAAACCACTGCCTCCAAATTCCATACTTCGATTCAAAGTCAATTCTTTACGAGCATGGTCTGCAAGTATGAAGAGTATTACATCCTTGGCAGTACATCCATGATTAAGCGTACCAGTTAATTCAAAACGAATAGATTCTGGAACCTTAACAAAGGTAAAACCGGAATAAACCAGACTGGCATATTCAGTCGAACCGACCCCATAAGTGAGGGCATTAGAAGCACCTCCCATGCAAGTATGCGAATCGGTTGCTTGAATAAAATCTCCAACCTCAATAAATTCTTCACGTGCCACTTGGTGACAAATTCCAGGGCTAACTCCATCCTTTGCAGAATAATCTCGCACACCTGTGTGTTGCTGGAACGCGACCTGAAGGTCTCTTAATTCCTGTACTTTGGCCATATGTGGCACGAATTTTGGATTGTGGTGCGCATAGAGCAAATGATCTTCAAAAACAGCAAATTTATGTGGACTGGGGAGCGAATAATCTTCCCCATATTCATCAAGAAGGAAATTATGGACCTGTGCTGTAGTGAATTCATGAGAATAACCGCCTTGAACCTGGGCGATAACCGGGTCGCCGGGCTTGACACATTGGTCCTGTGATTGGCCGATTAAATTCCGAGCGATTATTTTTTCAGCCATGTTCATCGGCCGTTTCGGTGTTTCTATGGCAGGTAATTCAAGATGACCGGCTTTCAATTTATTCGCAAAGGGAAACAAACCACCATTTTCAATAATTATTTTTGTTACCGAATCATAGCGTGAGGTGAATTCCGCCAATTCGATATTCTCTCCACTCTGTAAGCGTTTCAACATCGAATGATTACCCATTAATTGTCCAAGGTTGATATTATTACGCTCATGAATAGGTGCAAAGGATGCTGCGATTACTATACGAATACCAGCCCATCTTTCACACTGAGCGGCGGTCTCTCTACTCGAACCAGTGCCCTTTCTGAAGCCAGAGACAATAACTTCGAAACCGCCGTCTACAAGCGCCTTTTCCCGAAAGACCCGCAGTCCATTGTGCATTAGGCCCGCATATGCATTCTTGGCGATTTCAGCAGGGTCGTGGTCAAAGCAAACCCAAGCGGGAGTCATTATATCGGTATTGATGTCATCAAGGAGGTCCTCAACTTTCAAATCCTCCATTGTTAAATTTACACCATCGTACAGTTGTTGTTTGATGAGGTCGAGATCTTTGGTGAGAAAAAGCACCCTTTTCCCCGGAGTTAGGGATATTTGCTCTAGTGGTTGTTGGCTAACCATCCTCATCTCCATCTTGCGCAGAAGAGGTTCCGGTTTGAAGGATTCGGAACTGGTTATTATTAGATCAGGTCAATTTAGTAAACCGATAACACGATAAGTCGTTAAAATTGGCCAAAAGCGCAACACCAAGAGGATATGTGCAGATAAGATTGATAAGCCACCGATAGTAATATTCAAATACTGTCGGTTTAGCCCGAAACCATATTTCGGGTGATTAACGGCCCCCCGGCATAGAGGGAGATGAGAATATGAGAGATGGACAACAAGTCGAAGACACAGTAAAATGCCAAGAATGTGGAAGCAGAGCACTCACCCGTGACGAGACCCGTGGAGAATTGGTCTGCGACGATTGCGGATTAGTTCTCGAAGACAACGTAATCGATCAAGGCGCAGAGTGGCGTGTATTTAGCCCAGAACAAGGTGATCAGAGAGCCAGAACTGGTGCTCCGATGACTGTTATGCTGCACGATAAAGGACTTTCAACAGATATCGACTGGCAGAATAAAGACTATTCTGGCAAGACTATCAACAGCCGCTACCGCTCTCAATTTTACCGTATGAGAAAGTGGCAGAAGCGTAGCCGTGTATCCAATGCTACCGAGCGCAATCTCGCAATGGCATTAGCTGAACTAGACCGTATGGCTAGTCGTTTAGAATTACCAAAATCCGTAAGAGAAGCAGCAGCGGTCAATTATAAGAAAGCAGTCGAGAAGCGTTTGATTCGTGGCCGTTCTATCGAAGGTGTTGCTGCGGCATCACTTTACGCAGCGTGCCGCCAATGTGGTGTGCCAAGAACCCTTGATGAAATCGGACAGGCGAGCAGAACCGGCCGCAAAGAAATCGGCCGAACTTACCGTTTCATGGTCCGTGAACTAAAGATGAAAATCATGCCCACCGGGCCTGAAGATTATATCTCCAGATTCTGTTCGGGATTGGGATTAGACGCAGAGGTTGAAGCCAAGGCATACGAACTGATCAAAGCCGCACAAGAGAAGGAATTGACCAGTGGCCGAGGCCCAACCGGAATCGCAGCATCGATTATCTACATCGCAAGCGTTCTATGCGGTAAGCGTAGAACACAGCGCGAAGTAGCTGAAGTAGCTGGGGTAACCGAGGTTACAATTAGGAATCGCTACAAAGAGCTGATTCAGAACCTCAATATTGAACTAGACATCTGAGGACCCCTAATCCGAGGCGCATCATATGAAGAGTAGAGTCAAGGTCTCCCAGACCGTGATGGAATCTTTATCCACAAGTTTAGTCGAAGCGCTAGAGCGCGGCTGTCTTTCATGGCCCTTGCCAGAACCTCCTTTGATTGACTCAGACCTACCGGTCAATCATCCCAAAGAGGCGAAAGAACTGACCGAAAAAGGCCTAGCACTGTTACAGGCAGACAAAGGAATGTTTGACCGGCACCTAGCAATAGTTGTCGATTTAATCGTCCCTCACCGAATGAACTTGATGGATGATCCATTTGAGGTCCACGAACGCTGGTTACTCAAACGAATCGATAAACTCACCGAGAGAATGCTATTCGCAATAGCAACCGAATGGCTTGCTTTAGCACTTGATTCAACATATCCAGATACTGAGCGCTGGTGGCTTGCAATAGCATTGACCGACGGTCTTGCCAACAAAGCATATGGACAACCTGTTCACCAAGGCTACCATCTTGTCGAATCCATCGCCTTGGCTCAAAGGCCAGGAACATGGCACACACAACCGGAAGAGGGCCCGCATAATACGGCTTGGAATCCACACGAGGTGGTGCCGAGAAATACCGCTGTAGTTGCACACGAAAGGGGTACTAAGGCAGCGACTTGGCTACTGAAAACCCTCGAAGAAGGCGACGAGAACAGACGTTTATTATTGATCGAGTGGTGCAAATTATTGCTTGAGAGAAAGGAGTTATTCGAACCTCTTGGTATAGGAGAGATCCTACTTAGAAGGGCTAATGATAGTTCAGAGGAAATAGCAGCAAGAGTAGTTGGCTGTTTAGCTCGACTGATCGAAAACGACCAAAGCTTGGGCGAAAAGTGTGTAAAGCGCTTGCATGGAAGGGACGAACTATTGGTCCGTAGAGCAATGGTTGATGTCCTTACTCGCTTATTTAGAAGACTCGGAGAAGTAGCGGTTCCACTTTTGGAAAGCATGCTTGTAGACGATGATGAAAGCATCAGAGCGGTTGCTAGTGCAACCGTAGGGGATTTACGATTCTTGGATTCTGAAATGTGGGCCGATAAAATACTTGAATTATGCAGCCACGAATGCCCAGCAGTCAGGCGTAACCTGGTTATCTGTGTCCGCAATTATATCGACGAATTCACTACGGATGAGCGTAATATCATTCCATTGCTGTGGGCTGATGGTGATGAGGTTGTGCTAACTCGTCTTAGAGAGATGTTGTTACGAATAGAGGACACAGACCCGTTGGCATTTTCAATAAAAATACAGGCACTACAGGAACACGGTATCGATCATATATGGCCGCCTATGGAAGTGCGAAGACCTGGACGGCCCCAGTTGTGGAAAGATTGGTTGGCTGGTACAGGCGAACTGCCTGAAGCACCAGAACCCGAAGCTATGCATATTTCAGACATGAGCGTATCCGAGGAATTACCAAACCTAGCCGATGCTTTGGCACAGTTAGATCACGGCATGGGCTTCATCGATTAGAAAGTGGGCTCGGCCAGAATTGAACTGGCGATCTTTGCCATGTGAAGGCAACGTCATGACCCCTAGACCACGAGCCCGCTTGCTGGCGCTACCACCGCTTTGCTTTCAATATACTTGCATCTCATTCTTCTTCGTGCAAGGGACCATCAACAACGGCCCAAACATAGGCTCCACAAAGCAACACTAGCATCCCAGTTAGCAAAAGCAACAAGCCAGTTGGGTCAGGAAAGATTTCGATACGCCCAGTGACATATGCTAGAATAATCAAAACGACACCGAAACCTGTGACTTTCTTTGAAGAATTAACCGGATCTTTCCATCTGCTAATAACCGGAGCAACGCCCTTGACATTGAAAGTCCATCTAAACCAAGCCAAATAGATTAGTCCAAGACCTAAAAGAGCAATACCACCCTGAGAAAAGGATGAGGAGTTCCATGGTCCGGGAATATCAATATCGACAAAACTCTGTACAATACAGATAAGACCAGCAAGAGTTAACCAACGCCACTCTGGTTCATCGCCCATGCACGCCTTAGGTGGCTCTCTTAGAAAGAGTCCTCCACTATCGCTGTCGATTATCGTTGACCTGGCTTCCAGAACCCTAACGGGGTAATTGCTTCTTCATTTGCAGTTCTAAAGGCGAGATGATCTGCTCTCTCATTCCATCGATGGCCGCTGTGAGCGCGAATATGCTGCCACTCTAGAGGTCTCAAAGCACTAACCTCTTCCCAAAGAAGACGTAACCTTCTGACGATTTCCTTGTTTGCTTTTGCTTTCCATGCACCGCTAGTTAAATTGCCAGCATAGGTAGAATCGGTACGAATCATTACCGCATCATCTCCCTCTAGCAATAACAACCACCGGAGAGCATGGGCCATTGCACTTAGTTCTCCAGTGTTATTGGAACCTACATCCGCTCCAAGAAAACCATCATCTTCTGGATTAGTGATTACTCTACCACAAAACTCATGGATAATTTCACCGGTTCCTCGGCCCAGTTTAGAATCACCCTCGACGACTACGACGCCCCAGGCCGCAACGGTTTCAGCATCTACATTTTGATTACCGAGGCATGAGCCATCGACATAAATGACCAACAAGTAATCACTCGCCGATCTCTGCCTTATACTGAGCAGCATCGAGTAATGATGGAAGGTTTGTAGAGTCAGCGATAGACATTTTGACCATCCAACCCTCTCCATATGGATCCTGATTTATCAATTCAGGCGTGTCTTCAAGAGCTTCATTGATTGCGATTATATCGCCAACCAGTGGAGCAAATATCGGTGAGGCTGATTTTACAGATTCAACAATAGCAATTTCGTCCATCACTACACAGGATTGTCCGACTTCAGGTAATTCGACATAAACGATATCGGTTAGAGCATGCTGTGCGTGATCTGTAATGCCAAGAACAAACTCATCACCATCGATACGTATCCATTCGTGTTCTTTTGTATAGTGTAATCCTTCGGGAACCTCACTCATAGTAATCCTCTCCGGTTATGGCACATGGAAGGGGGTCATGAAATATTCCTTCACAAGTTGTATTTACAGTAGGGGCACATGTTGAAATCTGGAGAAACTTCTTTCCCACACGAAGGACAACCATTCTGAGTAGAACCTTCATTCGAAACCATTACCGAATCGTTGAGTATAGTATCACCAACAGAGCCAATAGAGACGAGAGGTTGTTCTTTTTCTAGATGCATCGCTCTTACTCGTCCCGCTTCGGCATACATCCCAAGACGCTGATATTCATCGGCTGCTGCCCCGAAATCTCTGGCTCTTTCCAAATCCTGAGGAGATGAGCTTTTAGATCCCATTTGAGCAACAGGAGCTGCTGGCTGGAGCATAGGTGCTTGTGGTTGCGGAGCCGGCACAGGACTGTGAATAATCTGTTGTTGTATGACCGGTTGGACTGCCGGCTGAACGAAGCCTTGTTGTAGGTAAATTACTTGCTGATTTTTTGCACTCAAAGCGAGAATTATGAAAACGAAACTACCACAACAACTCAGCGCTCCAATGGCTCCAAACGTATCCATTAATCCACCATCACTGTTTTCAAAAGCATCGGCTTCAGGGGTGCCTTCGTCACTTCCATCAACGCAATCACGAAATCCATCATTGACATCTGCATAGGCAACAGTATCGCCAGAATCACATTCAAAAGCCGGATCATTTGAGCCATCTATAGCTATCAGCAAAAAAGAGGCAAGGAGCAGCACACCGGCAGTTTTCCAGTAGCGCGATTTTTTACTCACAGGTCCCCCTGTAATCGCCGGCCGCATGTCATTAGATTCCGGTGCAGTTTTTCACCATTGTTATTATTATTCGCTATCGATAACGACAAGTACGTGCTCAAATTATACGTTTAACGTAAATGAAAAATCGCCGTATCATTCTTCTTCGATTTTCTTCTCAAGGACAGTCGCTTCCAGTTTTGCCCATGCTCCGCCCATCTTTTCTTCCTTTTCACTTGCGCTAACTTCTTTTTCTATACGTACAACAACATCTGAATCAATTTCATTAGGAAACCAAGCAATTAGTGGGCCTTTGCCAGATATTGTAATCCAACCTATTAGCAGAAAAACGATTGCAGCAACGGGAATAAGCGAAGATGCTGAGTTAATATCAGAGGTAATAACTCCAGAAATCATCGCTAAGCCAGTAGCGAAAACGAGTCCAGACCCACATCCGATTAGTATTCGGCCGGCTTTAATGCTCGGAGTCATCACTTTCACCAACGAGGATATTCAATAGGTTTCTCTCATCAGTTTGTGAATCTTGTATGGGAGTAGCGCTCGGTTAACAGGGGTGACTTCAAGAATACGAGCATCATCTCTGCGCCTGATATCTTGCAACAATGGATGACGACTTTTCTTGTGTAAAGCGAGAACTGTCGGCTTATCCACTTCTAAAGCAGCACGAACCATATTGACAAAGTCCTCGGATTCTACTGCGAATTTACCAATTTCATCTATAACGATTACTTCACAATAATCCTTAGCAAATTCAATTGCTGGAAGTGCAACGGATTCAAGAGCTTCTGTATCGATTCCATAACCAAGCACCCGTAGACGCGAATCGATATCCTTGTGTGCCATTACAGCTTCAGCACCGGTTTTTATGTCGATCACTTTGAAACCAACTCTTTCCGAACCCTCTAGGATTGGTTCGGTTTTCATGCCCCCAATTATTTCAATCAACGACGAGTCTCCGCCCCTTGCATCAATTTCACCACGCCTTTCATCTTGTATCATTTCTAATACCTTGGAGAGAACCGCAGTTTTGCCGCTGCGCGGGAGGCCAGTGATGCCAATCTTTGGATGTATTCCTATATCAGCACCTCCCGAATTACTACTCAAGCAGTAGTTCAACGACGGGGCGTTCTGATTAATAAGGATGCGCAGAGTTGTAGCCCGATTACCTCTTCTGCAACATCATTCCCCTAAGCGGGAAAAATCAAATCACTATATATCCTGATCAACGACCCCGATCACCGCTTTTCGGAATCTGTCAAATCAACTTGTCATCACCTAACATCGGCGACGCAATTATCTCTCGGCCATTTGCACATAGGTGCCACAAATCATTCACCCAATCGAATAACTTCTTCAATCTTTTATCATCAATACCACCGCTTTTTGCAAGCATACGAAGCATCTTGAGTTCTTTATCATCGTAATCCCCATCAGCAGCGGCGACGATTGCTCCGTCTCTTAAAGCGAGTCTTATGGTGGCAATTTCCATTTCGGAAATCACCTCTTCTAGCTTCGGAGGGGTGGTAAGACACTGTCGAATGTCCTCGCGTACACTCGGGTGGATCAGCATCAATCCCATGCAGGACTCGATTGCAGCAATTTCTTCACGCACTAATTCTCCATCAGCAGCCGCGATAATCATCAATACAGTGGCGTGCTTTCGACGCTCATCTTCGTCGAGAAGCTGGACGCTGTCGGGCAGCATTTACAACCCTCATTCAGCCAGTTCATTGAGTAGATCGACACCAGATTGCATCCAACGGTATCCTTTCTTTGTCCACTCTAATAAACGGTCGATTGAATCATCAGCCAGACCTAGGTGTTCGACGATTTCCTCGAGAACATCGCGTTCATCATCGTCGACATTGCCATCTGCCGCAGCCATCATTACAGAATCACGTAGTGCTAACCGGCCGGATTCTTGTCCCAACTCTGCCAAGCACTCTGCTAACGGAGGAGGGTTTTTGAGATAAGTACGAATTTCTTTTCTTTGCCCAGGGGAAAGTAAAGCAGTACCAAGGCGCTGCTCAAAAGTAGACATTTCCTCGACGGTCAATTCATTATCGACTCGAGTCATGAAGGCGAGAAGTTTCGCATAGGCGAATCTTTCGACTTGGGGGAGCATGTGAAGTGTATCAGGCAGCATTAGTCCAGCGTATACGTCATCAGACTTCAACCACACGCAATATGTCACAACTTGATATTGTAATAATGCCGATTACTAATTAGCGAGAATTGAATATCGATAATTATCACTCTACGATAAATCTTCTACCTGTTTCGTTTCATGACGAAACGCAATTTCTCTTAATCCTAAATAATCTAAAAAGCCCCATAGCGCACAATTGGCAAGCCACGCAACTCGATGATTTATTTCTAAGGTTTCAACTGCGAGGGCGAAACATGCAGTTGAACCAATCAAACCCACGGTATAGACCGCAAAAGCAGCAGCCATTGTCCGCGCAGCTCCCAAATCAGTGTTGAAAGTCCAAGCCCTGTGAGTCCAATGGGCAAAAATACTCCCCAGAATCCAGGCGCCTGCCCAGGCAATAGACTCACCAAAATTCTTGTCCTTGAAGGCTACGAATAGACTTTCGTAAAGCAGATAGAAGACGGTGAGGTTGAAGAGACCGACTACCATATAACGGGCGAACGTATTTTCGGGTAACCTCATCGTCATCCCATTGGTAGATGGATGAAGACCTTACCGGTCAATCATCATTGGTGACGACATCACTTGGTTTCCCAGTTAGGAGGTTGCGTAAATTTGCATTATCTTTTTGAATCGCTTCGAGGAGTTCATATTTGACTCCTAATCGTTCTGCTAGTACACCAAGTGCCAACGTGTCTTTTGGTAGGCACTTGCCACCAAAACCACGATTGAGACCGAAGATCGGGTCAAGATGAGAGGGACCTATCGGTTGAGCTTGTTCGGCAGTAATAATGTCGCGAATTTTATACCAATCTTCGCCCATTTTCTCACAGAGGTCATACATCTGATTAGCAAAAATAACCTTGACAGCATAGAAGGTATTCTTTGTATATTTCACTAATTCAGCCTGTGTGGGTGTGACGTGAAAGGTTTGGTCTGTTCTCAGAACACCGGCTTCTCGGTGTTGTTGAAATACACGCTGAGCAACATCGGAGTGATGCGTACCACAAACCAAGATATCTTGATTAGCAAAATCTTCTAATCTTTGTCTTTCGACCAAGAATTCAGGAGAATATGCAATTTTCAAATGAGGATATTTTTCATGATACTTCTGAGAAGTTCCCGGAATTACTGAACTTTTTATCACCGCAGTAAAACCCTCAGGCAATTCATCTAGGACTCCTTCTACAATACGAGTGTCACACTCTCCAGTTTCCGGATGGGGGGGCGTTGGAACCGCGATATATGCAAAATCAACATTATCTGTGATGATTGAGAGTTCAGTTCCCCTCGCTGGGTCATGGATGAATAATTCGTGGGCGTGAGCAAAGCAATGTTCTATCGCTCCGCCAACCATTCCTGCACCAATAATGCCAATTTTCATTATTTCACTTCCTATGAGGTGACGGATTTAATATTCCTTCTTCGGCCATTACCGCTGCTTGGAACAATCCATCCGGAGTTCCACAATCAACCCAAGTTTCACCACCCGATGAATGGACTACAGCCGAGTCGAGCGAGATATATTTACGGTTGACATCGGAAATAGAGAACTCATCTGGATCTGCAAGATACAATTCATCAAGAAAGTCCCAAAATCTTTCATCATACAGGTAAATACCACCAATAGCGAGCTTCGAAGGCGGATTTTCAGGCTTCTCGACGATATCGACAATCTTTCCATCTTTTAGTACGGCGACGCCAAAAGCCCTAGGGTCTTCTACCTCTCTAGCGAGAAGGACACAACCAGGGGGCTGTTCAGCATCAATAAACCGCTGTATATCATCAGTAAACTCCACAGCGGTAATGTTATCCGAGAAATAGATCATCAGGCGGCAATTTTGATTATGTGGCCGCGCTAATTCCAACGCTTGAGCAACCCCTAAAGGCTCCTCTTCAAGCACATAATGAATTCTTTCACCAGGAAGCCCACAACCAATATGGTTCGCTATTTGACCAATAAATTGGTTAGCGATAATGGTGATATCTTTTATTCCAGCCCGGCGGATTGTACCGAGCGCGTAATCGATTACTGGTCTTCCATACAATGGCAACAGTGTCTTCTGTGTATAGCGGGTAAAGGGTAGAAGGCGAGAACCATGCCCGCCAGCAACAAGTATGGCCTTAACCTTCATCACTCAGGCTCACCACTAGTGTCCATATTAGGTTCACTGTCAGCCCCATCATGTTTTGCAGTTATTGCGAAAATCCCTTCTTGAGCGTGCTTTTCGAAGTAGTCGGTTTGTACGAGATCAGATAGTTTTTCTACACCATATTCTTGAAGGTCAGGATCTTCCTTTTCAGCATCTTGCCAACGCCTTTCAGCCATATCCGCATATTTTTTATTAGCCATCTCAACCATCTTTTCACCAGCCGTCAACTCTCCTTCTAGGCCATCATACAGGATATTGTGCGCAAGTGCGTCTCTTCGTATTGCCATCAAATCCAATGCGGGATCTTGCTTACCCCAAGCGGGGCCCTTTTCATCGCCGCCTCTAGTTTGAGCTTGCACAAGAATGGTCTCAGAAGCAATAATTCGCGCTTTAAGCGCCTGTAAATTTGAATCAAGGCTT
>CAJIYT010000029.1 GCA_905181715.1 uncultured Candidatus Poseidoniales archaeon
TTCATCAGTATATGCGTTTATGTAAGATGTTACTGTGGCAAGTCCTCCACAATACAACCATGTGGCAAGATCGATATCCGGTAACTCTAACCCCTCCAGTGAGAGTGAATTAGACATCATTTCCTCATGATTACCTTTGATGCTAACTATGTTTTTCAAAGATTTTGCAAACTGTACTACATCATATGAGTTGGGGCCTCGATCAATTAAATCTCCCAACAATACAACATAATCATTAGTTTGTAAATCTAATTGACCTACTAAACTTCTGAGGGTTTCATTGAATCCATGGACATCACCGATTACCCAAATATTATTACCGCTTTCAAGCGCCTTCTGTAACGTTTTTTCAATTATTTTATTTCTCATATTATCACCAATTATTAACATCTTACGACCTATATATACCTCTCGGATTTAAGCAGGTTTTGTCTTTTTTTACACTCTAAACTACATCGAAGTGGGTCACTTCTTGGCTTTGTGAGTTTTCTGGGGCTTCATCTGAATCTTCTTCTTTACCCGAAGGTATGAAAGGGACAACAACAACATAATCCAATTCAAAATTAACCCTAATGCTGTCAAAGGTTTCTTTCAACAATGCTAACCCAATTCTACATTCAAAATGGTCAAATACACTGATGCATCGCACATTATAATTACCAGAATTTTGTATTACAACCCCTAAAGCGCCCGTATCATGAATCTTACCAATATTTTCTGGTTCGGAGAACTTCATAGCCCAAGTTCTATTCTCGATGCTTAAAGCCACATTTGAATCATGGTCAATTAATTTTGGCAAGCTTTTCGCCTGCCAGTTTTCGGCTTGGTTGTTTAATGTTACTTTTCCCTTCATCTTAATCGCTCCATTCGTTTAAATTTTCATCGTATGTTACTGTACAATACCAGATACGATATTCTTTTGCTGGCACATCAATCGGAACATCGACCTCAATTGTTTCACCTATGTATTGTTGTGCTTTCTCGACATATTCTGGATAATCTCTGCGTAAATCTTTGGTGAAGTGGGTCAATCCAGACCAATCGATATTTGCTTCAGTCAACATTGCGCTACATATCATGTTTTCAGCTGATATTATTGATTTTTTAATCGAAGCATATAGATTGCTATAGGGGTAGCACAAATATTTGCTGATAGATGTCATGTACATTTTTCTAGTGGTTTCGGCCTGGTTTATACTTTCTGTTTTCATATTTTTTTCCTCCTTTGGTCCTTGTTTTTTTACATGCTATACATGCGTGCTCGTGTGTCAAATTTTTTGCTGAAAAGCAATTATATCTCTTTCTTGAGACTATTTAAACTTCTTTAAATGTACGAGTTTTATTCTGCGTTAGTAGCATTTTCCTGCTAACGTTTAAGTAAATCATAAACCTTTTTTCGCTATAATTTATCTCTCAGAGAAAGATAAACTATCGCCTGATAATGTTAGTTCTTCTCATGTTAGTTCTTCTCATGTTTCTGTGACTCTCTATCTAACTTACCACTCGAAATATTAGGGCGATATGGCATTCCATAGTCATACATCACATGCCATACATTTACAAGAGAATTAGCTAAATCATATTCATCAACACTATCTTTGAAATTATCATATTGTATATCGGTAGCATAATTTGCGATCATTTCACCAACTTCGATTCGCATTATATCAGCCCTGAAAGGATAGTCAGCATCCTCAAAGGTGTATATCTCAGCCCTGGGAAAGTAATACTGTATGTGCGCATGCTTACGTGCGCGAACCAACAACATCTCAGAATATTCTCGGTGGGAAACGATGCTCAGCCAGCCATTTGAAAGTACTATCCACATTATTATTTCTCCTCACTTTTTCATCTCTTTATTTATTAATAAAGGGTTCTATTTTTCGTGCGGTGTTCTATCCTTCTATCTTCATTCTCGTATTCTATATCAGTTTGTATATGATTCCCATTCTGGGTAAGGACATTCAAAATCCAAACTCCATCCACAATACTGTGCGCCAAGATGGTTGGTATAGGCGATTATAACATCCCAGCGTCCAGATAAAGAAATCACCTCATGATTTTCACTCTCAAAATTAACATGAACTCCCCATTCATCTGTGGTAATATGTGCTATTCCTTTGACTTGCAACGTTCTTTCTTGGTACCACATTTCTTTCCCATCGAAAGTACTCAAAACATGTCTTTCTAAATTCTCTCTAATTCCCTTCAGTCGGCCTTCTACATCCTCACTTAATGCCATAATAATACATGGATTCATACCTATATTAACCCTTATATTTTCTTCAATCGGCACCATCTAATATTGAAAAATCTCACATTTTGAATGGTTCCCCCTTTGAAACGACGGGTGTTGGATGGGTGCCCTTTGCTTACCCATCACTACCAGACTTGGATCACAATTGGTTCTGGACGCTTGTGAGTTCGAACCGAGGTCCGAACCGCTGCGAAAAACATGATACAGCGTCCGCACTCTGCTACTAAACGGGCACTGAAATGACTGATGAGAAACGAGTTAGACTTTCAAAGTCAATGAGGGAACTTCAGAGACGCTGGAGAAATACAGTGAGGATAGATAACAAGTTGTATATGTATACGTCCGATGAGATGGAAGAAGAGTGACTTTTTTCTGCTGGACGCTTGTGCGTCTACACCCTCAAGGGTTTGAACTCTAGAGATTAATGACGTTGTGATGTCTGCTCCCTCCGAATTGAGACAGTTACTGGCCAATGGGGAATCCATCTATGCTAAGAATTCATTCAGCCTAGACATGATGTAATACCAAGCATGACTAAACAATGGAATAGGTCCCCGCTCCCAGACTTGAACTGGGGACACCCTGGTGTCTGCTGCGACGTTTGTTTCCAACTACAGCCAGGTGCTCTACCAACTGAGCTAAGCGAGGTCTGATTCGCCCAGATGCACTGGCTATTTAACCCTCATCGAGCAACCAAGGGCTTAGAAAGGTCTACGCAAGTATATATGAAAACTCCCGGAAGTCACCTCATGGCCGATGGCACTAGGTTACAGATTATCCTAACCATCGCCGCTACCGGTATGCTGCTCGCCGGTTCTTGGGCTCTCTATGAGAATGATTTATTCGAACCGGAGTTTGAATGTAGTGCGAACATGGAAAAGATCGACGGTGTTTGTGTCGAGATTGGTAATGATTCACAAGATGATGAAACACAAAGTATCACTGCAGAAGATTGTAATTCGCAACAGGTATGGCGTTTCGAATCTTGTGTACCAATGGTTGCACCCAACAGCCTTTCTTATCAAAATCAAACCCTAACCTTGCAAACTGGAATTAGTAGTTCATTCATCCCTTCTTTTTCTGGTGATGGCCCTGATTCGTGGACGGTTTTTCCAACCTTGCCCATGGGGTTGATTTTGAATTCTTCAACCGGTATAATCAGTGGCTCACACCCGGGTGAATATGGCCCGATTAGCCACACTATATCCGCAGCAAATTCTGCAGGAGTCAATAGCACTACTATCGATATTATCGTCATTCAAACGAGTCCTATCATCACCTATGTCGAACCATTTCCAGTTCTGATAAAGGGTGAGGAGGTCATGCTATCTGCGCCGACGCTCAGCGGGGCACTGAGCGTTGATTCTTGGACTGTTGAGCCACCTCTACCCGCTGGCCTATATCTCGATGGAGACGGCTCTATCAGGGGTGCTCCTGAAGTCCTTGGAACTTCAGATCACAGCATTACTGCCATCAATTCCGGGGGTGAGGATTCGCTTGGTTTCACTCTCCTAACCCTCGATGTTAAGCCCAGTGGTTTGGCATATTCAGCAATGATTTTTTCTTTAACAAAAGGCGAATTTCGCCAGTTAATCCCTGCTTCATTATTGGGTGGTGAGGTAATACAATGGGCTACAGAACCAGTTCTGCCTAGTGGATTGACTATCGATTCAGCCAGTGGTGTAATCTATGGTGAACCAACTGAATTGAGCACCTCGTCATGGTATGTTATCTGGGCCAATAATAGTGGTGGTTCAACTAGTGCTACAATGATGATCGAAGTGATTGATGTCGCGGTTAGTGACTTACACTATTCGGTCGAAATAATTACTCTTGCAGTGAATATAGATGAGGTCAATCTTACTCCTGTGCACCTAGGAGGAGAAGTGGTAGCATGGAATATTTCAGCTGCTCTTCCTGCTGGATTGATATTCGATTATAACGATGGTAGAATAAGTGGAGTTGCCAGTGAATTGTGGAATGCAACCGAGTATGATATTCACGCCATTAATACTGGAGGAAGTGATGTTGGCTCGATTACCATCAGTGTTGTCGATTTGACACCGATGGGAATCTCGTGGCCAGAGACCCAAATCGCAATTGCTGCTAACGAAAGCATTCACTTGAAAGCAAATAATACCGGTCCAAAAATCGACACATGGGAAGTACATCCTTCCCTTCCTCTTGGCCTTAGCCTGAATGATGATGGCAGTATAACCGGCTCACCCCTTGCCAAATATGGCTGGTCTGATTACATGATTTTCGCCAACAATAGTGGTGGTTCATTCAACACAACCCTCACTCTTGCCGTTCATGATCTCGATGTAGATTGGCTAGAGATTACCGAGAACGTAAACACCATTGATTACGGTTCTTCTTGGCCTTCGCTAATCGTGCCGATTGGCGAGTGGACTTTCCCAGTAGGGCTCGATTGGGATAATCGTCCATTGATCTCTGCTGGTCACGTCGGATTAGGTCGTGTAGCCGGCTATGGCCATGAGGGTTTTGTTGCCCAAACCTCAGGTGACAAAGGCAATCTCTCACTAAATACTCTCGATTGGGTATGCGATAGTGGAGTCAATGTAGCATTGGCTGCGCGCTATAATGATTGGCAGGATGAATTGGAGAGTGCAGGATATATTGTGACCACAAACGCCGAACCCGATGCTCTTTCAGGTCAGGATTGTTTTGTCGGAGAGTTCTGGAACTCATGGGATGATGCCAAAGATAGGTCGATTGAACAATTCATCCTCACTGGTGGCGGCGTGGTATTAGGGGGTCATTCTTGGTATTGGTCGTACAGTAATTCCGATGTTGCACACGATTATCCGGGAAATCAAATATTCCCGGTAACCGGCCTATTCGTATCATCTAGTTCTGGCTCGACTCAACTGAGTTTTGCCGCTGACCCTCCTTCGAGGTATCATCGAACTGCAACTGCTCTTGATGGAGTTGAACAACACATGATTTCTGGTCCACAACTCCCAATAGCAGATGCTGATATCGCTGCAAAAACCGTCGGACGTGCAGTTTCGGTGTTAACCCTCGATTTTGTTGACCTCTGGAGCCGAGTCAGAGATATTTCGAATGTTAGTGGCTGGATAGAGATTAGTTCAAGCAATGAATTCGAGATTGACGATGATGAAATCAAGGACTTAGTACTTCTGATTCAAGAAAAATTAATGCTCAGTCTGCCTGCATCTGAATTGATTGCGCATCCTTCCGCAGTCGACTTTCCAGGCATTGTCCCTACGGGATCAGCGCGGGTCAATCAGACGGTCACTATCGATGGAGATTTCATCGGCCTTCCAAGTAACTTTGGTTATGCAGGTGCCCGGGCTGCTGGAAGAATGTCTACTGGACTATATGCAGCACCTGGAGAGGTTGTTAATATTTCATTACCAAACGAGATTGTCAACCAAAATGTGAACATCTTGGTCGGGGCTCATAGTGATTCATTATGGGGGAAATCCGAGATTTCACGGCACCCAAAAGTGACTAGGAATTGGCTAGTCGATTCAACTTCCATGCAAGTGGCGAACTCATTTGGTGGAGTGATCTACATCACTTTCCCACCAGATAGTAGTTTTGGCACTCTTGATGTAACTATCGAAAACGCAGTCCAGATGCCCCATTATATTCACGGAGTAACCTCGCTACAAGATTGGAATAACACCATCCGTCATTATCCTGCACCATATGCAGAATTACAATCCGATTACTTTATCCTCACAATTCCCTCAAAGGATATCCGTGATTTAGATGATCCTGATTACGCAATGGACTTCTGGGATGAGGCTTTGCAGATGGAGCACAATCTCTCGGGCTATCTCCCGTGGACTAGGGTTGAAAGAGCGGTTTTCGATGTGCAAATAAGTGCTGGCTGGATGCACTCCGGCTATCCATTCATGGCTCATCATGCCAGTGTTGCCGGAGTGATCAACGGCAGTCAAATGTATCAGGATGGCGATTGGGGAATGTTTCACGAATTGGGACATAACCATCAGTGGGGGCCTTCGACTTTGCCGGGAACAACCGAGACCACTTGCAACCTTTATTCGGTAAAATTGATGACTGATTTAGTTGGTAAACCACCGCGAGATGGCCATAGTGCATTGAATAACGCCTCATCTAAAAACAGGATTGAAACCCACTTTGGCAATGGAGCACCTATCGCATCATGGTCGGTGTGGACTGCACTTGAGACCTATTTACAAATTCAAGAAGAGTTTGGCTGGGAGCCAATCACCGCGGCCTATGCTGAATATTATTACAATTATAGCAGCCAACCTTCTGGCTCTACCGCTGAATTCAACCAATGGGCTCTGCAAATATCATTGAGTACTGAGCATAATCTCATTCCTTTTTTCGAAGCATGGGATTTCCCGATAACTCAGACTACTCGTGATGCTGTCGATCATCTCCCGGTTTGGAATTATGATCCTTTACGAGGTTGGGTCTTTGAATACGACCCAATTATTCGCAGTCTTTCAGAATCTGATGTCAATGCGGGTGAGGCTGATTTGAACTTTGAGATATACGATAACGGCACCAATATCAGCCTCGATGTTTGCTGGGGATTGGTAGATGGAGGTAATGTTAGTACCGCATGGACCAGTTGTGAATTAGTCGGTGCTGCAAACGTTGGCTTCTCCAATCATGAGATCAGTGGTTTAGTTGCAGGACAGACCTACTATTGGCGGGTGGTGGGTGAGCGAGATACTACGCAAACGTGGAGTGATTCATCATCTTTTACCGCAACTTAGCCTTGGTTTTTCCCGCATAACTTCACTCTTGTTTTCATAAATTTATAGAACGCATGACGCAATCTTTGCCGCCATTCCAATACAAGATGACGGGGCATGAGAAAGAGTGATTTTCGAGCGATTGGCCCGTCAAATCTGCAAGAGAAAACGCTCTCTTCACAGTCTGCGCAAGGGTCAGCGTTAATAATGATAGAAAGGGCGTTACTTATCCGGAGGCGTATGGGATGGGACCCGATATATCACGCACTGAACGTGCAGCAGACAAGACTCTGAACGACATGGTCACGTCGCTTCGTAACGAAGCCGTCGAAAAGGGCACTACGGCTCTATTAGATGATGAAATGGGTTCCTTTGGCGTACCTAATCCACGTATTCTAATCGTCGGTTGCGGTGGCAGTGGAAACAATACTCTCAATCGAATTACTCATCTTGGTGTCGAAGGGGCTATCACTGTAGCCATCAATACCGATAAGCAACATCTCGATCACACTAGAGCGTTACAGAAATTATTGGTAGGACGCCATATTACCCGAGGACTTGGGGCAGGTGGCGATCCTAGCACTGGACGTCGTTGCGCTGAAGCAGGCCGCGAGATGATTAAGAGAATCGTCACTGGAGCGGATTTGGTATTCATCGCAAGTGGACTTGGTGGAGGTTCGGGAACTGGTATTTGTCCGATCGTTGCTGAGGAAGCACGCGCCGCAGGCGCATTGGTTGTAGGAATTGTTACCACTCCTTTCCATGTCGAAAGGCGTCAGAGAATGAGCAGGGCCTTGGAAGGACTTGAGAGTCTACGTAGAATTGCAGATGCAGTTTTAGTTCTCGATAATAATCGGTTATTGCACTATGTGCCCAATTTACCGTTAGATGAAGCCTTTTCGATAATGGATCAGCTAGTAGCCGAAATTGTCAAGGGTATCGTAGAGACAATTACCTTACCCAGTTTAATCAATCTCGATTTCGCAGATGTTCGCGCAATTATGGCTGATGGTGGAGTGACGATGATGCTCTATGGAGAAAGCGACCGAGGGCCTGAGGAAGTGGTTCATGAAGCGCTTAACCACCCGCTATTAGACGTAGATGTCTCAGGAGCCACAGGTGTGCTAATACACGTCACTGGTGGCCAATACATGACCTTAGAATCCGCTTCACAAGTAGTTGATTTAATGACTTCTAAGGTCAGTGATGATGCTAATGTCATCTGGGGTGCTCGTCAAGATCCTGGCTTTGGTGATACCATCAAGGTCATGGCGATAATTACCGGTGTAGGTGGAACTGATTTACGTGATGCTCGTGTCACTCCAGATAAATTAGGCGATGCTCTAAAGTTAACTAGAACCGTCAATAAAGGTAGCAATAATATTGATTTTCAACGCTTTGATTGAACCGCAAGGATTCGCAAGGGTGATATGGGTAGCGTGAAGACGCTGTGTTATGCGAACTAGTCATCTCATTGCTCTAATGCTGGCTTTAATGATAATCATCCCCGTTCAAGGAAGCGATGTTAGTACAATGCAATCATCGAAAGATGATGCAAAGCAACCCGATGCCAATAATACCACTCTACGCCTGTGGTCAGATGGTAGTAGCAACGAATGGTCGCACTTTGCTGCAAGCGATGACATGCATGCTGAAGAAAATTTCTATGAAGAGACACGTGACAGTGGTGTGATGACTATCGACCTAAAATTCACCATGAAGCCTACACTGATCAAGCGACTCAATATGACACTCGATGGGGAGATTAGGGGCGATATCAAAGTTTATCTCGAAGGTGATTATACAAATGGCGATAATGACGGTCCTTGCAATAACGATTGTGAAAACCTTACCCTCGCGCTAAAAGCAGGTGCTACCGAAATATGGAGCCAAGAATATAGTGATATTCCAATGGGCCAGGACCACGCAATCTCATTCACACATCGGATAGAAGAAGGGCAAACCCTGTGGGATAAAGCCACTGCTAATCCCTCCCTTCACGTCAATATGAAATTAAAAGGCG
>CAJIYT010000030.1 GCA_905181715.1 uncultured Candidatus Poseidoniales archaeon
ATTAAACGTAGCAAAATAAGAGGGCTTCAGGCTTTTAGTATTCGGCGTTCCCTGAAAAGCAAAATCCATCGGATAGAAAGAGCCGATGTAATACTCATCGATTGGCCTCTAGCCTCACTTATGAACAAAATAACAGGGAAAACAATTCTCATCGATAGAGGCCCTCCGGCATACCGGGGGGTTTTTGCGCGAATGCAATGGCCATATTGGCGGAAAGCTTGGAATAGCGCGAGGTATGGAACAACAGTGTCACTAGCCCACAAGGAATTCGTAATGGAAAACACAAATACAATTGCAGCAAAGATCGCAGTAATTCAAGCAGGAGTAGATTGTGACTTATTCCATCCTCAAGAAAAGGATACAACCCTCCACGTGGTATACCATGGCAGCCTAGATGAAAACCGAGCAATAATGTCTCTACCTTCTCTATTAACAGAAGCAAAATCTGCTGGCCTCGACATCCAACTTCATCTTCACGGTCAAGGGGATTGCCTCCACAAGTTAACTTCTCTAAATATAGATGGACTTGAGGTGACATCTCGACTCGAACAAAAAGATCTTGCAAATAGGCTTGGTAGATATGACATTGGGATTTTACCGATGCCAAAAGATAAGGTTTGGAATCTCGCAAGCCCACTAAAACTTTCGGAATATCTTGCAAGTGGGCTAATTGTAGCCGGAGTTGATCACTCTGGCCACCGAATGAATGACACGGATGGATTCGTGAAATTATTCAAGGAACCAGATTTAATATCGAGTACAATCAGTTGGTTAAAAGAATTAGATATTGCACAATTACGTGAATTACAAGCCCAAGCAAGGAAAAAAGCAGAAAGAGACATCGAATGGTCAATCTCGGTAGATGTTCTCGAAGAGTTGATTATTTCAACAATCGTTGAGTAATACCGGAGGGAAATTATGGTAATAATAGCAATGGTCGTCACCAATGCTTGTGCTCCAGATCCCCGTGTCGAAAGGGCCGCTAAATGGCTCGTAGAAGAGGGACATGAAGTGATTATACATGCGTTTGATCGCTCCCAATCCTCTCCTAAATCATCTGAGATAAATGGTTTCACAATAATTCGTCATCATTTGGGAGATATACCCTATGGCGGAATGGCAAAAACCGCATTTGGGTTGAGAAAATTTCACAAAAAAGTAATTTCAAAACTAATTACATCCCCTCCAGATCTTATCTATTGTCACGACGCAGATACACTAAAAGTCGGGGCTTCATTGAAAAAGCGTCACTCAGTACCTTTTGTTTTTGATATGCATGACCTTGCTCATACTTGGATATTAATGCCGGCTCCTAAATCGATAATTCGAAAAATCATCAGCCGAATAATGCTCAAAAAGATGCTGAAAAGAGCAAAATTAACAGAACAAATCATCACTAGCAGTGGAGCTGATGATGGCCATGAGCACCCAGGATTCAAGCAGTGGTTATCAGCAAGAAGGCTTGAGTCAACCGTTGTAGAAAACCGACCAGATGCAATAATTCCATTACCTCTACCGGAAGAAGTTGAGTGGAGGGTCGCCCATATTGGTAGATTACGTGATTTGAAATCAATTGAATTATTGATAGATGCAATACTGCTGATGCCGATAGGCGAAAGACCTTCCATATCGATTGCAGGTGAGGGCACTAAAGCCCATGAAATAGAACTATTATTACAAAAGTTTCAGAATTCAGGAGAAATTAATGCTGAGATTAAAGGGGGTTTCAATCAAAGTGAACTCGGTGAAATATTAGCAGAGGTCAATGTGATGTTTGCAATGTACAACCCGGCACGCGGAAATATCAAACAAGGCGCGCTACCGGTAAAAATGTTCGATGCAGCCGTACACGGAATTCCCAGTATAGTCAATTCAAATTGTTTGATGGGTGATATTTGCACTAAAGAAGGCCTTGGATTAGCAGTGGCATGGGATGATGCAGAAGCACTGAAGGAGGCATTAATTTCTCTTAAGCAGGAAAGAGTAAAGTTAGAAAGAACATCAACAAATGAAAAGGATAAATTCGTGGCTGTTTTCAGCGATTTATTTTGATCTTATCGTAGATTAATCCCCATTTGGCGGAGACTTTTTCCATAGAATGGTTAGCAATAGCATCAGTCATTGATTGTGGCTTCAAGTCTCGTAACGCAGCACTCCATTCAGCGAGATTTTCAAATTTAGCTTTAACCACAACACTTGCTAGGCCTGGAACTTGGTCAGAAGCGATAATAGGGCATCCAGAAGCCATCGCTTCAAGGATTACCATCGGCTGTCCTTCGTGTGAAGAGGGGACTAGTAACACAGTCGCTTTGGATAATAAGTCAAATTTTGCATCATCACTAATCCAGCCAAGACCTTCGATATTTTCCTCTTTTAGCTCACTTCCGGTTGCGTTGAGCATCCAACCTTCAGCACACATTTTTCTAGCCAATTCAAAGGCAAATCGATGCCCCTTTACGGGATCTGGCCGTCCCAATAATAGCATAGATTTGTTTTCCCGCGTCTTATTCAAATTTTTAATTTCGGGATCGACGGGGTTGACTACTACATCCATATCTCCAATTAATGGGCTGAGCTTTTCTTTCCACCCTTCAGATAAAACTACCGTGGAGTATGGTTTCAACGATTTTTTAGCCCACTTCTCTTTTCCTAGAACCCATGAATCAAATTTACCCGAATGAATTTGAAAAACAACAGGTACTCCATTTTTCTGAACAATTTTTGCTAAATTTATTTTTCTGCGGAATGAAAAATCAGCAGCGCAGTGAATGTGTACGACATCGAATTTATCCGAACATCGTTTTAGATAACGCCTAGCGCCTAACCAGGCAGATAGTTTTGAGAAAACCCCTTTTTGTGAATGTGTCGAAAGTAATTCGGATTGCCACCCCTCTGGAGGGTAGGAATTTAGTAGCCCCATCACCGTTGCCATCCCACCTTGGCTTTGGTGTGGCCCAACGTGGAGAACCTTTGGCATGTTGAATCCCAGAATGCGCGAGCACAATAGCCTTGGTACTTCAGAATCCATCATCATCATCAATAGGGGTAGGGCGATAAGAGTGCCATGATGGCGTTGATGCTGGTCATTGCTGAGTGCGTGGGCCTAGGACTTGTCCTTGCACCATTTGCAATCCACCGCTTGAATATTTGGCGTTGGGGTAAAAACCATCTTGAAATTCCTGTTGACAAAGTGGACTTACCAATCACAGTATTGCTCCCAGTCTGGAATGAAGAAAAAGTGATACAATTGAAACTGAACAACCTTGCCAAACAGGAAATCAAAACCTCTCTCTTATTGATAGACTCAGCATCTACGGATAATACAATCAATTTAGCGAATAAATGGCTGAAAGAAAACCCTAAATCATTTATTTCAACTGAAGTAATCATTCTTCCCTCTAGGGATGGAAAAACTGCAGCAGTTGCTAAAGCAATAGATCATTTATCTGGTTTTGAGGGCTTGATAGCAATGACTGACGCAGATGCTATTTTTGATGGTAAGGCACTTCTTAGGGCTAGGAGGTGGTTTGCAAATGATACAATTGGTGCGGTTGGTGCAACACCAAGTAGAAGCGGCAATCTTTCAGGTGAAGCAAGCCATAGAGAACTGTATTCAATGACTCGTTATGGTGAATCTTGTTATGATAGTACTCCTTTTCTCGAAGGCTCGCTATTGGTTTGGCGCTCCAATTTGGTTAAATCTACAGATTTGAACATAATGTCGAACGCTGATGATGCACAAATAGCAACTGCAGTTAGGCTTGCCGGGTTCCGAGCGATTCAAGATCCAGAATTAAAATTCACAGATTATATGCCCTCGACCCGGGTTGGGCAACGCCGACAAAAGGTGAGGAGAGCACAGGGCTTAATTCGCCATTTATCGAGAAAGCGGGAAAAGTTATTTGATCGCAAAATGGGACGTTTTGGTGTAATACTAAGAATGCAGGCGTGGATGATTATTATTTCCCCATTGTTGCTATTGATGGTAATGGTATTTGCTTTACTTCGCAACTTCAGCGTTCTAATGGTTGGTATGGGCCAAGATGCCGAGTTATTCCTTCATCTTACGGCATTGATCGTCGAAGGTATTTTTATTCTCTCCTGGTTATTAATGCGATTCGAAATAAGAGTCCCAGTATTATCGATACTCGGGACCATCTTAGTGGCTATGGAGCATCTTAACATAGCAATGTTCCAAGCATTACGTGGCAATAGTTTGCACATGTGGGCTCAGCACGAAGACGTTCGCCAAGCATTAGCAGAAGCAAACGAATAGATTGAAAATAAAAAAAGCCCCCCGAAGAACCGAAGTTCTCCGAGAGGCAATTTGAGTCTGAACTCGTTACTCATCATTCGATGTGTTCACTATTCAAGCAGAAGCTGAGACAGTTCCGATGGTCTTATCCTCGGTACTACCTGCTCCCTTCTTGACGATGTTTACAGCAACGAAGCATGCTCCGTCACCGTCACAGATGTCATTCGAGCCTTCGGAGATAACAATACCCTCTCCAGTTGACCACTCTTCAGCATCTCCAGATCCTTGGTAATCATAGTACCAGCATCCAGTTCCTGTTTCATCAGTTCCACATGATTGGGGTGTTGCGCCGTTAACGGTAATCGTGATCTCGACTACTCCCCAGTTCAGTTCTTGTCCACCGTCCATCTGTACGCGCACCAAATCTTCACCAGTAGCGTTTGTTGTATCGC
>CAJIYT010000031.1 GCA_905181715.1 uncultured Candidatus Poseidoniales archaeon
GCAAATGAATATGACGGCACGGATCATGGATATCAATCCAGGCACCTACTCGTCCAACCCTTCCGAGTTTGGAGTGGTCAATCAGACCTTGTTCTTCTCGGCAGAAACGGTGAACCACGGAACGGAGCTATGGTCTCACAATCCCGTGAATGCTTCCACATGGCGTGTTACTGATCTTAACCCGTTGTCGGGTAGCAGCTCGCCAGAACTCCTTGAGGTGCTGGATGGAGACGTATTTTTCCTTGCAGACAACGGGGTAAATGGCAAAGAATTCTGGATACACACCCCTGCAAATGGTTCGACCAGTATGATTGCAGACATCAACCCCGGGATAGGGCATGCATTTAATTTGAGTAATGATTATTTTTATGATGGTACGGCTCACAAAATTGGGCCGCATATTTTGTTCGCAGCCGACAACGGAGTAGACGGCCTTGAATTGCATGTGTACGATACCTTCACCGGCGGTTTAACCGCCTATAACCTCAATACGGATACTGCGAACTATACAGGGCCGTGGGATTCCACTGGCTGGTCTTCCCCTACCGATTACCTCGATTACGAGGGTGATGTTTATTTCGACGCAAGCCATTCAAACCAAAATAAGCTGTTTTACAAGTTTGACACCTCAACGAATTCTGTCTCAATAGCATTTGACGTTGAGAGTTATTGGAACTCTACACTCACCGATATTTCTTATTCGAATAATCAAGGTCTATACATTTATAACAACGAACTAGTGTTTTCTCATAGTGCGGGGAATGGCATAGGCGATTATTTCGCTATGACTGTCATAAACTCAAACAACGAACTGATTGAACTGCCATTTTCCTCGCAGACTAACATACTAAGAGCATACTACATGGACGGTCATACGTACATTGTTGCCTCCTCTGGACTGTACGAGCATATCGAAACGACCCATATCTTCGCTCAATGAAAACTTTGTTTGAACTTGACTGGTTTCGATTTGATTGTACCCGTCTGGGGTTGGCTGCCTGGTGACGGACAGATGATTATGAATAAGTAGGCCTCAGTCAATGTGTATGTGGATTTGGTTCGACGTACTTTTGATAGAATCTTACAAACCTCGTTCACTTGTAGTTTGACTAAATTCTTGTGGGTCCGTACTCTTGCTCGGAGGGTGACGAATATGTGTTCTATATTGCCAAAGAGGTACCAAGACTAGGAACTATTGCACTGAGAAAACCAAGGGATTCTAAGCGGGCAATGCAGGATTCGAACCCGCGTCCCCGGCTCCGAAAGCCGGAAGGATATCCAGACTACCCTAATTGCCCATTTGACCTGCGGTCAATCCCCCCTCTTCAATACCGCGCTTGTTCTCGGATGGGCATGGCACGTGCACTACCCTGCATTACCGAGGGCTGTAGTTTCTGTTGCCGTGAAACCACCATGCCCATCACCGCCTCTGAATCTGCTCGCTTATCACGCCGTACTGGTATGAAAGAGGATGAGTTCTGTTTCCGTGATGAAGAAAATGTTCGCCGCTTATTGAATAATGATACCACGAAGGCTTGCGTATTTCTCGCTACGGATTCCGCAGAGAAAACGGCACCGGGTATCTGTACTGTCTATGAGGCTCGACCTATGGGCTGTACCACCTATCCAATTGTGTTAAATGATAAGGATAAAGCCATTTTAGATGAACTATGCCCGCACTTAGATGGATTTGATGAGCCCGAAGAAGAGGATGCTATTCGACTACTCAATCTTGAGGAAAGGCTCGGGCAAGAATGAGTTTGCGCCCCAAACTGCCATGGACTGGAATGTCGAATTCCGCTTCAACTTCCCAGCCGCATAATGATAACGGTGGGGTTTCCATTACCCCGTCAATTACGGGTAAAATGATTACAAGGCCTGTTTTATCGTTGACTTGTGAACGCATATTAGAGAGTAACGCTTGCATCAAAACCTCTTTTTCCGCACTACCATGTGAGTTTCTACCATATGGTGGATCTACGGCGATACCAGCTATGTCCTTCTCTAGCAAATGGATGGTAGCATCGCCCTTGATTACCTCTGCTTTCAAACCAAAGTGATTGAGATTTCGCTTACTACCATCGACCATTTCTTGCTCGATGTCAAGCCCGTATGTCTCTCTTCCAGTTGCTGCTGATTCGATTAACAATCCTCCGGTTCCGCACATTGGGTCGACCAGAACTCCTTTTCTGTTGCTACAAGCGAGATTAACCGCACAACGAGCAAGGCGTGGTTCGAGACTAACCGGTTTGAAGAATGGGCGCTTACTGGCTACTCTTGAACTCCAGCCTTTGGAATCAAAACCTGAATCATGTAACCAACCGAATGCTACCAAGCCAGATTTACCATCGGCTATTATTGCCAAAGTGTTAGTTGGCGATTCTAAATCAACTTTACAACCACTGGCAAAAAGATATGCTCCCACTCCTCTTTCCAATCCGCTCATTGATGATTTTGCGATTTTTCCTTCATGCCGCCAAGCGCGTACTGCCACTGAACCGTTTGGTGCACTGACTGAAGAAATAATTTGATTCAAACAATCTTGCTGATTGGTAAATTGCAAGATACCGCCGTTGAATAACAAACCCTCTGCCGAGGAATGAAATGATATGGCATCGGCGTCGATATCTCCGTTTACAACCATGATTCGAGGTGAAGAAGTAGTTTCGAGACTGGCTTTTGGACACAAAGCCTGGAATTCTGCCTTTGCTAGTTCTGGATGCCATCCCCCGAACACGACAATGGTCTCGACCATGGGCCTTGATTGGCCTCGTGCTATTCACCTCTTCGCATCAAGGCCGTGAGACTTACATGCCGTGACTGGAAGCGGTGGGTATGGGCTGCAACCTGAAGGATCTATCCGATCCCGAAGACATCACTATGGAGGAACTGGCTGGTCAAAGAGTCGGTGTCGATGCTTTCTTGTTGGCTTTTCAATTTCTAACCACAATTCGAGACCTATCGGCAACCGGTGATGGTATGCCATTACGCAATCGACATGGAAAAACAATTTCACATCTGATGGGTTTTCTTTCACGTGCATCGGCTTTGGTCGGAAAGGGAGTGAAACCGGTATTCATCTTTGATGGTGAACATCCTAAACTCAAGGATGATACCATCGCTGAGCGCAAAGCACGAAGTCAAGAGGCCAAAGAAACCTGGGAACAAGCCCTTGAGAATGGTGATACTAAATTGGCCCAAAAGATGGCTCAGCGCTGTATTCGTTATACACCTGAAATGGTTGATGAAACCATGGAAATGTTGCGCTTGATGGGGATACCCGCTCTACGGGCAAAGGCAGAGGGTGAAGCACAAGCCGCGGTTATGGCTGCAAATGGACAATTGGATGTAGTGGCAACTCAAGATTGGGATGCTCTACTATACGGATCGCCAATCATGGTAAGGAATCTGACCTCAGCTGGCTCAAAGCGCTATGGACGTATCATCCGTGCTCAACGTATAACATTAGGAGAACTTCTTGTTGAAAACGAGTTATCGAGAGAACAATTGGTCGACCTAGGAATCATGATTGGCACTGATTTCCACCCTGGCATAAAGGGTATTGGACCTAAGACTGGATTGAAACTGATTAAGGAATTCGGCACGATTGAAGAGGTTTGTGCGGCTAAAGATAAGGAAATACCTGAACGATTGGATTTGATTCGGCGAGTTTTCTTAGAACATCCTGTAAATGAATTCAGTGATGAAGAATTGGAACTTGGTGAAGTTGATGTTGAAGGGCTCAAGCGTTTTCTAATCGACGATAGAGACTTTTCTCCTGGCCGCCTCGATAAAGCGCTAGAAGCAATGCAGATGGGCGAGCCGGTCAAGAAAAATGGGCAAACTTCGCTCTTCAGTTTCTAATCATCACTATCTCTACTTTGAGGGGAAAGGGTTGAACAGCACGCGACCCGAGAGTGGAGCATGGAGTGGCTCGATATCGAGGATAAACGCTTCTGGCAACGACTTCTGATAATTGGGCTTTTGCTGAACTTGGCAGTGTTAATGACAAGTGATTTCGGCCTAGACACCCATGTTCGGATGGCTGCGAATGAAGAGGGTGAGTTGCCATGGGGCCATACGCGCCCAGATGACCCACATGCCAGCGACCCTACAGATGGTGGTATTGTCTCCAGTCCAATCTCTGAAACTGAGACGATGATCAAATTACAATCTGCCCTACAAATGATTGTCTTGATTGCCATTGCATGGATGATAAGTATCAGATTAGCTGCACTTGTCTCAATATACCCGACCTTTATCTTTTCAACTGGTCGTGCCTATCAAGAAGTTGGTATTGCAATCTATGTTACTGTAGCAGTGCTGTTTTTATGTTATTATTTTAACAGTTCAGATGGAAAGCAGAAATCTCTAACCCAACGCTGGGATCTGACTGGAAAGGCGATACATCCGGGATATGCAATCCTCGCCGGGATTTCTCTTTGTGCTATTTTACAAATGAAGGGCATTATATCAATGGAATTAGCACTTATGGCTGGGTCTTCTATTGGCTTAGTGGCTTTCTTCATGTCGAAATGGGGAGTGGCTGCAATCGAAAAAATCGGCCTTAGTACGAGATTAATGGGCATGCTCGCCGGAGGATTTGTTATGCTATCAATGCTAATTCTTGGTTTCCTCGGATATGGTGGAACCCTTTCAGTAATCGGTGATGCTCCTTTGCGATATGCTTCTGCTCTGGCTTTTTCGGTTCTTGGAGTAATGATAATTCACACATTCTTTGGCATGATGCTTTGGCCTTTTATCCCCGATATGTGGCAGACTATGGCTGAAAAACTCGACTATAATTCAACTCGTAATTTTATTATCATCTCGGTGTTTAGTGCAGCCATAACAACCTATGTCGCTGCCCTGTGGACCTATGAGTCACTGCTTTGGGATTCACAGTGGCCGTGGGTGATTTGGACGATGGGTAATAATGGGCGCTATGTCTCAATGTTGATGATCCCGTGGTTCATCTTATTGTCTCGATTAAAAGCACAGAACCCTTCTCTTCCTACACTAGAAGAGCCGATGTCTCGGGCAAAACCGTTACTCATTGCTATACTGTTAATATTGCCACTTTCAGCAATTACGGCCCTGCATGGTCAAACGATGTGGAGTGACGAGGCAGCTGTCGCAATGGAACTTGAATCTGGTGAACATTTCCTTTTTGTTTCTGATTCTGATTTAGGAATGCATTGGCTCTATACCTTCTATGGCCCTCTAGATGCAGAGGAAAAGAATATCACAGGCCATTGGCGTAGTGATCAAGCCTCATGGATTGATGATTTGGCAAGTAATCTTTCACAAATAGAAACTATAGTACTAGCCCCAGAGGTTACAGATAACCCTCCCGGCTGGAGCGAATCTGCTTCAGGTGAAGTCGACCTCCTGAATGGCGGAGGACAATGGCGGGTATTGGTAAGAGATGAATGAGTGGATGATAGGTCCTAAGCCCTATCATCCACAATTCACTAATCGTGTAGTCCTTATTCTATACCGCTGATTCAGCGGCTTGACTTGTCGTTTTGAACCTGGGTGCGAACACCTTGGGCTGCAGCCTTAATGCTCTGCATAGCCTTGCGTACTCTGGTGCCAGCGGCACTGTTGCCGCGGTCATGCTTAGCAGCATCTGCTAGGGCTTCTGTCAATTCGTCAATCATTCCTTGTACCATGTCTGTTGCTGACATATCGGTTCGGCATCACCGGCCGTTCATATACAATGCTGTTGATTATGGCTGTTTTCCCCTATGTTCGCCCATGATGATTAACTCCAGAACACAATAATACACCACATAATGCGAATATTACCGATGATTATGTGTACTCATCTTTGAAATGAGGCTTGCTTGAGGTTAACAGAGCGTTAAGCATTCAAATTCTAGTAATATCATCTCTTTCGAGATTTACTGAAAGGTCATTTACTGCTTTTTGGTATACTTCGTTGTCGATTTTATCTGCCCTGACAAGAGCCGAAAGAGATGCTAGAGCGATGTGTTCAGAATCGATTTCAAAGTGTCGGCGAAGCGCAGGGCGTAAGTCAGAGCGACCAAAGCCATCTGTTCCGAGTACGGTAAAATCGCCTCCAACCCATTGTCTAATCAGATCGGGTACTGCCATTTGATTATCACTAACTGCAATCGTAGGATTATCTCCATTGCCAAGTTGTTGCTCGACATAAGGAACCATTCTCTCTTTACCAGGATTAATCCTGCTGGTTCGCTCGCATTCCAATCCATCCCGGCGTAATTCCCCATAGGAGGTTGCAGACCATATTTCGGAGCGCACACCGTATTTTTCTAATATCTCTACTGCGGCCAATAATTGAAGCATGATTGGCCCTGAACCGAGTAATCTGACCGTTGGTCCATCGCCTTTGGGATTATTACGCAATTTGTATAGTCCACGCAGAATTCCTTCATCACAGTCTTTAGGCTTTGAAGGCATAGGATAATTTTCATTGTATACTGCAATGTAATACATAACATCCTTATTTTCCTTATACATTTCATCGATTCCGCTTTTGATTATTGTTGCTAATTCATATGCGAAGGCTGGATCATATGCCCTCACTGCTGGATTTGTATGAGCGATGAGGAGGCTTTGTCCATCTTGATGTTGTAATCCCTCTCCATTGAGGGTAGTGCGGCCACTAGTAGCGCCAATCAAGAAACCACGAGCGCGCTGATCTGCTGCAGACCAGACCAAATCACCGATTCTTTGGAAACCAAACATACTGTAAAAGATGTAGAAAGGAATCGTCGGGTAGCCTTGTGTTGAGTAAGATGTTGCGCTAGCAATGAATGTCGACATTGCTCCTGCTTCAGAGATACCTTCTTCCAGCAATTGACCCTTTTCGCTTTCTTTGTACTTCATTAGAACTTTATGATCGACTGGGACATATAATTGGCCATCAGGATGATAAATCCCAAATTGTGCGAATAAAGGGTCCATACCGAAAGTTCTAGCTTCATCCGGAACTATTGGAACTATATCCTTGCCAATATTTTTGTCTTTCATAAGTACCCGAAGAAGTTGAACAAAAGCCATTGTCGAAGACACTTCTCTGTTTCCTGCCGTGCCTTCGTCGAATGAAGAATACATTTCTTGGCCTGGTGGCTTGATGGTATGCTTTGGAACACGTCTTTCGGGGCAGAAACCACCTAATACCTCTCTTCTCTGCTTGACATATTTCACAACATCTGGAACATCTTTTGGTAAAATGAATGGATAATCTTCTAGTTGCTTGTCTGTGAAATCCAGACCTAGGTCATCACGCATCCATTTGATTGATGCTTCATCGGCTTTCTTCAATCCGTGAGTTGTATTGCGACCTGCAAACGACGGACCTAACCCGTATCCCTTGATTGTTCTAGCCAGAATAACGGTTGGTTGACCTTTGTGAGCTGTGGCAGCGGCATATGCTGCGTTAATCTTTTCAAAGTCATGCCCGCCTACATTTTGTGCTAACTTTTCTAACTCGGAATCCGATAGGTGTGAGACCATCGCCTTTAGCGAGGGAGTGTCAAACAACTCATTTCTGATAGTATCGCCATCAGAAGTTAGTATTCGTTGCTCGTTACCATCGACTAAATCTTCTAACCGTGTAGAGAGTTCTCCTTCGCTATCACGGGCGAATAAATCATCCCATAGACATCCCCACAGAATCTTGATTACATTCCATCCCGAGCCTCTAAATCGTCCTTCTAACTCTTGGACGATCTTTGAATTACCACGTACGGGGCCATCTAATCGCTGGAGATTGCAATTCATAACAATAATCATGTTATCGAGTTTTTCTCGTCCTGCAAGAGACAACTGCGATAATGATTCAGGTTCATCGGACTCGCCATCTCCCATCGTATACCAGACTCTGGAATCGCTTGTGTCGGTCAACTCTCTATCGCTGAGATATCGGTTAAAGCGAGCAGTATGAATTGCAGTCATCCCCCCTAGGCCCATCGAAACAGAAGGGTATTCCCAGAACTCCGGCATAAGCCTTGGGTGTGGATATGATGAGAGGCCTGCTCCACCACATTCTTGTCGGAAATTGCCAATGTTTTCAAGGGTTAATCTGCCTTCTAGCCATGCTCTTGCGTATATACCTGGGCTGGCATGGCCTTGCCAGTAAACATGATCACCCCAGCCTTTCAAATCTTTACCGCGGTAGTAATGATTCTGTCCAACCTCCCACAGATGCGAGGTTGACGCGAATGTTGAAATGTGTCCTCCAATGCCGTCATTGGCTTTATTTGCCTTTGTTACCATCATCATTGCATTCCAGCTAATAATTCCATGTAGCTTCTTTTCTAGTGCTAAGTCGCCAGGGTATGCTGGCTGTTGTGAAGGGGGTATTGTGTTTAGGTAAGGTGTGTTCACCACTTCTAGTTCTACGCCTTCTTGAGATGCTGAAGAAATAGTGTCAAGCAATAACCTTCTAGCCCTTTCTGGACCCAATTTATCGTTGACTGCTAAAATAGAATCTTGCCATTCAACAGTTTGCTCAGGGTCGGGGTCAGGTAACGGATTACGAAAAGGCCCCTCTACCATAATCTAGTCCCCTATTTTACGGGGAACTAAGACCCCATTTCAACGCATCGCTTCACTTGTTCATCTCGTCTTGATAGCAAATAGACAACCCCTCTGATATCAGCGGGGGCTGCATGTACATTCAATGAATGGCTGGCCAGTGCTCACATACCGATAGCAAATACGATTGGTAAACTCTTACCACCGATATCCTGCATTGAAAATAACTCTTCTTTATTTGTTAGCAAGTTGTAGAGGAGGGGCCCACTTGCCGTCCTTACGTGCATGATCAAGTATGTGCCAATATACTGTTTTTTCAGCCTCTGGCTGTATGACGGCCGGCCCTAATCCTTTCCAAGCTCTCCTTGCATTACCTTTGAGAAAGGGGATGTTTAGGGCTGGCCCACAAGTTGGCAGACCGCGGTGAGTGAGCCATTCCATCTCGACCAAACCAGAATCGGCTATCGCTTTGCGAACCGAATGCCAATTTTTCCATTGTCCTGTTTTTGATTTCGTCAACCAACTGGGGTTTATGGAAGAGTCCAATTCAAAACCGACTTCTGCGATTATTGGAGCCATCCAAGGTGCGATATAGCCGGCTGGTGCACGAAACCAAGGTCTGAACGAATCACCTGCAAAGGTGTGAATTATTTGAATAGCCTCAAGTAATGCCGCTGCGAAACCCTCCGTGTCTTCAGCCCATGCTGACCATGAACGATGATTCAGCCCGTGACATCCGATGGTAACTTGTGGGTGTTCATCGATTAATTCGCTCAACCAAATATTGAATTCTTCATCTGCTACTTGATCGGCTATTACGAAAATCGTCAGAGGTACACGGGCCATATCCAACCATTGACGAAAGGATTTCATCGCTTTTTTCATTCGAAGAGATACTCTCTCTGGATAGGGTTGTTTTGAACGATTTGGGTGGCCCTGATGCTTAGGTAGGTGTCGCAAATCATCACTATCAACGGTCAACCAAACTGGTTTCACTCATCATCACTCCGACGCAACTGAATTAAATTGAGCAAGTGAGGTACTGTTCGTCCTTTGATCTCGACTCCGATATAGCCATCTATCGCCAATCCATTCCACTTCTCACAGATCCTTTTCGCTGTTGCTAATCCTGCCACATTGTGAGGATGAACTGTTAGTTCGATCAGTGCTTGATCTTTCCTTTGACTCAACCATTTGAAAATTTCATCCACGGCTGTGAGAGAGATTCCTTTACCTCGGGAACTTTTTCTCACCCAATAGCCAAGATTGTAAGCGCTTGCAGCGAGATGCATGTCGTTACCTAAACCGATAAAACCGTGGAAAGTATTGTCTTTTTTCCCTTGAATAGCCCAAAAGTGAATTTCATCCCAAGTCAATTCCAATTCTAAATTCATCAATAAATCCGCCATTTGCGGACTGAATTCGATGTCCTCTTTCAGCCATGGAAGTGCTGCAAGCGTTCCTTCTGGGTCTTCGTTATGGGCGTCGATAACCTGAGACAACATCTTGCGTGTCGCTGGATTAAGAACCAATTCCTCACCTATTTCGAGCACTGGTGTTTTTTTCATGTGACACCTCATTCCAGGAGATGGGCAACTGCTGTCGCCACATGCTCGCTATCCGGCTTGATTCGCTGAGCGTCATTGAGCATAGTGCGCATTTGCTCCTCTCTACCTATCTGTTTGAGAACCATACCAATGTGGTATAATAATTCGAGGTCTTCGCCAAGATGCGGGCCTAAGCGATCAATAATAGTGCTAGCTTCATCGACTTGATTACTCTTGGCCGATTCCAAGGCTGAGACCACTTCGCGATGAATATCACGGCTATCCCATTCCTCTGCTGCCGGCCATGGCCATATGCGCTTGTTTTCCGATGTGATTGGAGTTTCGGTTTGTCTCGGGGGACCTACTGGGACTATCGCTTCGATCAAATCATCCTCTGCGAGTAAAGTATCTTTCTTTGGAGGGCCTTTTGGTATGGCTTCCTCGCTCTCAATCTCGTCCTCATCGGGAAGTTGAGGTAAACCGATATGTTCAGTACCCTGCTCGGTCTCTGGTTGTGGGGTTGATTCGATGTCGAGTTCCTCTTCTGTCGGTAAATCTTCTGATTCACCGCCGCCTACGATTTTTCCACGGCCCATATGAACCGGTTCAGCAATTTCGCCCATGAAATCATGATCTCCGAGTTCAAATCTCTGATAATCCTTAGTTTCTTCATCAAGAAGTATTTCTTTTTCGATTTCCACTTCTTGGTGATCGATAGTCTCAGATGATTCCGGTGCTGATTCTGCGTCCATATATTCGACACTCTCGACATCTCCTTCGCCGATTTCAACAATTTCATATTGATCTACTTCTATCGAAACCTCGTCCATATTGAGTTGGACCTCCACGGACTGTCCCTCTTGCCAAGAATCATCCTCGTCACTTGTCAATTCATCGAAGATGCTGCCAGCCGTTTCTTGGTCGACTGCTTCGCCTTGTTCTCGGGAAGATTTGTTTAGTTCGTAATAACATAATCCGCAGTTTAATACATCATCTTCATTTTCATGTCCACAATAGGGGCAGGCATTTTCGCCCGCTTCTTCTTGCTTCTTATTACGCTTGAACATGACTGCCAACGGGTTTCGGGCTCAGAACTCCGGTTTGATACTTGCCATCCCCCGAGCACAGACAGGACCCTATACCAGAACCACTTAGCACCCCCGTATGAGTGAAAAAGGGCGAGTTCGGCGACTCGATTCCTTTAGTGATGACAATACGCCACTTTCTCCTGTGGCCCGTCATTATCGCAGTCAAGATCATCTTGACCGGTTTATCCGATTAATCGGCCTGGAATTGGAAGATGAAACCGCACAGGTCGAGACTCGTTGGAAAAACTGGAATAAGGAAAGGTTGATCCGTTCTGGTTATGCTATTTTCGACCTTACTGCCAAAAAATCCGGTACTTTCTTCGATGAACAAATCATAACTTTGAGTGGGAGGGACCGCGGTAGATTACCCCCCCATCGGTTTGGGCACGGAGATATGATTGTATTATCACGATCACGCCCGTGGGCAGAAAAGACAACCGAAGGCGTAGTTCTTGACCGCGGGCCAACGAGAATTCGAATAGTGGTCAAAGAAACACCTTCTGACCTCAAAAGGGGAGGATGGCGGATCGATAAGGGTGCGAACCGAGTCGCTCATGACAGAATGCAAGAAGCTCTATTCACTTTTCATTCGACCGAGGGCGAAGGAGGTACTGTGCTCAGAGATTTATTGCTTTGCAACACTCATGACCCTGCTTTTTCAGCAACATTACCACCTGAGTTAAAGGGTAAAGGCAAGGGCAGACCAAACCCTCGTTTAGATAAATTATCCCTCGATTCAAGTCAGATGGAAGCTGTGGAAAACGCGATTAATAGCCGATTGACCTTGATTCAAGGACCACCAGGAACCGGGAAGACCCATACGGCCGTACAATTACTCAAGGCATTGGTAGAGATGGGGCGCGGGCCAATTCTCGCTACTGCTGAATCAAATGTAGCGGTAGATAATTTGTTAGAGGGTTTGCTCGATAATGGGGTTGCCGCCGTTCGTATTGGTCGTCCGGTAAAAGTCAGAGAACAACTCCGTGCTGCAACTCTTGATGCACAGATGGAATTGCACCCCGAACAGAGTGAGATTGAATTTATTCGCGAAGAGACTCAGGCTATGCGGGCTGTTTTACACGATTTGAGGGGCAAGGAGAAGGGTCTGGCACATCGTGATATCAGCCGTAATATGAAAGAGATTAAATCCATCCAAAAGAAAATTGTCGATGACACTCTCGACCGCGCTGAAGTCATCTGTTCGACTAATGTCGGAACTGGCCATCACTTGCTTGGGGCAAGAAGGTTTCCAATCGTCCTAATCGACGAAGCAACACAGGCCAGTGAACCGAGTGCCCTCGTTCCAATCGTACGTGGTGCTCGACAACTGATAATGGTTGGAGACCACCGTCAATTACCTCCGACTGTAATCAGCAAAGAAGCTGAAGAAGGAGGTTTGAATATCTCCTTATTTGAGAGATTAATTGCAAATGGTCTATCGACAACAATGTTGACAACTCAATATCGAATGCACCCTGTTATCAGAGAATTTCCTTCGGTGAGATTCTATGATAATCGTCTAACTGATGGCTGTAGTAGTGAAGAAAGACCACCGGCTGCAGGTTTTATTTGGCCTGATTGGGACAAACCTGTAGCATTTATTCCAGTCAGAGGTAGCGAATCTACCGAGCAGGATGGTTCCTCCAAGACGAATATCGATGAGGCGGCGATGGTTCTCCAAGTTCTCAATGGTTTGCTTGCAACCGCAGACCTAAGAGCAGACGACATTGGAATTATTTCACCCTATTCCGGCCAAGTTAGAATGATTGAAGAATTAATAATACAGAGTTCGAACGATTATGACGGATTGGAAGTAAAAACCGTAGATGGGTACCAAGGTCGTGAAAAAGAAATCATTATCATCAGCACTGTAAGATCGAATGAAGAGGGTAAAGTAGGTTTCTTATCCGATATGCGGAGATTGAATGTTGCGATTACTCGGGCTCGTTGCGGATTGATCGTTATTGGTGATGAAACCACGTTGCGTAGAGATAAAAATTGGCGTGCCTGGCTCGATTGGATTGCTGAAAGTGGCTTAATGGCTTGGCATATGGTTCGATAACCACTTTGACAAAGGGGAGACACGAGGCGGGAATATGTCGGCAGCACCACTCTCGATTCATGGCGGTAATCTCGCCAAAGAAGCCGTGGCGGCGTTGACGCCTGAAGGGGTATTACTAGCACCTCTATGGAAGCGAGCAGTCGCTTTTACTCTAGACGTGCTCCTCATCAGTATCCTCATCAATCTACTCACTGGAGGAAAGTATTATTCCGTACTGATGAATTGGCAAAATCTCGCCAGCAAATACGCTGCAGTTTGGCTATTACATCTGCTTTTACACATGGTAATCTATTGGCTTTACTTCAAATATACTGGACGAAGGTTACACCGCAGTCTCGGACAAAGAGCAATGCGTCTTGCTGTAGTTCACGATGATGCGACACTACTCAATGATGCTCACTGGAATAAGCGAGCGATAAGTAAATTGAGATATGTCATACCAGGGATTGGACAGATTATCGGATTGATCGAATTCACGAGGGCATTATTTTCGGAAGACCACCTGACGCCACTCGACAAAAGCAGCCATACCATTGTCGTAATCGATTATACTCTACCGGGTGAATCTCGCTTTGACCTTGGCTAATCCAGTTTGTGGTTGTCTTAAGTACCGTGACCTTTAGTGTTAGCACGGTGGAAACCATGTCTCATGCACACTCAAACAAGAGCGGCGTATTGGATGCTTATCTCGTCTCTGTAAAGATGGATATCGATGACGATGATGAAGATATTGTAATCGCAACTATTTCTGTTGCCAATGAAGGCGCTACACCAGTCGGAAATCTCGATGTATCTATTATCACCAACGAAGGTGTAAAACATACTTCAGAAGAAGGAATTACATCCTTAGGGCCTGGTGTCGAAAGAAATTGGACCTTTGAATTCCAACAATCTGTCGGAGAATGGACCTTCTCTTTGAAATCGGGCGAAGGTGATTTGAATATCGGCCCATTTGACTGCGAATTTGAATTTCAAGCCCCAAAAGGTAGAAAATTGGGCAATGCCATCGGATCATCGCTATTTAGTGGCGCCTTCGATGCCAACTTGGGTAATTTTGGTCAAGTGCAAGAAAGAGAACTTATCGATTCCTCCAAGGTTGTTCTCACTTCATACGTCGCTGAAAATATGGAAGGTGGGGCCACAAAAATACTCACTGATTTTGAGCAAGACTCAGAAAGTGAAGCCTCGTTACCCCATCCCATTGAAGAAGATGAAGTTGAAACACCCGTGTCCCTAGTCTCTCCTCTAAACACACCTGCTCCTTCGCCGTCTAAGGGGATGCCGAGCGGTCTACCGCCGAGTCCGCCGAAAGGCAAACCAATAGGGCTTGCACCAACACCTCCTGCTGCACAACCGCTCTCTAATCCACAAGATGTTCTGCTCTCGCAACCACCAACAAGCCCTCCATCCAGTCCACCAACAAGTCCTCCATCCAGTCCACCAACAAGCCCTCGGTCCGGCCCTCCGTCCGGCCAGCCGCCATTACCTCCTACTGGTCCTCCGCCAGGTCCGCCTTCAGCTCCTCCAGCTAGTTCACCATCTGGACCGCCGCCTAACTCAGATTCTGCTCATTCAGAAAAAAATAATAATGA
>CAJIYT010000032.1 GCA_905181715.1 uncultured Candidatus Poseidoniales archaeon
AAGGCGGGTGACCCTGGTTTCGGTCAGACACTAGTCGCTGTTGTCGCTATAGTTGGGGTTTGGTTTATTGGTTGGAAAGTTCCAACCATCCAATAATCATCCAATAATCATCAATGCCTGAATAACCGATGGCCGGTAAATATCATAGCGATACCATGGTTATCCGCTTCATCGATTACCTCTTGGTCTCTTATGCTACCACCGGGTTGAACTATCGCTGAAACCCCTGCTTCGGCTGCTTGTTCGATGCCGTCTTTGAATGGGAAGAATGCATCGCTAACCAAAACGCTGCCCTTTGCCTTCTCTCCTGCTCTTCGTGTTGCGATACGGACTGCTTCTACTCGGCTAGTCTGGCCTGGGCCGATACCAACTGTTGCGGTTCCTTGAACCAAAACAATGGCGTTGGATTTGACTTGCTCGCATACCCTGACGCCAAAACGCATGCTGTCGATTTGTTGTTCGGTCGGCTTCTCAGATGTTGCGGTTTTTGCCTTAGAAAAATCGATTATCGGGGGTTCTTCCGTTTGTAATAACCATCCGCCTTCGATTGGCTTTCTCACGAGGTTGCGGGTAAGAGGTGCTAATCTATCGCTTTCTGATTCAAGGGTTAGCAAGCGACGGTTCTGCTTTTGCATCAATATCTGTTTTGCTTCGTCGGAAAACCCTGGCGCCATCAAAACCTCGATGAATAGTGGCTTCAATGCTTCAGCTGTGTCCTTTTGCACTGGTTCGTTAAAGCAGATTATCGAACCAAATGCCGACTCTGAATCACTGGCAAGAGCGGCTTGATATGCTTCGATTTGGCTTGCTCCAAGTGCTGCTCCGCATGGATTATTGTGCTTGACAATAATACAAACATGCGGGGTATTTGGCCATTCATCGGTAGATAGTGATCGGCACAAACGCAAGCAAGCATCAGCATCAGCATAGTTATTGTACGACATTTCTTTGCCGCCCTCAACTTTCGCACTGACTAGAGTGTCGTTTCTTTCATCGACATTCGAATCATGATAAATTGCTGCGGCTTGATGCGCGTTCTCGCCATAACGTAATATCGATTGTTTGCTGGAGGAAATTAAGAGTTCGTTGGGGAATCTTATCGCTTGTTGCTCTGTGTCGGAAGTGTCGATTGATTTTCCATTCCATCTATTGTGCAAAACGTTAGCAATTAGCGAATCATAAGTTGCAGTATGGTCGAATGCTGCCAATGCTAATTCTCTCCTTAGTTCCAACGGTACTTTTTGTGCTGATTGCGCTTGAATAAGGGCATCCAATATGTCCGGATAACGCAACGGATCGCTTGCGATTATCACATGCCGGTGGTTCTTAGCTGAAGCCCTGACTAAAGTGGGCCCGCCGATATCAATCATCTCTAGAAGAGTGTCGTCGATTTCCGGGTCTGCTACTTTTGCTGCCTTGGCAAAGTCATAGAGGTTTACCGCAACGACTTGTATTGGCGAATAGCCCAATTCAGTAAGCCCATCTCGGTCATCAGCACGGTCTAATCTCGCTAATAGTGGGGCGTGAATTGCGGGGTGAAGACTCTTTACCCGACCATCAAAACATTCGGGGTGTCCTGTGATGCTTGTGACATCGGTCACTTGTAAACCAGACTCTCTAAGTATTCTTCCCGTTCCCCCGGTAGAGAGGATTTCAAAGCCTAAATCCACTAGCCCTTTAGCAAAATCGACAATCCCGTTTTTGTTAAAAACGCTGAGCAATGCGCGTGGCCGCACTGTGCTATCCGCCTCACTCATACGTATTGCCCGTTCACTGCCTTTCCCGTTAAGGTCAAGAATGATTCGGCTTAATCACCACGTGCTGAAATTACCTGATCGACCCTAATCAAACCACATGTGGTCTCGCAGGCCGCTTCTAATGAATGCAATATTGTAGTTGCAGGAATGATTGCATCCTCGATTCTATCCGGCATGCCTTCCTTTCCTACTCCGCTGTTTTTGTTACCAGCACGATGTAGTGATCTCAGTTCTAACAATGTATCAAGGCGGTCACTACCAATATTCTCAGCGAGTGTTGCCGGTATCGCTTCCAATGCTCTTGAAAACGCCTCCATGCCTAGGCGCTCTCGCCCAGATTTGGTTTCTGCTGCTTCGCGAATTGCAAGGCTCGCAGCAATGTGTAGACTTCCGCCGCCAACCAAAACCTGCCCGCTATCAATCGCCTCGCAGGTAGACCTTAGAGCATCGAATAGCCCACGTATGGTTTCCTCGGTAGATATTCCATCAACCCCGCCTACGACGAGGGTGATCAATCCAGAGTTCTCACCGCCATCAAGATATAATCGCTCGCGGTATCCTTCAGCGTCTTCGGACCTCAACCATTTGGCACTGTCTAAATCACCCATTATTTGTGGTGAAATATCATCGATGTGGTCAATCAATGTTGAATTCAACGTTTCTGCGATATCTTCGATGCCGCTCTTTTCTAAATCTGCAACCACTAATAATCCAGCATCTACCAATAGATGTGTAATACGCTTATCGATACTTTCTGCAGAAAATATAGCCCCAGCGCCGCTGTTGATGATACGAGTTGCTTTTTCCTCCATCAGCCTCTCCTCTTGCTCGGTAAATGCTAACAGCTGGGAGGCCGATGTCAGTTCTATTTCGCTATCCCTTGAAGGTTTTTCAAGTTCTAAAGGGCAGGTTAAAGTAATGGTTTTGACATTCTCAAAAGTCTTGGCCATACGATCAAGAGTAGTTCTCTTTTCGATGATAAGTCCTCTGAAAATACTTGTATCGGAAGCAGTGCCGCACCCGTCTTTAATCATCCGGATTTTCTCATAGTCCGGCTCGGGAAGCATACTTACTGCATCAGATATGATCGTGGCTAGGTGACTGAGAGCACTTTCTGTGCTTCGTCCAATCATTGCAGTTCTGCTAACTTCTTCTGTCCGTCCCATCAGGGGTTCCTTGCGCTCATCGACAACTGCCCTTACCGTAATCATCGCTTGTTGATAGCCTTCGATTATTCGTAATGGGTGTATCTTTCTCTCGAGTAGTCTGCCAGCTTCTCGCATCAATTCACTGGCGAAAATGATGCAAGCGGTTACGCCGTCTCCACAACTATTTTCCTGGTTTTTCGCCAAACTGACAAAGGCTTTAGCAGCGGGGTGTTTTACCAATAATTCGGCGATTATCTTAGCAGAATCATTAGTTACTGCTGTATTACCATCGGTTTTGTACATCATTTTATCAAGGCCGCTTGGACCAAATGTTCCTTTGATAATATTGCCAAAAGCAATTGATGCATCGACCAATTTTTGGGTCACAGCAGGCCCACTAATGACTGATGTAGTCGGTTTGGTAATCGTGACCGGCGCTCTACCGGACCCATCTCCCATCTGTGCCATCGAAGGTGCCCAGACAACTCTTCCTCAAAAGGCTACTTTCACTGAAGAAGTAGTATCCACCACGATATTGAGGCGAATCCGATTAAAGTGGTTGACCAAGTTAAATGCTCCATTGCTGCTTTTGGCAATATCTCTCCTTGACCAGTAAGGTTCCTACTATCGGCGCTTTCGTCGTGTCTGCTTTTCCAAGAATATCCCGATGCTGTGAGGCCTGCTGTCAAAATACCCATCAGCACAAACAGGATTTTGCATGCAACGGTGGTAAATCCTTGATCATAGATCTTGAGTAATTCCGGCCCAAGTCCAACGGCTAATGCTGGAAGGAAGGGAATCACATATGAAATTAAAAAAGAGGTTGGTGTTCTTTTCCTAATGCCCTTGCCTTCATTGACGATCTCATGCCGCCAAACAAAATGCCAACCAGCCCAATCTGCAACCGCGGTTAAAGTACTGGCGGCAATGACCCACGCTAGAACTTCGGACATATTCCGCCGACGACCTCTCTAAGAGAATAGGTTGTCGGAACAATAAGCGAAAATTAGCGTTTTCTGTTACGCCTTCGCGCCTTCTTTGAATTATCCCAGCCGCGATTATCGCCGCCGTGGTTGTCATTGCCCATATGGTCGTGGATTTGGAAACCTCTTTCTTCAACGACCTCGACATCAGAAGGCATGTCTTCGAATGAAGATATACGCAATTTAACCCCGCCTAATTCGTTCTCAAGTGAACGAACATTTTCGCCTCCTTTACCGATTAATACCGAAATCATTCCCGCTGGAACATAGATTTCTGCAGATCTGTCCGAAGTAATTCGAACTCCGCATTTCACTCCGACTGAATCGCGTATTTTGGTGGCTAGTTGTTCGCGTGCAAGTTCAAAGATTGGCGCAGTGTTGCCTTTTTTGCCGCCGACTGGAACTACTGCAATCTCGGAGCCGAAGGCAAACATCTCATGAGTGACGCGGCCATCTGGGAATTGAACTATTTCGATTACAGGCCTAGCTAATTCCTCTTGCATTCCCGATGGTGCTTTCACCGTCATTCTCAGTTCGAGCACTTGCGCGATTTCTCCCTTCTCCACGTGGATCACGGTATCTAGAACTTGAGATACCAATCCCAGATCGACTTTGCCAATCAGTCTTTGAATTGCTTCAAGTGCCGAATTTGCGTGAGTTACGCCTAGCAAACCGACTCCTGCAAGACGAACGTCAGCAAATATCTCAAAATCTCTGGTTCGGCGAACCTCGTCGAAAATAACGAAATCTGGACGTACGAGGAAAATGATCTCTGCTGTCTTCTCTAGATCGCCTTCGAGTGGAGCATATTGGGTAATTCTTTTGGCCAGTTGTAAATCTCTAGGGGCTTCCATGGTTTTGACCATCGCGCCAATATCCTCGTCTAGATGTTCGGCAATTGCCTGCGCTAGTGTCGTCTTTCCAGACCCTGGGCGGCCACAGATGAATACTCCGCGGTGGTGGTCGGATAACCGTTCGATTAATTTCGAATCAAGATCGTATTCTGATAGTGACAATTTAGCAACCGGTCTCACGATGGTGATTTCGCGTGAGTCGCCGAAGGGAGGCCAAGCACAGGTGATTCGCAAATCTCCCACTTGTAGTACGCGGCAACCATCTCTATCGATTTCCAGAAAACAATCGCTGCGGTCCTGGTTATTTTCAACAAGTGCGGATAATTCTTCCTGGATTGATTCTAATCGTAGATTATCCCACGCGTCCCCTTCTAATTCAATCAATTTCAATTCGCCGATAGAACCCTTTTTGACACGTGGAGGGCAGTCTGCTTTGAGAAAGAGTGTACTGACGTCTGCTTCCAATAAATCCTCGACAATCGAAGGTAAATCTGGGTGACTGGAGAAGGTTGCCATAGTTTTCACCTTTTATCTAAATCGTCTTCAAGCACGTGCGGGCTCAAGTGAATAATAGGACCACCAGAGGTAAAGTGTCACCACCAATGATAATCCAATCCCCGGTCCAATCGGTACTGAAATCAAACCGAATAGAAATGTAAATCCTACGCAACTACTGACAAATACCGCCCAAGACAGAATTCTTAGCGGTGTTGCATCAAGTGCAGAAGACAGTTGTTGCCAATGAGTAATGCCCCAAATAGAGGCGGAAATGGTGGTTAATGCGGCGAATAATAGTGTCGCCTGAAGTAACGATTCGAGGTACCACCATGCAGCAATTGCAGTAATTGCTGAGACCGCACAGGCGCGGGCAAAGTGGGTGAATGCTGATGCCATCGACAAGGCCAGTTGCTCTTGATTCTTCAATCTGGCCATGTAAGGGTTGGCCGATAAATTGCTCTTTGTGTCAATTTGACACACCGAAGTGCTGCTCCGTGATCAGGATTTGTTCGCCAAATATTTCCATTTTTATGTGCTGAAACAGCGGCTAATAAATCACGTATCTCTGCTTCTAAGGGCGCAATCGGTTGTTTAAGTTCAATCTCACTCTCGCCTGTATTATCAATTATTTTGTAAGATGTATGATTGTTTGAATCAATAATTGCGGTCGCTTTGTCACCAATTATCTCAATGAGGTTGGTCTCCTCTTCTGCTTGCCAAGCTACATCGATGTGGGCTTCGATACCGTGTGCGAATTCAAGCGTCATCCTCGCATCAAGTGAATCGCCGCTGCTGATTGTTGTTCGTGGGTCGCATTCACCTAGAAGATGGCAAGCCAAATCGATCCCATGTACGCCTATCTCTTCCATTACATCTGCACCTGCCCGTGCATTGTTGGTTTTTCTACGGATGAAATTGAATTCTAATAATTGGCCCAGCACCCCTCGTTTAAGCTGGGTGTGGGCGTGAATAATCGCTGGGTGGAATCTCAGTAAAAGTCCGACTGAAAGTATGCGACCGTGTTTTTGTGCACAAGCCAATACCTGTGCCGCCTCTTCCTCTGAACAAGCCAACGGTTTTTCAACCAAAAGATGGTTTCCTTGTTCGAGTAATCTAATGGAATGGTTGGCGTGATCTGCTGAAGGTGTTGCTAGAATCACCAAGTCACAGGAATTCTCAGGAAGGGAAGAATGTTTGGCGTCGACTTCGTTTATTTGTGCCAAGGCTTCTGGGTTGGAGTCGACTGCAATTATTTTTTTAACGAGACCTTTTTTCTTCAGTGAACGTAATACTTGTAGATGTTTTTTGCCCCAATGGCCACAACCAACTACGCCCACCTGCATCGTCTCGCCTCACTCGTAAGACCCTGGTTTGAGGGGATCGCCTTGTGCGTCTTTGGTTAGTAATGCAAAGTCATGCGAGTCCTTGATTTCAGAAAAATCATAATCTTGCTGACTATCAAATCCTTGTGCTTTGAACACTTCTGGAGAAAAATGCAAGCCCTTCTCGCCGATATAGCGCGCCCGTGGAACTACAGTGGTTAATCGACAATAGCCACGCACCCAAAGAGCAAGTGCTGTTATCGCGTCCTGAGAAGTTGGAGACCACCATGGAAACTTTGGAAATGGCGCTAACAGAAGGTGCTCTGGAGCGAGTTTTTCTCCGCCCAATATTCTACGTCCTTTTTTCATCCATCGCCTGATGAAGAACATACGAATGCGGCGATGTGGGCGGTCGTTATACGGAATCGAACCGATGTATTTGTCTTCGTATTGATAGATTATGTCCTTGATATCATCCCAGACCTTTCGAGTGATACAATAGCCCCAGAAGTGACGATTAGTAACAATGATTTGATCTAGAGCTTGCTCTTGTACTTCCTTTGAAGTGGGGTTCAGATTGTATGCCATTACCGTGCCGATATCAGAGTACTTTTCCGACCAGTCTGATAGAGCCAACACTGTCTTTACATAATCAGGATAAAGAGTCATGTCGTCCTCAAAGAGGATTATTCGGTCATATCCTTGCTCATCGAAAAGGGAGCGGCGCGCATCGATTAGATGCCTTCCTACGCCCCAGTTAGAATCTCTACGAACGATAGTTGGATTAGAGAAATTGCTTTGCTCAACCAATTTTATCAATTCGTCTTGCCGTGCTTTCGGGCCACCGTCAAGATAGAGATGTAAATCATGTTCGTGGGCCTCTGGATTAGCTGCAAGACTTGCTAGTGTTTTAGAAAAATAATCGACTCTGTCAAAACCGAGTAGAAGAAGTGCTGTTCGCATAATATCCCCTCCTTTTTTCTCCGATCGGACTAGGCACAGAGACTACGCTCTTCGGTTTGGCGTTCCTCTATCTTACTTCGACGCCCGATAATAGCTAAGCATAGAATCGACATTATCACCGTAGATGGATTAAACACACCCGCGCCATCTAAGAAAAATCCATCATCTGATGGTGTCATAATTGTTGGTGTTGAATTTACGGTTTCATTAACCCATTGTGATGAAGTTATGACGCGTTTTTGGTATGATAGTCGCCATTCGCCTCCTTCAAAGCCAAACCCGCCGGTGGTTGCAGTAACCGATTCTGTCGCATTGGCCGTGAAATTGTTTGATTGCCACAGAATATTATCGCCATCTATGTATTGGAGTGTTGCATTCATAGTACTTGCATGACCAAGATTGTTGACAGTGTAAGTTACATCTTCGCCGTCTATTTTGAATTCGTCAACAACTAAGCGAGCGCGCCAATACCAAACATTGTCGATTAGATATCTCATCACATCCAGTTCTTCCCCTAATCTATCTTGTAATGATTCGAATGTCCCGGGAACAAATTGTTCATCGTCGGTTTCAAATGTGAAGGTCGGGAATCCCATAACGCCGTAGCCATAGTCTCTACTGGTTCCACAATTTGGATACAGGCCTTGGTTCGCGTTTTGTATTGGTATTTGTGAAATACTTTCATGCACATCGTCTCTTATGAAGTGGAATAATTCCCAATCAGCAGGTTGTTCAGGCCACTTACCCCATGGGTAGAGCATTATCCAAACGCCGGTGTGCATTGTGACATAGAGATCTGCATCAGGGACTACTGTGTTCATGTAATTTGAATTCGAAGAAGTCTCGGATTCGCTGAAAGCACTACCTCCTGGGGCGAATGGGTTGTTAGGCTCACAGTCATTCCAATAGTGGGCATAGTTTCGGTTTAGGTCCACTCCAATGACTTCCCCTGTTGCCGGATCAGTTAACCCGCCTGTGTGATTCTGATTCCATCGAGTATCGAAGTCATTACCATCTGGATTTAGCATAACCAGAATATGAATTTCTGAATTTTGTAAAACTCTTATCGCTTCCTCATTACCAGCATTCCATTCATTGATGTACCATTTAGCAGACAAATATGCTAAGGCTGTGCCAAGATACTCATTACCATGGTGTCCTCCATCGATGTAAACAATTTCTTTTTCACTGCCGTCTGCTTTGGTTTCCATAGACCAATCCGATAACCTCACGACCCACAGGGTCTTTCCAAGGTATGACTCTCCTATATCGGTTAAGTCAACAATATCTGGGTTCTCGTCTGCCCAATCGTTGACATCTACGGTAAGTGAAGCCCATGTGAGATGGACATAATTGCTCACTGGCTCCGGCCACAAATTCTCAGCTGTTGATTCGGGGGGTTGTGCGCTGACGCCACCAGACATGCCCGCGATTAGCAGGAGGCCGAGCATCAAAGTAGCACTTCGCATATCGTTGCCTCGCCCCAACTTGACAAGAAGGCTTTCATTACAGGTCTTACTCACCAGCAGGGTGATTGTGCTGTTCTTCAGGCATTAGGCACCGGTTGGACTAGTCGATGGATCATCCGATGAACCCCCGGAACTACCGGAGCCTTTGCCGTCATCTGTGGTTTCATCACTCTCTTTGTCGCTTGTTTCAGATTCCTGATTATCCGTGTAATAATAATTGTAATAATAGTCAGGGGTTAGTTCTACTGCTGAGGATTGTTCCATTGTGGTCAAATTGGTCGCTGTCACGCCTCCAGCCGATATTGCATAGATGTAATCACCCATAAATATCGAGCGCCTGACATTATACTCTCCCCAATAATAATCGCTATCGCCGCGGTTGTAAAAGTCCGAGTGATCTATCGTTCCATTGATGGTCAAAGTATCCTCGCCAACATCGATGATTACAAGTTTCGATACAAATTCATAGTTCCAATCTTGTTGGTTGTATCGGTATGTGGAAAGAGGGATTGCTAATTGCCCGTTCCAATATTGGAATGCTTTGTGCTCATAAGTCGCCTCTGACCACGACCAGCTCCAACCTTGCTCATTGGGGTCGAGTAGTGGAGATGCGTTCAGTACCGCACTTCTCGTCGGAGCAGTAGGGTCTGAAACGTTGAAGAGGGAAACTTGAATCTTGGACCAGTCCAGCCCAAGTCCTGTTTCCACATCTGCAGGCCCCAAACCAATTGTAAGTAGTGTGTCTTCTGAAAGTGGATGGATGTATGTTGAAACCCCTGGAACTTCTAATTCGCCAAGGATTGCTGGATTGGTTGGGTCTGATAGATCGATTGTCCATAGTGGGTCCATATTCAGGAAAGTGACGACGTAAGCCATATCTCCATCAAAACGACATGACCAGATATTCTCGCCTAAGGCAATACCATCGACTCTTCCGATTTCATTCAGTGCTTGTTTGCCCATCGGCGCTTCTTCCGGTTCTAGTACGATGACATGGTTTTCCATTGGTTCGATTTCGTCGCCGAGCCACCATTGTCCCCATTGACCAGTCGTGGTTGCAACCCGAACCTTGCCCTCGTGTTCAGATATGGAAAACTGGTCGAGGATTGTGCCATCGACTCTACCGGATCCGCGGTAAGTTGTATCGCCTTCTTCGCTGATATCAAAAGAGTGGATGTTTGTTGCCTCTTCGTTGTTTGAATTACCCCAGAACCACCACCAGTCCCAGCTGTTTTCGGTGATTATCATCGTATCTGCGCTGGAGTATACCAGTGGATGGTTCCCGAGAATGTGGTCGGCTTCAAATGCCAACTCTTCTGAATCCAAATCAAGGGTAAAGATTGAGATAAACCCGCGGTTGCTCGAACCGGTTGGGGCTACGAAGTCTCCGCACTCATTTTCATCTAGTCCATGGGTTGTAACCACGTCTCCTACCCGTTCATAAATACGCGGAAGAATGTCTGAATCGTTCATTGCATCAAGGATTTCGTTGTTCTCTTGTATTGCAGCGTTTGCTGCGGTTTGGCGTAATTCCTTACGTAATGGGTCATCATATTCCAATTGGTAATAGCCGTCTGGAAGATTGAGCCAACTCCTGAGTCCTGGGATATTGAGCCATGCATAGGTCACTGTGCGTACTGTGCCATTTACTTCGCGTGCTGTATTGTAATAGCCTTCGATGTAGAGTTCTCGGGATTCTATTGGGTCTGAACGGTTTGAGATGTCGATAACTGTGAACTTAGTCAAGGTGTTAGTGCGCCATTCGCTCCATTCCTCACCCCAGCCCAGTGCATCACGCATTGGATGGCCAGACTCCAAATTCCAAGAGGATACCGAAGATATCACCACCAATCTATTGCCGTCAAGCATCATTGCTTGAGGTGTGCCTTCAATCAACATCTCGCTATCTAGAGTGACGTTTCCGATGATGCTTGTATTGAGAATATGGAGGGTTTTACTGTTGAGATAATAGATGTGGTACCCATCGGTTTTGACGAAATCTGCTTCATCGACGCCTTCTTCTTGGTTATTGGTTCCCGAGTAATCCTCGCCTTCTTTTCGCGGAGTAGGGGCATTCGTCTGTGATGACTGGCCTGTGCTCGCATCACCAGAGGCTGCACTCTCCGCAACATTGCCATCCATCATCACAGCATCATCACCAAAACCGCCGCCCCAATAATTGTACATTTCTTCGACCGCTTGTAATAACTGAGTCTCGTATTCTTGGGCGATGGTATCCTTTATTGAAAGGCCGAGATCTTCGCAATTGTCAAAACCAATCAATTCGGGCGTTCCCAGGGATCTGGAAATTGATATGTCGTTGTCCTTCAATTCATTGTCTCCGTCCGTATCTGAATCCTTACTATCATCAAAAATCGATGTGCAACCAGCAAGGAGCATGTTCGCTACCAATAATAATCCAAGAAAAGTAACGCGCAGAGGGATTCTTTCAACCTTCATCGGTTGTGCTATTGTGGTCACATATAATCGGTTTGTGGTTAGATGTTTTTACAAACCAACTATCAGATATGACTTATTGAGGGTACCATGGGCATAGAAATAGAACGTAGATTTCTAATCTCTTCTTCGCAAAAGAGAGTCTGGGATGGCGATTCATTGCAAATCAGACAGTTTTATGTCGATAAAGAGATTGTTTCGCATCTAATTCCGACTGATATCGATGTTTCTATGGTCCATGTCTGGCGCATACGTTCATCGCAACACGCATGTTTTCTTACTGGCAAGGGGCGACGAACTGGAGCCACAGGTGTCGAATTCGAATGGGAAATAAGCCGAGAAGAATTTAACAGAATTGACGGGAGTTACACTCTTTTTGGCATAGAAAAAACCAGGTTCCTGTGGAGGGGGGTTGACGGTTTATTGTGGGAGGTAGATGAGTTCGAAGGAGTGCACAATGGCCTTATTATTGCCGAAGTAGAACTCGATACTGAAGATCAATTGGTGCAATTACCAGAATGGTTAGGGAAAGAAATAACCGGTGATAATTCTTGGTCTAATTGGTCTCTTTCGCAGATGACAAAGCCGTGAACATTCTCTCTACTACTTCTTATGCCCAGTTAGAACGGTTCTGAAATTAGTTGGTTTTTGATTTGTGTTTTGTAGAATAATTGATAAATCGTATTATCTGGCAGGGCTATGTACCGCAGGACTGCGCTTTTGTTAGTTTCAATTTTTTTAATTTCTCTTTGTTCACCTTTAGCCAATAATGGTTTTGAAAAGAATATCGCTCTACAAGAAGAAATACGAGATTCGAGCTATACTTCTACAATAAATAATACTACATTCAACATAACA
>CAJIYT010000033.1 GCA_905181715.1 uncultured Candidatus Poseidoniales archaeon
CGACACTCATATTCCAACGATGGTCTGGCCGGGCCTGAACAGTAATCCTAGCTTCCGAATCCACGGAGGAATCAGATAAAGAAGTCCAAGTTAATACCAATTCAAATTGTTCTCGAGCCGGTATGTCTTCAGACAATGTCACCCAAATTGGCATCAGAGTGACTTCTCCAGCACCTAGTGTCTTGGTGGGCGCCGGGATCATGAATTCAACATCAGGTGATAGGCTTAGATTTCCTGCGGTAGTATGTCCACTCAAGGTAAATGTATCTTCGCCATTGCCGGGGTTTTCAAGTTTTACAATTAATTTGGTTGATTCACTGACGTTAAATGTGGCAGGACTGTTTGGGCTAGCGACCATTGCAGCCGAGCGATATACCTGTAATACATGCAAAGATAGATTGAGGTCATAGTTACTGAGTCCAGTGGCGCTGGTATTGAAGAAATGGCGGTGAGGTGATGCATCATTTGGTAAACTCAAGTTGAGCCAGCCAAATTCATAGCCTGAACCGCTTAGGTTGAGGAAATCACCATCCAATGACAGTGAGCCTTCGGCACTCCATATCCAATCCTCTTCTCTCATATCAGAATTCGAGATGTCCCATGAGACCACTCCAAATCCACCTAAATCACCGGATATCAGCCAAGAAAGCCCAGTCGCAGGTATTGTGCGAATGTGCGCATCTGGGGCCGCAACCGAATTTGAATGCATAATCACCTTCTGTATCTCACAGATCTCATCGTCACCATATCCTATGCACATCGTCAATTCAAATTGAGTCGAACCAGATTCAGCTTCAATTTCTATTATTAACTCGATTGCTTCCATCGGATTTAGTTCAATGCCAAACACCTCGTCACCATTTGTATTAACCAAGTTTGGTGAATCATCCCAATTAGAGGATGACCATCCTATGAAGGAGGTTGTTTCAGGAGCATTGCCCATGTTCTGAACTCTTACCCACGCTCTTGCGTTTTCTCCGATTCTACCATGGCCTTCGCTGATAGATAATCCAGATGGTCCTTCGACCGAGAGGCCACGTGTGCGAAATACATCGATGGGTAAAATGACACTACTGGTTACCGATGAATCTGAATTGAGTTTCAACGTCAAGGGGATCAATGCGCTTTCATCACCAAGAGCCGTAGAAGGGACATGGATTTCAAAGTCTATTGAAACCGGAGTGTCTTTTACTAGTGAATGATTGATAGACTCACCATTTGCAAGATCAAACGACCAACCGTCTGCCAAGGATGAATCATCATAAGTCAAACTCCAATCTGCTGTTCTAGATCCAACGCTGGTGAGAATAATTGTCACGATATCTGTATTACCTGGAACGACTCTTGTAGTCTCTGAAGGGATTGATATTTGTGCGACATATGGGTCGACGATACTCAAAGTAGCACTAGCATTGTCGTTATCATCTCTTGCTTGAGTAATGTTTTCATTGGGGTCGAGAATCAATTCGAATATATGTTCGCCTAGAGTTGCTGTGATTTCGATGCTGAATGTTATTGGCCCACCTTCGCCACTTGGCGCTACAGGTAATGCAGCATCACTGCGAAATCTCGCTATTTCATCACCATTCATTAACAGAACCGCATCTACCGGTTCATCGGTTTCCACCGTTCCTATGTTGGAGAACTGACCACTTACAGTAAGGGTTTCACCGGGGTCGGGGTCGACTGGATTGAAACCGATGCCACGATCATCAGCGAGAGGTGCTAAGTCTGGAAGAGCTTGAGAGATCAAGGTGTCACCAACTAAAATATCGAGAAAGCCATCTCCGTCGAGATCGGCTACCGCAGGTGCTGCCCAAACTCTATGCGGCATTGATAGTGGACTAGACCACGCGTTATTGATGTCGGCAGGAGCGCCGGTTATACCATCAAATGCGTAGATACGGCAGCCAAACGCAACCAACAACTCAGGGATGTCATCGCCATTTATGTCAATGACAATTGGTGGTGAAGCGGCGATTTCATCATTATCTGTACCACTGCCGCGTTCCATCTGTTTAGCCCATTCTTTGAATGGTGGTTCGACTGAGATGTCGTGGCAACCTGTCAGGCCTTGACGATTAAAAGATACGGAAGAAGTAGAATACCAAGTGACCCAGCATAATCTATCACTAATGCTATCGTTATCGGTATCTACAGGGGTAGGCATTGCATCAGCATAGCCATTCGGTGCCCTAAACCTCCAGATTTCATCTGTACTAGTCAATTCCATGGCGACATATTGTGCGCCCATGCCATTATCACGACCATTGGCATCACTAGGTAGAGTTAGAATCATCTCTGGAGCGCTATCGGAATCCAATTGTGTGACGACAGGTCCTGGTAATTTGAGACGTGGTGCGTCGTTATCACTGTCGGTTCCTGATATGGAGACTCTCTCCCAATCGAGTGACCCGGTTGCCCCATCTATTCGCCAAATCCACATATTTCCAGAATTAGCATTGATTGTAGTCAGTACTATACAACCAGTTGAATCATCTAAGGCTGCAAAAGCAGGGTCGCTGGGGTGAGTACCTCTGTCGAGGGTTATTTCCCATGATGATTCAGGTGGACCCTGTAAGGTAAGTGGGATTGCTAATACAGTAACATCTTCAGTGTCGACATCTACTGCTGCAATGACTAGTTCTGGCGAGCCATCCATGGCCAAATCTGCTAATAGTGGTTGAGTGACGGCTTTATGTCCGGATTGTGCGGTTGGTAAATGTGGACTTGTTATACCGATGCGATGATCAGCACTGGTCCAGGTCCACATCTTTTCATTATCATGCCCGGAGGAACTCCAACCAGATTCATCACAACTCAAGTCTGGTGACCAGACATCTACGTTTAATGCCGAACTAGTGTCGTAAACGACAATTATCTCTAATTTGCCATCAGCGTCGATATCGATTGCAACAGGAGTTGCTCGGATTCGTTCTGCAGAGCCAAGGTTAACTTCCCATGCTGTTTTGGCTGAATCACCAGCAATAATCGATAGATAACGATCAGCGCTTTCCGAAGTATCACTCGAACGGCTCATCACTGCAAATAGACTCTCTTCGCCACATCGTTGGGCTGCTCCATCCGGTCTTGTGACAGAGGCAGAGAGGTTGACGATAATGCTCCCATATCCATCTGCACCTGATTCGTCATCGAAAGCCTGCCAATTGACAATTGGTTCAGTTATGGTTAACAGACCCGAATCACCATGTGTCGGCAGCACCGAATCATGATACGGCGTGTGTCCATATTGAGCCCAAGGCTGCTCCTCGTGATCCCATATCGTACTCTCGGCCAATACAGTTGAATTGAGGATGAGCGGCAATACGAGTAGTACTGTCAAGATGAACGCTAGGCTGCTCTGACTGGACATCTACGTTTGCTCCGATGCATATCTCAACGCGATAGTTTGTAATCCTTGCCTTCTTGCGGGCCCTATGGGCCCGTGTTATAGGGGTCAATAAATGGCTGCAGTCGGCCAATCTCCTTAAATAAAGGACGAAGGTGGGCGGATTGACTTCGGTCACTCATCCCTCCTGAGGAGCATCCGGTGATGGACGGACGGTAACTACCCGCCCGTGCACTGGAACCTCGTGAAGGAAGTGCCGAATGAGGTGACCAAAATGTACAAAATAATCAGTAAGGAGGATACTATTCGTATCCCTGCGGAATATATGCGTAAGGGTCAGAGTCTAAACCAGCACATCGATCGTCTGGCTGCCTCTGCTTTTGAAGGTCGATTCGATGATGATAACCGCTTCATCTTAGCGACTGCAAACCACGTTCCTCTTGGTCGTGGTCGTATCATTCACGGCGATGGTGCGGTTTACCAGCACGTTCGTTTCGATGCTCTACTCTTCTGCATGGAGGATTATGAAGTAGTCGAAGGAGCTATCAGCGAGGTCAATGAATTCGGAGCCTTCGTCCGAATCGGTCCAATGGAAGCTTTACTTCACAAGTCGCAAATCATGGAAGACCACGTCGACATCAACGTCGGAATGGGCGTTATTGAAGGCCGCCAAAGTGGCCGTAATATTGGCGTTGGTAGTAGCGTTCGTGCTCGCATTGTTTCGCTTTCACCAGATACTAGTGACCCACGTCGCTCAAAGATCGGATTAACCTGCAAGCAGACCGGCCTCGGAAGCCACAAGTGGCTTGTAGAAGATGCGGAGTGAGGTGTTTCCCATGGTAAAGAATCCATTCGCATGCGTCGATTGCCATCTGATTCTCCCTGATGGTGAAGACCAATGCTCCCGCTGTCCAGCAGCGCAAGTTTCTTCGCAATGGCAAGGATACGTTGTGGTCATAGACCCATCTCGTTCCGAGATAGCCCAAAGGTTGCAAATCGACAGGCCTGGCAGTTATGCACTGAAGGTAATTAATCGTTAAGGTGAAAAATATGCAGATAATAGAGAGAATAGAAAATAAGTTGCTCGACCGTGTCGAGATAGATTTCCAAATAAACCATACTGGCAAGCCAACACCTACTCGCTCATCGGTGGCAAAATCTCTTGGTAGTCTTGAACCCGGTTCAAAAACCAGTCTAATTGTGGTCAAGGATATGAATACTAGATTCGGCCAAGCATTGACAACAGGAGTTGCTTTGATTTATGCTAATGATGAAGCTATGTCGGTTGAACCAACATATGTTCACAAGCGCTTGACCATAATCGATAATGCACCTGAGGAAAAGGCAGCCGCAGCCCCAGCCCCAGCCCCAACTCCAAAACCAGCGCCAGTTGCTGATGAACCCGGAGGTGAGGAATGATGGGAGACGGTCCTAATTCCAGTGCCAAATGGGCAAAGTACAGTATTGATGATGGCAAACTCGTCCGTAAGGGTGAGTTTTGTGAGAAGTGTGGCCCAGGTGTTTTCCTTGCTATACACAATGATCGCAAGGCATGTGGCCGTTGCGGTCACACTGTTGTCAACGAGTGAATCAATCCAAGAAAGGGGAGAGATTCCCCTGGTTGTCGATAACCATCCAGTCATCCACTTGCTTCAATAATTGCACTGGTAGTTCGTAACGTGTATTCTTCTGCAATGGTTCGAGAATCAAATCTCCTTCCCATGTGAGGAAACGCCAGATCTCATCAAAGACGGCATCCCTAATTGGTTTGTCAACTACTGCAATCTGCTGAAGATCATCACCATCATAACCCCATATTTCTCCTTCAGAAGTACAAAGCAAATGAACATCTCCTCGGAAGACCTGTGTGACATTTCCAATTATCGGTAAACAACTGTTTTCTATTTCCTTACCATCTTCACAAGAGATCTTAGCACAACCACCACCCCTTGTCCACAGATTAACGGTATCATCGATTGTGATGGCAATAATTTCATTTCCTCTTGGTAGCTTACTAATCTCCTTGAACTCTGGATTAGCGATTCTCCATAATTCATTTGCATCCTTGTCGATAGCGTATATTCCACGCTTCCAAAGTGCAAAAACAATCATCTCATTATTGGCACAAATAGCTAGTGGCTCGCTCTCCACAGTATGTGACCACAACGCTCCTGCGACCTGATGATGCGAGGAGTTACCCTGTGCTCGTAAATCTCCGCGGGTCGGACCATGCTCAAAATCGCTATTCAAATCCAGAGCAGCCATACGTGCAAGCCTTAATTCGTGGTCAACCCAAGTTCCCACCAATACATCATCGATGACGACAGCATTGGTCAAAGATATAGGAAAAGGATGGTATATTGTATCTTCACCTAAGCGGGAAATTCCACCATCGACATCCATTAGGATATGACCTCCGCTATAGGGAAGTACTTTCCAAGGTGCAGTTGCGCCAACCTCCATAGGTGTTGCAAACAGTGCCTGTTTGTCAATCCTTGCTCACCGTCACCATGATGTGTAAGGGGTAATTGCCCTTGTCATGGTCACCCTTGTCATCATTAGTTCCGGTGATATCGCTTCATTAAATCAAGGAAAGGCTTTGTTGAAAAAAGGTGAATGGCACCAATTAGAAGATGTTGAGAACTGGCCGGCGTATTCCTTGATCGACGTACGTATGTGGTGGTTACCCGATGGTTGTCTATGGCAGGATGATTTGGACAAGCGTTGGCAAATCGCTCGTGGCGAAGAGGTTGAAGAGGTAATTTTCCCTTCACGTCATTCGGCAGCCTCCGGTCAGGCATGTCTTACATTGCACCCGATTGGTACAATGCAAGTACCAATAGATGAAATTCCGCAATATGGCGGGAAAGCTGGTGATTGCCCGCCCCCTTCACCTCGATTAGCCCCTTGGTGGCGTGAACTAAATCGTGTCGCAGCCGAGATGGATACCTTCTCTCTCTCGCTTGAGACGACCCATCATGGCCCATGGTTGAGCACACCTTGTCTGTTTATTGAAATAGGTTCGACTGCAGAAAACTGGCCACATCTTGGCGCTGCTGATGTATTGGCGGATCTCATTTGGCGTGGTTTGGCATTAGATGGTGGAGATGGTATAGGTAAGTGGAATGGTAGCGATATTGTGGTTATCACCATAGGTGGTGGTCATTATGCACCTCGGGGAAACAAACTCGGTTTGCTTGAAAATGTGCGAATCGCTCACATGCTGGCAACATACTCTTTACCTTTTGACAAACCTGAATCCGAGGCGGAAAAGCCAGGTGGGATGTGGGAATCAAGTATTAGAGCAGCTTTGGCAGCGACACAAAAAGCATATCCTGGCGGGAACATAGTCGCCAGTTTGGAAAAGAAGGCATTCAAAGGCTGGCAACGTCAGGCCATCCGTGATTTGATGGTTGAACTCGAAGTGCCACTACTAAGAAGCAAAGCCATCGCTGAAATTGCAGCAGGAAAACCGTCAAGTGTCCCCTGAACTTGGGCGGGGCATGGTCAACCTATTCTCACGAATGATAGTGGGAATCACCATACGTATGCCGCGTTGGTTTGTGCGCTGGATCTCACGTCGATATGTTGCAGGTCCAACACTTGATGACGCTGTCAAAGTGATGAAGCGTTTGGAAAAAGAGCAGGCTTGTTTCACAATCGATGTGCTTGGGGAGGAGATTTCAACTCTTGGTGAAGCGACATTTTTCCTTGAGGAATATCAGCGGGTTATCAAAGCGATAGTCGAAAACAATCTTGATGCTAATCTCTCAATCAAACCAACTGCATTTGGCTTGCTAATCGACAAAGAGGCTGGAATGGCCAATATCGAAAGCCTAGTGAAAAGCGCCGAAGAGCATGATATGTATGTTCGGCTAGACATGGAAGATCACCGTGTCACTCAAGATACAATCCAAGTGGTAATTGACCTTCACAACAATGGAATAACCAATGTTGGCTGTGTCTTACAAGGTCGTCTATTTCGCACTATAGACGACATTAAATCGGTCACCAAAGAACTAGGTCCAGCTGCAGATTACAGAATCTGCAAGGGGATTTATCTCGAGTCTGAAGATATTTCCTACACCACGAGAGCAGCGATAATCACCGCGACAAATGATTGCATTGATGAGTTGATAGTTTCAGGTGCATATCTGGCGGTAGCCAGCCATGATCATCCAATAATTAATCACACACTCAAAGCATTAGAGCTCGCCGGAATGGGTCCAAATAAGGAAGATGTACGCACTAATTCTGCAAAGCCACGTAAGAACAAAGGCCCAGGGTATGAATTCCAAATGCTGCTGGGAGTCCGCGGACCATTGCGACGAAAACTGCGCAAGGATGGCCATAGGACTAGGGTTTACATTCCCTATGGTGAGAAATGGTATGAGTATTCAATACGTAGGTTGAGAGAAAATCCGACCATTGCGACTCAGGTTATGAAGGCCATATTAATGCCTTGGAGTAATCGCCCTTGATTTCTAATTGGTGTTAATCATTGTAACCTTGAACATGACATTATTATCAGGCATAATCAATAGAAGTTGCGCTTAATCAGTCACGCTTTTTCTTTAATCGCCGTGTGTCACCTGGAGTATGACCGGTATTCTTGCGGTCTTTTTTGATAGTTTCAGGGCGTATTGGGTTTGGATTGTAACCCAATCTTCCTTCCTTCCACGCTTGCCTTCGGTCTCTTTCACTACGCGGTTCTTGGTATTCTTGTGGTTGCGGCTTTTCGTGTAGATATACACGCTTGATATCCTGGGCGACAACTCTTCCATACAATGTACGTCCTGAACCTGTATGAATTGCTCTTATGCGCCATTCGATACCCTCATGGTCAAACAGTTTTCCACCATGGAATATTGTATCTCGCTCGACAACCACGTGTGAACTCTCTGAATATTCACCAGTGGTCATGGTCAAACGTACTCGAATCATGTCCGAGCGCATTGCATTAGCTCGTAAGCAGCGCTCAGCTAGAATACGTTTACGTGAATTGCCTTCATCATCTTCTAGGCGGTTAATCTCCCAGGTTGCATCGCTATGCTCGAATTGATCGCCAAGCACGAGAAATTCATCAGCGTCCATCTCGATGTTTGCAATAAAGGTTTCAGAACCCTCGCTTAACATGAAGGAGATAATAACTGGCTTTGGTGGGCGTAATTGCAAAGTGTGAACCTTACTACATTCCATGCAGCGAACTAAGAAATCCGAGCCAGTTCCCGTTGGGCGCTCTCTTAGGACTTCATGCCCGAATATTTCATTGCAGTCAGGACAACGGGCACCAATGGCATCATCATCATCGTCAAACTCATCGTCTGCAAACTCTTCGTCCGCAAACTCCTCTTCAGCCATATGCACTCATTCCGAGGCCGAGGCCCATCTATCTTGTATCTACCGGCAGAAGAGGTTTGAATACATGGAGCCTCAAGCCCTGTCTAATGAGCGAAGAACTGCTTCCCAGTCTCCTTGTTGCTCACCCGGGTTTGAGCCGCAATGAGCCGGAGATAGCTGCTAATATCGCTATTCAACTTGAACACATGGGCCTAGCGGTAAGAGGTGTTTCCCTCCTGCGTAGGATTCGTGATGTTGTAGCAAAACTAGAACCAAAAACAATACTTGAAGTCGGTGCTGGAATTGGACATCTTTCCGCTTGGCTATTAGATTACTTTGCTGATGCTGAGAAAACTCCTGAACGTTATACAATTGTCGAAGAGGGTTCGCGTTTTGCTGTGATTATCAAACGCATGTTAGGTTCTTCCAGTTCTCGAGATTGGGCTGAAGTAATAGTTGGTAATCCAATTATTCTTGCGGCAGAAACCAAGGCTTGGTCATTATCTGGAACTACTGCTGACCAACCCATATTACCCGATAGACCTGATTGTATCATAGTTGATACGACTAGTGAAAAAATCGTTGAAACGGTGACCTCACTTCTTCCATTATTGAATAAGGGTGGATTGTTGTTGACCACCGAACCTATTGCTCCAAGTGGGGAGAGGGAAAGTGATGATGGTGAAGTCGTTGCTTTCAATGAGTGGATAGATTTAATCAAACGTTGCAATGATACACACATTTTGGCATTTATGCCCATTTATGGTGGGACTTTAGTTGCGTTTCACAATGCTTAATCCAAGGGCGCACCGGCTGCTTCCAGTAAGGCTCTTGCCTGTAACATACCATAGCCATAGTGATCATCATGACTGGTTTGACCTGATTTTGGTTTAACTGATTCCATCAGCCATTGCTTGATTTGCTGAACTGTGGAATCATCTCCACCGGCACTACCATTGTGGCGTAAGTCTTCACGGGCATCGAGTAATAATGCCATGCTACCTGTGACATATACCGTTGCTGCGCTGGTACCATTGGCTAATCCCCAGGTGCCACCCCGTATGATTACAGGTACATCTTCAGCGGGAGCAACAACTTCCGGTTTTTTGTTGGGGTCATTACGTGGTAGAATAGGAGACGGCCAAATCCGTCCATTATTATCACCGACAGAGGAACCTCCCCAGAGATTTCCATCGACATCGACGCCTCCGACGCAAATTACATCACGTTCGCCACCAGGACTGGAAACATCATTGTCAGTAGAATTAGCACCATCATTACCAGCAGCTGCGATTACGATTACTCCTTGCGAGATTGCATTATTGGCGGCAGTCGATGAGGAATCACCTCCGAATTGAGAAGGGAGTATTCCGGGTGCTCCGCCCAAAGATAGAGAGATGATGTCGCTACCTGAATTTACACACCAATCAATCGCTTCCCCAACCATTTCATCACTGCCCTCTCCTTCATCACTCAATGCTTTAGCAACCAATAACTCTACATCTGGGGCAATACCTTTCAAATATTGTTGCCCTACAAGGATTCCAGCCATCATTGTACCATGGCCATGATCATCATATGGCGCCGGTTTATCGTTGATGAAATCCTTCCATCCTTGCAATGTCAAACCGGTGAACTCGGGATGTTCAAGATCGATTCCTGAATCGACGATACATACCCTTACCCCAGAACCGGTATAGATCGGTATGTCATCGATTTGCACTAGTGAACTATAATCGCTGTGGATTTTAACCACTATTGGGTTCGGTCCGCTACTCTGCTCACCACCAGCGATAACCCATATGACCCATATGCTCATCACTACCAATAGGAACGAGATACAGACGCTTAGTAGCCGCTTTACCAGCAATAAGTCATTGTCCAATACAGATTCTTCCTGTATTGTGTTCACGGGTATTTCTGGAAGTTCTTCCATAATAAATCACCTTTATCCAAGAACATCAACCGCTTCGACCAATGTTTCAGCAAATAAACGCACTTCTTCCTCGGTATTGTAAAAATACACACTCGCTCTTACTGAACCATTCTTTATTTGATGCTCGTTAAACCATGAATGCACGCAATGCATACCACTTCTTACCATTACACCAGCCGCTTCATCGAGTAGAATTGCTACATCATGTGAATCTATATTGTCTAGTAATACCGAGCAGATACCACCTCGTAGACTAGCGTCTCTTGGACCAATTATTGAGACACCATCAACATCTTGGATAATCGAAGACATCACTTTGTTGAGGCTTGTCTCTTTCTCATGAATCTCGGCCATATCCATCTCAGAAAGATATTCAATAGCCGCATTTGTGCCAATAATCCCCGCGTAATTGGCCAAACCACCTTCGAATTTTGCAGGAGGTTTAGCCCAAGTTAGTGAATCGTAGGTCGTGTTTTCAACGGTTGAACCACCACTTTGAATCGAACGCATATCCTTGAGCAAATCCATTCTCCCCCAGAGTCCACCCATTCCACTTGGTCCAAGCATCTTATGCAGTGAAAAGGCCATGAAATCAATGCCAAGGTCTTGAACGTCGACGTTCATATGTGGTGCTGATTGGGCGCCATCGGAACACACTAGTGCGCCGTGATCCTTGGCGATTTTCGTCGCTTCTTTTAGTGGGATTGCCACACCATCGAGATTACCAACATGAGCGAGGGAGACCAATCGCAATCGTGACCCAGCATCAGCACAAGCCGCTTCAAATGCCTCAAGATCGAACGTATTGTCATCATTGCTTTTGACAACCCGGTGGTCTATCCCCTGTTCTTTCTCTAGTTGTAACCAAGGTACAAGATTGGAATTATGTTCGCGGTCGCTGGTCAAGACAATATCTCCCTTTTGCCAAGATAGACCATGAGCCACCTGGTTGAGTGAATGGGTGGCATTTCTAGTGAAAATTATCTCGTCGGTAAGTGGGGCATTGACTAATTTAGCGGTTTTTTGTCGGCAAGATGTAACTTGTCGACTTACTCTAGTGGCATAGCGATGCACTGACCTTCCACCACAACTTGGATTGACTCGATAGTAATCATCGACCGCTGAGATGACCTTATCTGGGCGCAATGTCATACAGGCATTGTCGAGATAAGCAGGTGGGTTTTCAGCCCGTAAAGTGGGGAAATCTTCTCGCCTTTTAGCAAACATCACCAAGCCTCCGAATCGGGTAAGAAGTCGATAACAGGGGCGTTGAGTCCACATGACGGGCAGGCGATTCGTGATGGTAATCTCTTTTCACACTCGCTACACTTATCGCCAGATATTCCTTTGCCTTGACAATCCTCTTGTGGGCAAGAGATAGTGATTTCACCGGATTCACTCCGCTTAACATCAACATCCGAGCCACATGAAGAACAAGAACCTTGCAGAGCAATATCCTTTTCTTCTTCTTCATTACTTGTGTCACTACGAAATGCAGCTCTAGTTTGCACAGTGGCCTCCGTCCCCAGCATTCGTTGTGGGAACCAGAGAATATGCATCAATCCACCGACTGAAAGCACTCCTGTGATTAGATGGACAATTAGGGATCCGGTTCGATCAGCATAGCGATCAGCGATGAAGTGAGCACCAGACCATGAATTGATAATCATCAATACAATCCAACCTCCAAGCAAAACAGTCCAACCCTGAAGGCTGTGTTCTCGCATAGCGACTTCCATTAGTCGTACGTCGCTGTGTACATGATGCCCCTGAACGTGAAGATCACGTGTTTCTGTTACTGCTTTCCAAAAGAAGTAAGTGAAGAAAACCGCAATCGCTACTAAGATGATACCACCTAGCATGTCTCCTGTTTCAATTTCGAGAGGGAAGTCTGGCGCAGACACATGGAATAACATCTGTGCGGCCATTAGTGATACCCAGACGATTATCATGTTGAGTAAATGTCCACGCATTATTGGGAAAATTAGTGAGCACTGTACGATGAACCAAATCCACAATACTATAGATAATAGGATTTGGAAATAATCGAAACCACTGATACTTGACATGCCTTCTATGCCGACTACTTTCGCATCTCCTCCAGAAAGAACCTCGCCAGAAACAGCTCCAATAATAAAGGCGAAGGCACCGGTGATAAAAGCCATCCAGTGGGTCATATTCCATTCTAACCACAACAGACGATATTGGAATTTCCACTCTTGACGTAGTAAATCAATGCGAGCCAAAGAGGGATGTAAGTCGGTAAGGTGCTTATTGAGTTTAATATCTACAAGGCGGAACGCCATAGTGTTGTGTTCGTCATTATCTGCAGAGACTTCAGCCACTGCCGACTCCGCCATGGTGTTGGCTGTGGCAAACCACCTTTGAGAACTTTCCCCGCATGCTCATCATCATCATTGGCTTGGGTGAGGTTCAAACGCATCGCACAACTGGGTCGCTGTGATGGAAACAGTTACTTTCGATGTCAATGGGATGTCGTGTGATGGTTGTGTGACTAATTTAGTCAATGCATTAGAGGCAGTTGATGGAGTGGAATCTGTTGAGGCAGAAGTCGGTTCTGCAACCGTGCAACACGATGGCGCATGCAACACCAAGATGAGTAACGCCATTATTGGTGCAGGCTTCACTCTCGGCAATGATTTCGACTGGAAGGATGGCAGTGTGTGGAAGAAATCCGCTCACAATACCAAATGGTGCCTAATTGGCTGCTCAATCGGCGAGTTCGGGACTTTGGCATACTACTCTTACTCTGGAATCACATCCGATCTCGAACTATATTCTAGGATGTGGTATCTATTTGCCATATTACCATTAATCAATGGACTGGCTACTAGTGTGATGCTTGAAACTGCAATTATGATGCGTAATCAGATGGATTTCCGAAATGCACTCTCCACCGCATTTGGGATGTCATTCATCTCTATGCTAATGATGGAGATATCAATGGAGATCACCGATTTATTATTTACCGGTGGAGAACTGGGATTGAATTATTTGGCAATACCACTTATGCTAATCGTAGGTTTCATTACTCCTTGGCCATACAATTATTGGCGCTTGAAAAAGCACGGTAAGGCTTGTCATTGATACAACTCACACACGTGAGATGTCAAACCATACCGGGCGATGGTCGGAGACATTGCCACTACTGATGTCCATGTCGACACCCCAGTAACCAGTAAGACGCTCATCGAGATTACTGGTTGCTACAACCCGGTCATAGGCGCAACGTGAATCTCCAACTGTAGTGTCGGCATCATCGGGAATTATCCAGGTGTGATTAGCGGTTGAAATAGATAGGGAAATCAATTCTTGATAAGAGGCATAAGTACAATCTCCATTGAAATCACCGAGTATGATTTGATCATCCTCATCAAATATTTCCGCAGACCAATTTAGGACATCTTGTAGACCTTCCATCTCAGAAACAGCCGCAGTAGGCTTGGTGTGAATATTAATCAAAGTAAAATCCAATCCGGTGGAATTACCTGCTAAATCAAGTAACTCGAATTGGCTTACCAGTGGTTCACGTTGAAATGAATCCTTTTCAGAATCATTGTATAGGCTGCCATTGTCCAAGGAAATAAAAACATCACTGCGATAGTAGTAGGCGTATTGTTCCTGTGAGTTTTGATCATCTTCCTGTAAACCAGTTCGTAGTGACAATACCATTTTCCAATCGATCGATGAATTATTATTTAGTGCATCTAGAAATTGGTAAGGAACTTGTTCATCGATGTCCTTTATCTCTTGAACTGCAACCAAATCATAGCGTTCGAAAATCGTTACAAGTTCTGCAACAACTTCTGGTTTACTCATTTTTGTCTTACCAAAGACCTTGATGTTGAATGTAGCAACCCTTGCAACTTCTGAGCGTGTTAAGGGTTCGGTTTCATTATCCTGAACTGGTTCTGTTCGCTCATCTACCACCTTTTCGATGTAGATATATTCGATAGTGGTTTCTTGATCATCATTTAGTAAGTCTACAGCGACTGCAGTAAGAACAATTATTGCGATTAGGGCAAGAGCAAGTAGTCGATTCTCAAAGCCCATGGCCATACTGGGCCGCTACGATGTTTCAAACCTTTAGGTCAGGTTGGCTCGCAAAGTGTACTTTTACTTTCAAAGGTCACAGATTGATTCAATCATCAGCATGCAGACTACGTAGGGGTCAACATCGGCATTTGGCCGGCGATCCTCTAGGTATCCCTTGCCCTCAGCAGCGACATTCCATGGGATTCTAATCGACGCACCCCGGTCTGAAACACCCCATGAGAATTCATCCCATCTTTGGGTCTCATGAGCCCCAGTTAATCTAGACTCGATATCAGAGCCATAGTGCTCGACATGATGTGCCGCTCTTTCTCCGAGTTTCCTACATCCCTCTTCGATAAAAGCCATACCGCCATCTTCACGCATTGCCTTGGTTGAGAAGTTTGTATGTGCACCTGCACCATTCCAATCACCACGAATTGGTTTTGCAGCAAGGGTAGCACTAACTCCATAGTTCTCTGCGATGCGATACAATAACCAACGAGCAATCCATAATTCGTCAGCGGCAGCTGGTGCCCCGACTGGGCCAATTTGGAATTCCCACTGTGCTGGCATTACTTCGGCATTTATTCCCGAGAATGTCAAACCAGCATCGATACAAGCATCCATGTGTTCCTCGACGATATCTCTACCATACACTTCATCAGCACCTACTCCGCAATAATAACCACCTTGGGGGGCCGGGAAACCATTATCTGGCCATCCTAGAGGCTTGATGCCATCAAAGAATGTATATTCTTGCTCGATACCAAACCAGCATTCCTGGTCAGAGTGCTTTGAAGCCATTGCAACACAGGCTGCACGTGTGTTAGAAGAGTGTGGAGCCATAGTTTGGGGATCACAGACCTCAGTCATAACCAAAATATGAGGGTAGCCGCGAATCGGGTCAGGATAGTATTGTACCGGTTTTAGGGCACAATCAGAATCGTGACCTTCAGCTTGCTGAGTAGAAGATCCATCAAATCCCCAAATCGGAAGTTGATCCAAACTGCTAACTTCGTCAATATCGGGTAATATCTTGGTCTTACATCGGAGTTTTTGTGTTGGTTTAACTCCGTCCATCCAAATATATTCTGCTTTAACTACCATGGTTATCGCCCCTTCCCTCTGAGGAGGGTCTATCAATGATTCGCATATTATTAAGGTAATTTCTTGATACTAAGTGGCATGTTATGGTTTATATTCTAATCATATACTCATTATTATTGCGAACCGGTAATCATTTAATAAATCCCAAACTCTGATATGTGGTGTTGATTTTTCATTTGACTAATCTACATGCCATATAATGCAACAATAGAAAATCCGTTGCCGAATCTTGTTCTTCATTCCACATCCATTTCCCATCTTCACTATAAGTGGCCACAATTAATCTCAGCTAATATAAGATATCAGATTAACTGGTTGAG
>CAJIYT010000034.1 GCA_905181715.1 uncultured Candidatus Poseidoniales archaeon
ACGAGGATGCGATCACCAGCGATATCTAATTCCAAGTCAAGGATCTTTCCAACATTACTAAATTCCATAACGTCGATGATAGGTGGATTAGAATTAGCATCTAAAGTGACGAGAACCTCATCGAAACAAAGTATCAATCTTCCGTCTGCCGGGTGGATAAGGGAGTCTGTAAATTCGATATCGATAGGTTGCAGAGATACTGCTGGGTCTGCTGGTGCAAGGGCTTCGAATACTAAGTCGGTAATCACTGAGCCTGCTGGTATGTTCCAATTCGCGCCATTATCATAATCGGGATTGAGTCTGCCCGTATGTGGATTTGCTCCATTGAAAGAATTGCTTTGCCCTAAAGTTCCTTGGCCTGTCCAATCAAAAAGAGCTTGGCCGTTATCGTCTGAATAGATTAGTGGTTCATCGATAGAGAGGCCATTTGCGCCATCAACGCGTATTTCCATAGTCAGATTGGAAAGATCTGCCCCTGCTACAAAGTCCATTGTCCATTCGATTGAACCACCTTGGCCGATGGAAGCACCGGCACCAATAGCATCCAACTGTACCCAACCAGTGTCGTTGTAGCCACTTTCTGGCCAATCTACAACATTTGTAGAATGCGATGCCGAAGCAGGTGATATTAGAATTGGTACCAATGATGATAATAACATCAGGGCACAAATTGAGACCGCTTTAGTCGGCTTCGAGGAAGGACTAGACGCCCTAGGGACGGGTTTCATAACCCAGCAGCGGAGACCAATCATATTTGAAGGCCGTGTTCTTTTGTCAACCAGTTGCATCGTATCATTGATCAAAGGTCGTTGAGAACACCTTCATCGCCAATCTGTAGCATTCTAATCGAACTCGTGCGTCCAGTAATCGCTTCTGGGGAACCTGAGACTGAAATGATGATATCACCGGAATTCAATCTACCATCTGCAAATAACGCCGCTGTTGCCGATGCGATCGTATCTCGTGATCTTGGTTTTTGCTCGACGACAATTCCGTGTACTCCAGGAAGAATCGTGGTGCGTCTTGCCGCCCTAATGCGGTCTGTCATTGCCGTGACCGGCATATCAGGACGGTAAGCAGATATCAATTTCGCAGCATTACCGCGCTCGGTTGCAACGATAATGTGGTCAGCGTTTATATCTCTAGCCAATTGAACGGCAGCACCTGCTACTGCTCTAGTGCTTTTGTAGGTGGCTAATGCTGGTGGGGGGGGGAGTTCGGAGACGGCTTCGTCGACCGCTGTTGCAATTTTTACCATAGTTTGCAAAGCAGCGATTGGATGATCGCCGCCAGCGGTTTCCCCGCTGAGCATGATTCCGCTTGCTCCTTGCCTAATGGCAGTAGCAACATCACTTACCTCAGCTCTAGTTGGACGTGGGTTTTCAACCATAGATTCAAGCATTTGCGTAGCGACGATTACTGGTTTTCCGCGTTCCAAGCAAGTGAGTACGATTTTTTCTTGGGCCGCAGGGACTTGCTCCATGGGGATTTCAACGCCAAGATCTCCTCTTGCAACCATCACTACATCGGCCATATCAACAATTTCAACAAGATGTTTCAAAGCCGAAGGATGTTCTATTTTAGCAATTATCCAAGTATGAACTCCTGCTTCTTCAATCATTTCTTTAGCAGGGATTAGGTCTTCAGGTGTGCGCACATAAGACACTGCAACAAAGTCGACACCTAAGGATAAAGCATGGGCTAAACATTCCTTATCGTAAGGGCCAACTGCTGGTAGATCAACCATTGTACTCGGTACGTTAATCCCTTTACGTTGTGTCATTTTCCCACCATCTTCAATCACACAAGTGACTCTCGAATTAGGAGTGTTGGGGGTGCTAATGACCCGTAGACGGACCAATCCATCTGCTAGAAGAATAGGGTCGTCTACTCTAAGGTCGGCAGAAAGTCCACCCCATGCTACTGGAAGGCCGTTATCCAAACCTTCATCACGGCCACAAACCAAATCTATCTCCTCACCACTGACCAGATCAACGTGCCCCTCGAAGCGACCCAATCTCAGTTTAGGCCCAGGTAAATCTGCAAGTATTCCTAGAGGTCTTCCAGATTCTGCTTCGATTCGCCTTAGACGTTGATAGGTTTCTTCTTTCCCAGCATGATCGCCGTGCGAGTAATTCAATCGAGCAACGTCTAGCCCACCCGCAACCAACGCTCTGATAATTTCATCTGAATCACTGGCTGGTCCAATAGTAGCAACGACACGAGTTCTTCCCATGAGGCGTTCCAATCCCTAGGAGACCATCAATCAATCGCAAGTCGAAACGAGTAATTTACCTACACAAACAACACCTGAATGAGAATGGAGTAACAAAGGTCAAACCCCGAGTGCAAGCGAGTTGAAGCATGAAGCCCGATAAAAGCGAGAAAGCCTTGCGAATCGCGGCCTTGGAATATCATGAAGTCAAACCAAGAGGCAAGATTCAGGTAGTCCCAACAAAACCACACTCGACAGCGTATGAATTGTCTCTAGCATATTCGCCCGGAGTCGCTTATCCATGCTTGGAAATTCAAAAGCGACCCGATGATGCGTATCGATATACTGCAAAGGGAAACTTAGTGGCGGTTATATCCAACGGAACAGCTGTTCTCGGTTTGGGGAATATTGGAGCACTGGCTAGTAAACCAGTGATGGAAGGAAAGGGTTTACTGCTCAAAACCTTCGCTGATATCGATGTATTTGATATCGAAATCGATGTAGAGGATCCTGATATTTTTGTCGACACCGTCGTGAATATAGCATCGACATTTGGGGGAATAAATCTTGAAGACATAAAGGCGCCTGAATGTTTTGAGATTGAACGCAAAATCGCTGAGCGGACCGATATACCCGTCATGCATGACGACCAACACGGTACTGCGATAATCTCAGGTGCTGCCCTCCTAAATGCGGTTGAGATTCAAGGGAAGTCTTTGGATTCTGTGAAAGTTGTAGTTGCAGGCGCTGGTGCAAGTGCGATAGCTTGTGCAAATCATTACGTTGCTCTAGGAGTAAAACTAAAAAATATCACCATGTGTGATTCGAATGGAATAATCACTAATTCGCGGCTTGAAAAGGGTGAGATAAATCAATACAAAGCCAATTTTGCACAGGATGTTTTAGAGGGGACTCTGAGTGATGCGCTAAACGGTGCAGATGTTCTTCTTGGTCTATCCAAAGGAGGAGTTGTTAGTTCTGAAATGGTGGCATCGATGGCTGAAAACCCGATTATCTTTGCACTAGCCAATCCATTTCCTGAAATAATGCCAGATGATGTTGCTGCGGTTAGAAGCGATGCGATAATGGCAACAGGTCGCTCTGATTATCCGAACCAAGTAAACAATGTTCTGGGTTTCCCATACATATTCAGAGGCGCTCTCGATGTACGAGCAAGTGATATCACGCCTGGAATGAAAATGGCTGCAACACGGGCACTCGCCGATTTAGCAAAAGAACCGGTGCCAGATTATATCTCACAAGCTTATGGTGAAAATGATTTACAATTTGGAGCGGAATATATCATTCCGAAACCCTTCGACCGTAGGGTCTTGATTTGGGAAGCTGCTGCGGTCGCCGAAGCAGCGGTCGCTGAAGGAGTGGCGAGAGTTTCGGCTGAAGAATTTGATAAGCAGGCTTACCAAGAGGAATTAGAAGCACGATTGGGTATGTCATATTCGGTGATGCGAGGGGTTTTCAATCAGGTAAAGAATAAGGGAAAGAGAATCGTATTCCCTGAAGGAGATAATGAAAAGGTGATACGCGCTGCTGCTCAGCTTGTCGAACAAGGTATTTGTAAGCCGATTCTATTGGGTAATAATAAAGTGATTGAAGAAACCATGGAACATCTCGGTATCTCATTTCCATACGAAGTCTTCAATCCACGTGACGACCCGCGTCGTAAAGGAGTATATGCTGAACAATTATTCGAAAAACGTAAGCGAAAGGGGATGACTATTGTAGACGCACAGCGTTTACTCAAGAGTCGGCCTTATTTTGCTGCACAGATGGTCGATGCTGGTGATGCTGACGGTTTCGTGGGAGGCGTCAGCCGGAATTATGGGGATGTTTTACGCCCATGTATCGAATTAATTGGGCCGCGTGTCGCAGGTCAGAATATCATTGGTTGCTATATGATGGTCATCAAAGGTAAGTTGATCTTTTTGGGTGATGCGACTGTTAACGTATATCCTGATAGTGAAACATTGGCCGATATAGCAGTACAAGTTGCGAAAGTTGCTAAGAGGTTCGGCGTAAAGGCAAAAGTTGCAATGCTATCGTTTTCCGATTTTGGTAGTAATCGCGCCCAACGCAGTGAAAGAATTGAAGATTCGATAGATATCGCAAGGGCATTGGATCCTGAGTTGGTAATCGATGGTCCGATGCAGGCTGATACTGCACTGTCAGGAGACGTTCAGAAAGAATATCCATTCATGTCATTTTCCGGTTCTGCAAATGTACTGATATGTCCGAATCTCGCCTCTGCGAATATCGCTTACAAATTATTGGAACACTTAGGAGAGGCTGAAATGATCGGTCCGATTCTAGAAGGGATGGCCAAGCCGGTTCAATTGGTCGCTAGAAGTGATGGTGTTCGCCATATCGTAAACATGTCAGCAATATGCGCCTTGGATGCTATTCGTCAAGAGTCTTATTGGGAGAACTTCGAGGACGTGTGATGATATTTCCATCTCCATCCTGATAAAAAGTAGGCCTTCTGGGCCGCCAAAAAGCACCGCTTACGAAACCGATACAGAGTCCGCCAAAGAGAAGGTTTACCCATCCATCTAAAGCATATTCCGAAAAGCCCCTGAGTAGAGGTATTGTGAAACTAGGGATAATTCCTATCAAAAATATCCACAATAATTCACTACGAATACTCGCTGTAAAGTCTCCATGTTCTGGGACCGTGACTGCCGGTCCTGTCCTTTGTGGACTAATCGACATCCTGAACACCACATTGGTTAGTGGTCTGTCGATTGGTGAAACACATCTCATCACTACGTCCGCCTTTTTCGGATGGCATGAATACGCTACTCTTTGACCGATTGTCACACTATTTTCATTATCGATTCGAGGCCTTCCATCCAATGGTGCACCGCGATGATTTGCGCTGGGATAATCTGCGAGAACCTCGGTCATATCACACGGGAGATTCAAACCTGCGACATCTTGTGCGCGTTGCCATTCTGCTTGACTTGGCGGACGGGGTTCACCGTCTGCTTCGATTGCAACTCGGCGGCAAAGTTCAGCGATAATTTCACTATCTATCAAATCGAGAGGAAGGTCAACATCAGGTATGTTCTCACCCATTATTCTAGCAGCATCAGCCGTACTCAGCGGGTTTTTCATAATTAGAAACCCTGGGAGAACAACCTCATGCCGAGGTCGTTCAGAGGCATGAACCCAACCGCCTTTATCGGTTCCAATACAAACTTTGCCAGCAGGAATGCTGAGAAATTCAATTTCAAAAGGTCCGCTAATAGTTTGCATTGGCCTCACGCCTTGCTAGCCTCTTTCATAGCCTTGAACCAAGTCATTCCCGCTTTGTGATCAGTAACTTGGGAGAATTGAGGATATGGTTCAATCGATGAGACATAGCCAAAGGCTACCAAATCAATCATGTCTGGAGATTCGCCACCAAAGAATTGCCCATCGTTGAAAGCGCCAATAAATTCATCGAGGAGGTCGTGCCACAATTGCTTCGGTTTACGGCCATCTTTTTTGACCCGCTTTCGAGCGATGAAACCCCACATTATTGGGAAGCCGGCCCAAGCGTAAATCTGTCGAGAGAAGAAGCCGAACTTTTCCATTTTTGCTACTCGGCGAGTAGTACGAAGTGCACTAAAAAGTGATCCATATAGTATGGGTATTGTCGCTTTTGACATCTTGCTGTCCAACCATTCTAGCCAGTGGTCACGACGAGCCTCATCAGTTGTATTCCACAGGGCGCCATCGTTGTATTTTTGATCGATAAATTGCATTATCGGTGTCGAGTCCACGATTATTTCCCCGTCTGTTTCTCGCCAGACTGGCGACTTGGTCCACTCAGGTGCACTCGGCAGGGTTTTCTTCGCTTTCATTGGATTAACAGGTATTTTTTTATGTTCTATGTTGAGGATATCGAGCATTCCTCTTACCTTCCAACAGAATGGACATGAGTTCAACATATACAGTTCTGGAAGTGTCTGCATGGGCACCCCCAGAGGCACCTACTTGAAGAGTCTGAGCATTTTTATTCAAGGGCGCCAACCGGGTTTCCAAAACTCGATATCGTCCAATAGTATCATGAAACCTGGATCGTCGGAACGAAGTAATTTATTGGCCCTCAATACAAGCCCCTGGAAAAGAACTTCATCCATCTCGGTTTTAGAAATAGCATCTGACCAATTCATTTTCAATTCTCTGATTCTAATCCTAGCTGCCTCTGGCTGATCGTGGTGTCTTTCACAAACCTCTCGCAACTCGTTTAGCCAACTACGAGTATCTTTGAGAATCACATCCGGGACCTTTATTTTTTTACCAAAAGGTAGCCATCCCATGTTCTCTGCTCATGGTTGACCCTCAATAACCTTGAGGCAAGAGCCCCTGGGCCATTCATGGGCAGAATCGTCGTTCATTGTCATGGAAAAGCATCCGACCGTAATCTCAATGCCGCCATCCAAGGATATCTCGAGCGTCTCAAGGCAAAGGTTACTCTCAAAGAACACTCTGACAAAACCTCCCCAGAAGCATATTTGGCAGCGATTCCTGCTGAAGCGATTCTACTCGATGAAGGAGGGAAAATGATCAGTAGTATGGAATTGGCTAGTAGGTTTCGGCAGTGGACACTTGAACGGGACGACATCCACCTCGCTATTGGGCCTGCGGATGGCTTTCCCGTGACATCCGAACATGACAAAATATCGCTTTCGATAATGACTTTGCCGCATGAATTAGCCACACTTGTTTTGATCGAACAACTGTATCGTGCATACGAAATAGATAGGGGTTCCTCTTACCATCGCCCTTGACAAATATCAAGAACAAGGGCTTCAGCCCAAGGGTGTGGACAACTGGCCGTTCATTCTTCTCGAAGCTGCTGTTGGCTTGAGCTTGCTAGTCATGAGCCGCCAACAACCCTTCCCAGGGCCAGCGCGTAGGATGGGATGGCTGATGATTGGTGTCTTTGCTCTCTTTATGCTCGCTGAAACTGCTCCTCGCGAGGTTGCAGTTCTTTCGCATCTTGTTTTATTGATTATACTAGGTGGCATCGGTACTCTAAAGGGGATTCACAACATGATGATTACTCGTAGAGAAGTGTTAGTCGCACCCTTTTCGGGTGCACTATTCTGTGCAGGATCTATTGGTCTGATGGCTGAGGACTGGCCGAATCTAAGTACTTTCGAGCACTTTGCGGCGTTCTTAACCGCAGTTTTACTAATAGGAGGCCAGGTATGGCTGGTGTTTAGAGGATTATTGATTGGTCGTTTACCATTAGCTTGGTCACAAGCCGGCATTCAGGCACTGCAACGTGGATTAATCGAAGGTGAGCACGGGGCTATCTGGTGCTTTGAGCGTGCTTGGGATCTCGAAGAAGAACACTTGAATCCAATGGCATGGATAGCACTAGAGAAGATTAATCGACACTTAGGCAATGATTCGAAGGCTGATGAATGGCAAACAAGGGCTGCAGAGAGTGGCGGGGTTGAAGCGGTAGCAAGCGAATGGATTGAAGCCATCGAACAAGCGTTGAAATCTTTGCTTCCGGAAAATTAACCATTTCGAAACCGCGTTTTTTATGACTCGCAGGTCCGTGAGTCTTATAACCCTCCAATGATGATTACGGATTGATGAATGAAAACGAGCGTAATCATGAAAGGGTGTCCCATTTTACTCAACACATTTCTAGCGTAAGCATGTCCGATGATGATAAGCCAACCAACGGTGAAGAAAGGGCGCTAGATTGGAGTGGTGCCACGATTGGATGGTATGCAATTGTAATATGGTTCTGTGCAAATCTGCTTTCACAAGCCGCACATTTCGGTATGTATGGGGCTCCCTATGATTCTCATATGTTGGTTGCCGAATTCGGGCCATTTGCTTGGATATTAATCTCAGTAGAAATAATTTTTTGGCTAGCCTTTTCAGCCTCAATCGCTGTAAAAGTCACTAAGCGGCTTTCTGAAACCAACGCGCCAATTGACCTCAAAGGAAAAATCGCTATTGAGGATAGAACTCTACCGCAGGCTTGAAGTCCTTCCATGAATAGGGATAAGCGTGGATGACGAAGCCGAGGACGTACCGCTTACTGGCCAACCAATGACTCCAGATGAATTGATAGATAGAACTTCTTTGAAGAATATCTCTTCGGATTCACGGATCGTTTCAATAGAAGAAGCAAGAGAAGAATTACCACTTATTTCTCGTCTCCTAGCAGGGATGCAGGCGGTTCACGACCAAGCAGTGAGTATTACCGGAGAGATCGAAGAATTATTACGTGTATTGCCTATTGGACACCCACATATTACTGAAATGACTGATTTTCTTGGCAGAATAGTGCATGAATGGCAAGAGATCGGTAACCAAATACAATTGTTAGGCGCGTGTGTTTCCATACTCGACCCTGGCCATGTTGAATGGCATGGTGTTGTCGATGGTGAATTGGTGATGTATTCCTGGTGTCAAGGAGAGGAAGACATTGAATGGTGGTATCCATTGGGCTTGAGTACGACAGAGCGTAGACCTCTGATCGAAGCTTGAGGGATAATGATGGTTAGAATAAATCGAGTTCACACCGGAGGCGGTGATAGTGGAAAAACATCCTTGGTCGATGGCTCGCGTGTTGAGAAGTCCGATTCTAGAATAGAGATAGTTGGCACTTGTGATGAATTGAATTCATGGATGGGAATCATCGTAATGGAAGCAAATCGTCTTGATGAAACAGCTGATGATGGTGGAAGTAAGCCAACGGTTCGTAGAGTTCGTTCGGTGGTTTGCGCTGCAATTGCCCGCTTACAACACGAATTATTCGACCTAGGTGCAGAATTGGCTTGTCCGATAGAGAAAATTCCTGAATATATGACTTTAGTCGATCAAGAATGTTCTGACCGTTTAATTTCGGAAATGGATGCTTGGAACGAAAGCCTATCTGAATTGACCAGTTTTATTCTGCCTGCAGGAAGTCCGCTAGTGGCTGTTACCAATCTAGCACGAACAGTATGTCGAAGATTAGAACGGAGAATGGTAGCTATTTCGGAAGGAATAAGGCCACTATCTCTACAATATATCAATCGCTTATCTGACTGGTTATTCATCTTAGGAAGATGGGTTTCACTGCGACTTGGGGAAGATGAAACGCTTTGGAAACCAATTGGAGAACGAAGGGGCGACCGCACAGAAATGATTCGGATTCAAGACGAGCATGATGATGTGGTAGAAAAATTGTGATCAACCATTGACATGGCTTCTTGCAGCGTTGAGAACTTTTCGGGCTTCATCATGTGTTACTTGTTCGATAGCACGATCCCAATCGAGCCAGAGATACTGTTGATGTTCATGGCTTAATTCGATTTTAATATCCTCGGTTTCGGCGAGGTACCACCATACTTCTTTTTCAATTAATTTGCCCTTATGATGAAATGAATAAGTGGTGCGATGTTCAAAACCATTAATGAAAACTATACCATCTATGCCGGTTTCTTCCTTGAGTTCTCTCCTAGCAGTGGCCCTTTTATCGGAATCATTGGGCTCGACGTGTCCCTTAGGTAAATCCCAATGTCCTTGGGGATATTGAAGTAAGAGCACGGAGTCAAAATTGACCAGCACCACTCCACAAGAAGTCTCCATAGTCTGCCCTTGCGATTACTACTCTTCTAATAGATGCCCATCAATAGAACTACTAACAGGTCTTTATTCAGGCCCAGTTGTAACCGAATGCTTCATTGCTGAAATCTTCCCGAAGATAAATTATGCCATTGAGTGATATCACTAAACTCATCACAGATGCTGATTTAGATGGCGTATTTGCTGCAGCGATTCTCAAACAAGTTAAACCTGAATTAAAAATAACCTTTACTCGTGCAGCACAAATGGGTTTAGGGCTCATGGATGACCAAATTGATAGATTTACGGCGATTTGTGATTTACCGTTCAATGCAAAATGCGGATTATACATTGACCACCATGATACCAACCGCCCCTCTGAACCCGACAAAAATACCTTCATTGATAATGGCGGGATTTATCATTGGTGTCCAACTCCATCTGCAGCAAGAGCAGCCTATGATTTATTCAAAGATTCTGTTGATCTTTCTCATATGAAAGAACTAATGATAATTGTCGATGCTCATGATAGTGGCGATATTGATCTCGACCTCTTCATCTCAGACCCGTTTATATTGCAATTAGCACGCACGCTCAATATCAAAGATCCTGAGTTTTTGCAAGAGGTTTGTGATGCGATTGCATCGGGTGCGGATGAAGCGGAATTGGTACGATTATTTGGCCCCAAAGTAGCAATAATTGCTCAGAAAAGAGAGAGAGAGTCTGAGTATATTGATACACATACAACAATTGTAGACAGGTTAGCAATCTGCCGATTAGAGAATTCCAAGGTAATGCCATCGGGATACCTAGTGACAGCAATCGCAGGCAATGCGGTAGATGCTTGTTGTATTATTCATGGGCAAGATGGTGGTGATATCAGCGATCATTCCAATCCGCCATTGTCCGCTTCATTTTATGCCAATAGTTTTCTCAAAACTCCGAATCGTTTTGACCTGTCTAAAATGGCAACATTCCTCGACAGAACGGGTGGTGGGCATAAGAACGCCTGTGGCTGCAGGATACAACCTTTGGCTGATGATGGTGAACTAACTTCTCGTGTGGTGACACTTGAAGATATTAGCCGAAATTTGGAGCATTGGCTGACACTTTGGCACGACCGTGAAAATACTCTGCTACTCTAAGATAATCTAAGTTGAGATAATATCATAAATGGTACCAAGGAGCCGCGTAACATGAGTCAGGATGAGGACCTTGCCAGGCTTGTTAATCGTCGGTTTTACCGAATTGGACTTGCAGCAAACGACCACGCTAAAGCCTTCGTAACCATCGGCTTTCTACTCTGCATAGGTTTGTCTTCGTTAGCCGTTATGGGTCCAGAATGGATGGAGTCATACGGTAGTGAGAGCGTTGAGTCTATTGATGCGGTTAGGCGATTAGATCAAACTGTTTGGGTTGGAGATGATGACGGAGAGGCTACGCAAGAGTTCACAGTTCTAATCTATCATCCCACTTTAATGTGGAATGATTCGGCATACATGTCTGCAGTCAACGCTTCAGTAGCAATCCTGCTCAATGCTGAAGACATCTCGGTTTCAATGCCATGGGATATAGATGAATACAATCGTTCGGATAGAGTTAGCCCTGATGGTCATTATGTACGAGTATTGGTAGAGGTCCCTGGAAATTTAAAAGATGGAAAAACTCGAATGGCAGATATCTATGACACTATTGTAATCGAGGATGGTTTTACTCTTTGGCGCACTTCAGGATTAGCTGTTGCCTGGTCATTCGACGAACGATTACAAGATGATCTTACCAAAGCAGAATTGATCTCAGCGCCACTTTCCCTTCTGATATTAATGCTGGTTTTCGGATCGGTTGTTGCCGCTTTACTACCATTAACCGTAGGGGCTTTCACCGTTGCAGCTTCAGTTGGTATGATAATCTGGATTTCTAATATCACTGATGTAACTCAATATTCTATCAATATCATATCCTTGATTGGCATCGGTGTTTCAATTGATTATTCCTTATTCATGATCTATCGTTTCCGCGAGGAGTTAGAGAATGATCGCGACGTTCGAACCGCTGTAGCAATCACTACAGCAACCGCCGGTAAAGCAGTATTTTACAGTGGGCTTACTGTAGCAATTGGTCTCATGGGCTTGCTGTTCTTTAGTGCTTCAGGGATGCCTAGCCTAGGCCTCGGTGGGACCATGGCTGTGACTATTGCTATGATTTATTCGGTCTTGGTATTACCCGCTATTTTGGCACTGTTGGGCCATAGGGTCAACAATTGGAAGGTGCCATTCTCTCTGAAAAGCAAATCTGATGGCGAAGGCATGTGGGCAAATATTGCAACCGTCGTCATGAAGAGACCATGGGCTGTATTGATTCCGCTATTGGTTATCCTTTTAGCAGCAGGTGCGCCTTTCCTCAGGGCTGAATTCAGTCTCTCTAGTTGGCAAGCGTTACCGCCCGGAGATGAATCGAGAGTCGGCCTAGAAACCCAAGAGGAGTTGTGGCCCGAAATGGTAAGTAACCAAATATTGATGGTGATTGATGGTAGCGATCCTCTCAGTGAACAGAACCTTCGTGCCAACCATGCTTATGCCATGGAAATAATGGCCGATGACCACGTTATGAGTGTTATTGGTCTCTCTTTACCATCTGTCGATATGAGTGCTGATGAGGTTGTACAATTTTGGCAAGTAGAAAATCTTCCTGGAACAATGAGTAGTCAACGCGAGGCGTTGAGGGATTCATTCTATTCCGAACAAACAACATATCTTGTTGTCAATCTTGAAGGGCCGCAAAACAGTGTCATAAGTCGTGATTACGTCGAAGGCCTACGCGAGAATCGGCAGTCTTTTGAACAAAATAACGGAGTTCAGGTTCTCATCGGTGGCTTTGCTGCTTACAATTTGGATGTAGTAAACAGCATTGCTGAGGATTTACCTGGTGCACTGATATTCATTCTTTCTTCGACTTTGATATTGGTCTTTATTCAAGTGCGTAGTATTGTGATACCAATCAAGGCAGTAGCGATGAATATCCTATCGATATCTGCATCGTTTGGAATGTTGGTCTGGGTCTTTCAGGATGGCAATGGCGCTGAATTCCTTAATTTCACTCCACAACCAATCGATTCTACAAATCCTGTTATCATGTTTTGTATCGTGTTTGGACTGTCGATGGATTATGAGGTACTGATGCTTTCCCGTATTCATGAAGAATGGGAAAGAACCGGTGATAATGAGGTCGCTGTTGCTAAGGGGCTGCAGAAAACCGGCATGCTAATCACGGGAGCTGCTGCAATAATGGTAGTTGTTTTCGGTTCGTTTGGCTTAGCCAGTGTAGTTATAATCAAGCAAATAGGATTGGGTCTGGCCCTAGCGATATTGATTGATGCGACAATTGTCAGAGCACTGATTGTGCCTGCCACAATGCGTTTGATGGGCAAGGCGAATTGGTGGTCTCCAAAATGGTTATCTCGCTCATCAAAGGACCGAGAAGATATAGAGGAATCCTAAGAATGCGTGAATTGCCATCAGTGAAATGATTAAGTCTGCAGCACGGCTATGTTTGCTTTTAGGCACGTGAAACTTCTCTCCGGCCTCTCTTAGATCACGCGCAGAGCGCCCCCAGCGGGCCATAATCCACAGTAGAATAACGCCGAGAGGTCCGGTCCAACCATGTAGGCTCTCCGGCATTAATTCAGAAGTAATATCTCGACTTGTGACCCAACCAGCAATCATTCTTCCGACAAACCCCATACTAGCAACTACGATTGCTGACCAGACGACAATCTCCCCGATACGTTCGTGTTTTTTACGATGGGCAAGTCTTTCCTCACCCTTCAATTCACGGCTTTGTCTCTTCCATCCATATTGCTTTATCATCCAAAAGATGAGGGTGAGCGCAAGCAATGGGTGGATGAGCAAAGCGATGGTACGAGCACTGTCCACAAACCGCGAACGCTGTCTCGCTGATGGTTGTTACTACGACCAGTGCCAGCCGGTGCCTTCAAAGGTGGCAATATAGGCGCCGTGAGCAGGGGTGAATCACTGCAGCAGTCACATTTAGCGGCATGCCTCAAAACGGGCTTCAAGAAAGAGGTCCCTATTACGACACGCCAACGAATTGTGACTAAGATTCCCGAATGGGCAATGCTCAATAAACCCTGGAAAGCAATGCTGGTTGTGGCCTTAAATGAGCTAACGCCCCCCGATGACGAGGATTCTACTCCAAATGTCCGTACTCGTTCGATGCGAGGTCGACGTAGACAACGTTCGACTTCGAGTGGGCCGATGGACCTTTTACCTACAGTGGAAGAAATACTTCTTGATTCAACCTTACCCGATGCTTATCGTCTGGCGGCCTTGTTGTTGCGCAAAACGCTAGAGAAAGATTCCTGGGATGATTCTAACGATACGGATATCGATAACTTACGAGAATCTTGTCTGAATAATGGCGTCCACTCTGTGTGGCAAACCATGGCTGAAGCATGTCCTATACTTGCTCAATTCGCAGCATTTCCAGTTGCTGAAAAGGAGCAGAGGAAAGAAATAGTTATTGATCTGAGCCATGCTTGGATAAATCCTTCGGATTCGACACAGATGGCGCAGGCTATGACTACATTGAGTCCGTTGATTAGCACCCCAGCCAATCAAGTATCTATGCGACGTCTGATTTCACAATTGGAAGGCGATAGGTCGGTAAAAGACGTAAGGGGGCTTGCTGAACTCAAGGGTCAAGCTGTTGTTATCTCGGTATTAATTGGCCTTCATCAGAAAAGAGAGGTTAGTGGTTTGCTGAAGGTTTTAGCGAAAGAAGATAAACTACTTTCTGCTCGTTTTTCGCTGTATTCGGAACTAATGAACGGCTTAGTGATGAATTGGCACGATGCGGTTTCCCTAACCGATGAGGATCATTTGTCTAGGGAGATAGTCAGTAAGGCATGGTCTCTTGCTCCAGAGCAGGCTGCTGAAGAATCATCACAGAAACTTGCCGAAGGTATCGCTTGTATCACAGATTCTAGTGTTAAAGAAAAGTTGCAGTGGTGGCGCCTTTCAGCTTTGGTTTCCGAGGGCTCAAAGAAAGAAGCTATCGAAGTTCTCACCTCTTTGAAAATCGAGGCTGATTCCGATACGCAATCACTACTAAGTTTGATTAAAAAACTAGGAGACGATGGTTTTGATTGGTTTGCTGAGCAATTAGATTCTCTCGACCAAATCTCGATTTCATATGTCATTGTTGATGATGAACTACCTGCTTCGATGAGACTTACTGCTGTCGCTAAAGCACAGCATGAAAATCATATATTCGGACCAGCTATGAAAAGTGCTGCAATTACAATATTGACAGAGGGTTGTGAATTAGAGGGATTGGCGGCCTTGGTGTTAGAAGATGAGTCGTCCATACTCCAATCACCATTTGAGGTGATGCTAGTCTATCATCTACTTTCTGCCAAGACGGTTAAAGTTGAATTCGAAACACTGAAGAATGCTCATCAACTTGCTCAAACGGTAATATTGGATTGTGAAGCACCAGAATCTTTCAGTGATGCTGCACAAGCATTGTTGCTATTGATGGATGGTGCTTCTGTCGATGATACAACCATTGTAAATCGTCTTGATAAAAATGGTATTTTATCATTTAATAAATGCCGGCAGGCCTTGCGCAGTGGCGGTGACGGTCTTGCCGAAAACAAAGAGTTAGATGCACTTAGCGTCAGTGTAGAGAAAGCTGATTTCAGTATTTTGGAGCGAAAATTATTCAATGCTGTGATGGGAACTCTACATCTAAATCGCGTTACTACTCTCTTACAATCAACAAAGAATGGTTCAGTCAGTGATACCCTCGATGACCTTCTAGCTGCTGAAGTTACACCGATGGTAATGATGCACACAGTCAAACATCTGGTTATGGAGCATGACCTTGGTTTGCCAAATCTTGTCTCTTGGTTCCAACGCAATGATCCACTTTCACCTTGGCATACACTTTCACGTGCGGCTTTACATGCGAAAAGAAAGGAGGAACTCAATGCTGCAAGGGATTACCACAAGGCTGGTGATGACTCTGAATTCGATTACGAGCATAAGATAATACTTCACAGAAAAGCCTTGATTCATTATGCCCATGCCGGGGAATGGACCGAAGCAGTCAATTTATTCGAGGAAGAGGCGGCACTAAATGCTGCGCTTACCAAGCGGTTTCAATTATATCTCAGGGTTTCTGATAAGGCCAACAAAGGTGAGACCCAAGAAGCCACAAGGTTGCTAAAGTCCTTTGTTAAATCTACTAAAATGGTCTGGGATGAAGAGGAGGAGAAGGATGTTGAAAGAACATTCTACGCTGAAGACGATCTTGACATGTTGCGTAATTATCCAATGATGCATCCAAGAAAGTTACCCTCTGAACCATTCTGTGGAAGGGTGAAGGCAGCTGTAAATATATTACTCAAGCACCGTCGACGTACAAAATATAATTTCGAGAAGCGGTATAATCAAGCGATGCAACTTGCCCCTGTGTCGATGGAAGAAGTTTATGAAATCGCCCAAGATGCTGGTAAAATCGAGCCATTTGATGGTTTGATGTATTTAGAACGGGCTCAAAGTAGTGGTAAGTTTTCATTGTTGGACGTCAGGCGCCTAGCCGATGCTGAAAAGAGCCTTTACTCTCTAAACAATCGCGCTATACCCTTACGCAAAAGAGCATACCTGAGGAAACTTTCACTAAGCCCATTGGTCATCGTCGATACGAATATTCTAATCGATGAACTACGAGACCGGATGAATGAGCATCTAGATCTTTATTCCGAGTATAGATTAGATATTTCAGGCCAGGGAAGATTTCATCGTATCCTCCTAAGACGGGCAGAAGATGATGCGATTTACTTATGGATGCCAAAGATTGTACAGAATGAGTTAAAGGATTTCTGTAAAGATTTATCTCGTGTAAGGGCTCTGTTTGAAAATAATCTCGTAAAGAAAGAGCGTTTAGATGAAGAGATAACTGACGAATTAATTCAGGATTTGTGCAATTCTATCATTGATGATTTTACTACTTGGCGACCGATGGACCTAAATTTGGAAGATGAAGTCGAAGATGAGGTTTTAGCAGAGACTTTGAACGATTTCCTACGTGACCATTTGGAGATATATGAGGAATTGACCATTATGAAAAGGTCGAGAGGAGAACCAATTCGTACTGAGATAGATGGCAATGATGTATATCCAGAGAGTAATGATATCAAAATAATGCACTTAGCAAGCGTTCTTACCGAGCGTTCCGTCGATGATATTGGATGTTTGTTAGTAGCAACTAAAGATGGTGATTTCAATCTTGTTGCAAGAGCGATTGAAGAAAAACTAGGCTTTGGAATAGTCAAGAATAGTCGAACATTGCAAGCATGGTTGGCACGTTGATCACAAGTGTGTTTTATCGTCGATAAATAAAGGCTGATTGTTCCTTACTGTGAACAAAAATCAAGACATATTATCGATTAAAGCATCGCCGAATTCCGAACAAGAAAGAAGAATTGCATCAGGCATTAATCTTTCAAAGTCATAGGTGACGGTCTTTGCCGAAATTGCTCCTTCCATGCCAGAGATAATCAAATCAGCTGCTTCGATCCAACCCATATGACGTAGCATCATCTCAGCAGAGAGAATTAATGAACCAGGGTTAACCTTGTTTTGGCCAGCATATTTCGGTGCGGTTCCATGGGTTGCTTCAAATATTGAAATTCCAGTATCGTAATTGATATTAGCACCTGGTGCAATGCCTATACCGCCAACTTGGGCAGCCAAGGCATCTGAGATGTAATCGCCATTGAGATTCATTGTAGTAAGAACTCCATACTCTTTTGGACGGGTCAGAATCTGTTGTAACATTGCATCTGCGATTACGTCCTTGATGATTATTTGCTCACCATTATTTGGATTGGTCAAAGAACACCACGGTCCGCCATCTATTTCCTCAGCAGCAAACTCTCTCTTGGCTAAATCATATCCCCAATCTCTGAAACCACCTTCGGTATATTTCATGATGTTACCCTTGTGGACGATAGTTACGCTAGGCTGATTGTTTTCAATTGCATAGAGGATTGCTGCACGAACTATGCGTTCAGTACCTTCGCGACTGATTGGCTTAATTCCAATACCACTGGTATTAGGGAATCTAATCTTACTGACACCCATTTCCTCACGCAGGAATTTGATGACTTTGGCTACTTCTGGAGAACCTGCCTCCCATTCGATTCCAGCATAAACATCTTCACTATTTTCACGGAAGATAATCATGTTGACATCGCCAGGAGACTTTACCGGGCTTGGGGTTCCCGTGAACCAACGAACTGGGCGGACACAAGCAAAGAGATCGAGTTGTTGACGTAATGCAACATTCAGTGACCTGATGCCGCCACCTACTGGAGTCGTCAAAGGCCCTTTGATAGAAATTAATCCATCCCGCATAGCCGCTAGAGTCTCTTCGGGAAGCCAGTTTCCTGTAGCGTTGAATGCCTTTTCTCCAGCGAGTACTTCACGCCAAATAATTCTGCGATTATCACCATAGGCACCGGCGATTGCCGCGTCGACAACCTTCATCATCACCGGAGTGATATCGACGCCAATTCCATCTCCTTCAATGAAGTAGATGATGGGTTCGTTTGGTACTATTAGTTTCCCGTCTTGCATGGACACAGCGCTTCCAGACATGTTAATCGAGACGCCCACTTGCCACCCCTTCATCAACACGCCGGTATAGATGGATTGATGTTTGAGTTCCTTATGAGAGGTTCATGGCCAATACTGTTGAGTGGATTCAAGATTCTAAAATTAGTTGCAAAAATGCGATTGGTGATGAAATTATCATGGATTGGGAACATGGCCCCAGTCCGGTTCAGTTATTGTTGCAGAGTATTGCGGCTTGCAGTATAGTCGACGTAATCGGTGGACTTTCCCAACGTGAGGTGAAGCGTGCGTGGATTGAGATTGAGGCCGAGAGAGCTGAAACTTCGCCGCGCTATTTGACTAGTTTGGCAATGAAGTATCATGTTGAGGGAGCAGTCCCTCAGAAATTAGTTGAGCGTTTGGTAAAGGCGTCTCATGAAAAATATTGTAGTGTCTCGAACTCACTACGCAAAGATATAGAGATAACTTGGCAGGTAGAGATTCACTCTTGAAATCATCAACTAAGATCGATGACGACCCAGCCATCTTCCAGTCTTGTGGCTGATGGTGATAATTCGGAGTTCACTGCGGTTAGCAATTGACGCGGTAACGTTTCGATCGAATTGACCAGTAACTCGGCCAAACCATCGTGAAGTGAAATCCAACTCGCTGCTAGTCCAGAAGGAGCTGGCCTAATCTTTATGCTCCCATCCGCCACTTCGATTCCTGCCCATGGTTTGACCAAACCCTTTTCGCCTAAATCGACGATTATTTCGAGATTAAGACCCTTTTCTCCATGTTTTACTGAAGTAGATGAGGTCATAAGTGTCGAATCGCTTGGTAGCCCAGGAAGAGGAGTATCTCCCCTTTCGATGCGTTGGGTAATCAATCTTCGAACCCATGCTTGAAGGACAGAAGTTGAAATCAATAAATCTCCCTCTGGCGAATTACCCTCAAGCAAGCGGTCGTCACTCCATCCCCAAGCACAGCCATCCTTCATTGGCAACAAACCTGGCAGCCAAGCAAGCGGCGGAGTTTTACTATCGCTTTCTGGTAGTATTATGACCGGAGTGCCAATGGAAAATTCGAGATTGCCGCGTTGTCGTGTGACTAATTCAGAAAGGCCCTTTCCTATGATCAATGCGAGGGGATCGAGTGCCTCGGGCCAAGTATTAACCGCCTCAGCACTCTCTTCCATCCATGCACCTGCAGCAAAAGCATCGCCGAGGTCAAGACCTTTAGCAAACGAATATGCTTCGCTCCAAATAGATCGAGAGAGACCGATTTCGAGCGAGGTTCTGCCAAGATCTTTTGCCCCTTTTTCCAGATCACCTGTATCTTTCAATGCCTCGAGCCAAGAAGAGAGGTTTTCATCGCCATCACCAAAAGACCGTCGATTAAGGTTTACTAGCGACTCCTGCCATATCTCCTCTATATCTGCTCTTGAACCATCATTTAAGCCAAATCTAGTTTGCAATAGTTCGAGTAATTGTGCGCCTCTGCGCGAGAGAGCTCCGTCAGACCAAGCCAGTGCTAAGCCGTGCTCGAATGGTGACGGTGACATATTCAAGCCTCAATAATTCGCCTTACCATCTCAAGGTGTCTAGTAAAAGAAATTCCTAACTCCTTACGCTTACGTGCCAATAGTTCCACTTCGGAAGGGTCGAGAATGTCGTCTACCCATACCGTCTCAAGAAGAAGACTGTAAGTCCTTTCAGCATCGGAGGCTTTGTCCCTTTTGACAGTGCTTTCAGTAGGAACCGGGGCGTCTTCTTCATCGAAGGAGACGATTACATCTTCTTCGCTTGAATCGATGGGATCATCTTCCATAAAAGCAGCGAGGGCTGTATCTTTATCTCCATAATCTTCATCATCAATCAGAGAATCTAGAATATTTTCACCCTTTCGCGCCGGGGCTTCTTCAGCGATATTCAATTCTGCAAAAGGATCTATATCGTCCTCATCATCTAACTCGGAAGGGATTTCTTCAATCATCAGCTGCCAACTCATATTGACGCAACTGACAATCCCATTTCAAACCAACGCCCTCCTGATATCGGCTATCATCCGCATTGAAAAAGGGACTCTTGCTCGCTTAGGCAATGCGAGTACTCCCTGTGTTCGTGCTATTGTTACTATTCTCGAGCAGTTTAGTAGAAGGCTTCCCTGCTGGTGTTGGCCAGATGGCAGACAGGGGTTGTCTGTGCCATAGTGGAAAATCATCGGAAGTAGAAATCACATTGCAGGGTTTCCCCGACACCTACAATACTTCTGAGAGATATAACATCACCTTTGCAATTAATGCATCTGTCGAACGCGCTGAAAGTGACAGTGGAAGAAAAGGTGGTTTTCGGTTATTGGTTGACGGTGGACTGGTTGAATTTGAGGATGAAGCACAGTATTTAGAAAATGGTTGGACTCATACGAATATGAGTAATGAGCAACGAAGTTGGAATCTCTCTTGGGTCGCTCCGCAACAAGATAATCAATTAATCACGCTAACTCTATTTGTCAATGCAGTCAATGGCGGAGATGCATCGTCAGGCGACAAATGGGGGCAAATTGAATTCGTGACAATTGGCTCTAATTGGACTGGCGTGATTCCTGAATCTTCTTTACAACAAGGATTAACTACAGTTGAAATTGCAGTTGCAATAGGTGCCGTGAGTGTCTTACTCGGCCTATTGGTGGCAGTCAGCAAGGATTAATCTAGTTGACAAATTCGATATTACGGCTTCTAATTGCTCGTAATTGGCGATTCTCACCGGCGCCATGGATTTGGTTTGAGCGGACTCCTGTCAATACCAACATCACTCGTATCTCATCTGTCAGGCTATCATCAACCGCTGCGCCCCATATTATTTTGGCATGGCTGCTTATCTTAGATTGAATGATTTGAGCACACTTTTCAGCCTCTCCTAAAGTCAAATCCTTGCCTCCGACCACATTTATCAATGCACCACGAGCATCGGTTACATCTAGATCTAACAATGGTGAATGAAGTGCTTCAAGAGTTGCATTTTGTGCTCTTTCAGGGCCAGAAGCTGAACCCAAGCCGATCATTGCAACACCGGAACCTGATTTGATGACCGATTTGAGATCCTCAAAGTCGAGGTTGACCATACCATCGGTGGTCAGTAGTTCAGTTACTCCAGAAATGGAACGTACAAGAAGTTCATCTCCTACTCGGAAAGCGCTAGCCAACGGTAGATCCTTGACCCCTTCGATTTCAAGTAATCTTTCATTTGGAATTACAAGAATGGTGTCGCAGTGCTCACGCAACCTTTCAAGTCCCCATTCTGCATTTTGTCGCCTTAGATTGCCTTCCGAATTGAACGGATAAGTGACGACTGCAATTGTCAATGCGCCCTTGGCTTTGGCTAGACGAGCTATTTGCCCTGCTGCCCCTGTACCAGAACCACCACCCATACCAGCGGTAATAATTGCCAGTTGTGTATCCTCGGTTATTTTGTTGAGTGTATTTTCAGATTCAAGTGCTGCAGCCTCGCCCTTGCTGGGATCTCCCCCTGCGCCTCGGCCTCTTGCTGTTCTTCCAATGAGTATCTTTTGTTCTAGATCACTCATCAGTAATGCTTGCGCATCAGTATTGATGGCATATCCGGTGACATATCTATTTTCGAACATTCCACTTTCATTTAATCGAGATACTGCATTGCACCCAGCTCCACCCACACCGTATACTCTGATACGTGGTTGTAGCGATTCTAATAGCGATTTCAGTTCCTCATCGCTCGATTCTCGTTCAGCGACATCGGAGTGACGAATGACGGGTCCTTCTTCTTCCCCTTCGAGTTCAAGTACTCGTTTTATCAGATGCCTCATACTTCAAGCTGGCTTGAAGGCATCTTCAAGGTGCCGCTACTCCATTACTTGGCGGGCCGGGTTTCGATACCCCGCATCAATCACGAAGGCCTTCTTCAGTGACTTGGTAAACACACTCACCATCAGGTAGATTTGGAGAGTCTACCAATCGTGCTATTCTTCGGCCACCTTTTGCTTTGCGCAAATAGAGTCTGAACGTGCTGGCGTGGGCTAGAACGTGTCCTCCGACGGGCTTTGTAGGGTCGCCCCACATGGCATCGGGTTTGGAGTGAACTTGGTTAGTCACCAAGACCAGGGCATTGTTGATATCTGCAAGTTGCTTTAGATCTTTCAAGTGACGATTGAGCTTTTGCTGCCTGTTGGCAAGCATTCCCCTACCAATGTATTCGGCACGGAAGTGACTAGTTAGAGAATCGACAATTATCATCTTGACCTTGAGGCCTTTACTCATCCGTTTGATTTCCTCAGCTAAAAGCATCTGATGTGCAGTATTGTAGGCGCGTGCAACGTGAATTCTTTCAAGCACCTTTTCAGGGTCAAGGCCATGACCACGGGCCATTTGTGTAATTCTTTCGGGTCTGAAAGTATCCTCGGTATCGATGTAGAATACATCGCCATCAAGGCCACCCTCTTCTACTGGCATTGTACAATTGACCGCTAATTGATGGCCGATCTGGGTTTTTCCACTACCGAATTCGCCATATACTTCCACAAGGGCTTGGGTCTCAAAACCGCCGCCCAGTAATTCATCTATCGATATTACCTTTGATGTTAATTTCATTACTTCTCTTCTTCTATCGAGAAGGGCTGATCCACTTAAGAATCCTCCGATGTTTGCCATTTTCTTAGCGGCATTGATTATTTTGCTAGCAACAGCCTCGCCTAACTCGGCTTGGTCTGCTAGGTCCGATGGCGACATCACTGCAACCGCGAGTAATTCTTCAAAACCGGCTTCTCTGAGCTTTTCAGCCGTGGCTGGGCCAACTCCAGGTAGGTCTTCGATGGTCGCCTCGGCCAGCATCTCCTCTGTCATGATAACCGCTTGGCCGGCAAGGGCTTCTTGTTCTTTCTCCTCAAATTCTGCTAACTCCACGTCGATTTTGCCTCTTTTCGCTGCCATGTTCCCATTCCTCAACCGACTTTTATCGGCTTCTGTATATCAAAGAATTACAGGGGGGTCTGTGTAAAATGAAAGTGCAATCTGCCTCGGTAGTGATGCAGTGATACGAAATATCACTTCCACTTCACTTTCACTATTGATTCACAATTCAAGGTCGTGGATTGGCTGGGGACTCGCTACCCTCTAGGTAGAGAATTGAAACATCATGGTCGGCATTTACAGTGTCGCCATCGGATTTAATCGATAGCGTCCAATCGCCTTCCTTCATACTTTGACTCATAGTGGTCCACTCTTCGGTACTTCCATCGGCGATAGTCGCATCGTTGCTACTGATTGTCATATCGTCAGAATCTTTCAGTTCCCAAGTGACATCAGCAGTTCCTCCTTGAAGTGGTAGAGCGCCTTGGTTTTGTGCCTCCGAAGTGATAGAGATTCTATTTGGTAAAGGGCCATCATTATCTGGTGACATACTGAAAGTCATGGTATCGCCAGCTTCTCCGACCTGTTCGATCGCGTAAGTGATGTGTCTATCGACTCTTATTTTGATAGTGACATTGTGGGTATTACCCTCTGAATCGATTGCGCCTGCTGCGGCCATAAATAGACCATGTGTCTGCCACTCATAGGCAATTTCTGCACCATCTTCACCGACGTTTTGCTCGATTGTTGTTGTGCCGTCACCGGGATTGAGTGTGACGGTGACAATTGCGCCGGCGGTAGAAGTTGTGCCTGCGAGATCAAAACTGATGCTTACGCCGGTTGTTGGTTGTTGGTTTCCTTGATTCCATGACTCTTCGATCTGACCTGCTGTCAAATCATAGTAGACGACTAATGAGATTGGTCCTTCGTATTCGGTACTCATATTTTCATCATCGGTACATCCTGCCAATGACATTGTGCATAGAATGAACACCAAAAGGAGGCTGCTTACCCTCTTTCCCATGTATCCTCCCTGTCACTCATCGGCTAATAACCCATTTCTTGTTGTGTCAAAAAAATCCTCAATCGGTGGCTTCAAGAGTAATAACCATGGCCGTCGGTTTAGCGAGGTGGGGTAGTCTGGATATCCCGTCGGGCTCATAACCCGGAGATCGATGGTTCAAATCCATCCCTCGCTACCATGATTACGTTTCTAATATGAATGATAATCCATAGTTGGTTTTAGTGTATCAATCGCGGCAGCCAATCTCGCATTGGCTGCTTGCTCGCCCGCAGTAATAGCTTGTATCTCAGCATTTATCCGTACTGTTTGTTCGTTGTTGAGAGCTGCTGCAACGCGGTTTGCATCGGCTGGCGGCATTCCTTCGGGTTCGAGAATGAATTGTTCATCTCTCAGCAAAACCGGCCCGGCAGCACTAGAAATCGAGTTTAGGGTTTTCAAAAGTCCTTTTTTCGCCCCGATCGCCTCTACGGCTTCCAAAGCAGCGGCGAGATGACCTGGTGCTTGGCGCTGGCACTTGGCAAAGGCTTTTTTCGCAGCTGAATTTTTACCTGCTGCTGCGTGTATCTTACCTGCAAGCCGATAGTCTTCTGCAAGAGTTAGTGCATCCACTTGTTGCATTTTTTTATTCAATGTTCGCCTTTCGCTGTGGAGAAGACGCACAGTTGCTCTCGCTCTCTTGAATTTATTACGGGCATACTGGATTTGTGCGAGGATAATCAATCCTTTTACTAAAACCTCTTGATCCTTATCATCTCTATCCCTTCGCATGAGTAATTTCTCAGTTAGGTCTGAACTCATCACCTCGGCCAATTCATCGCGACCCTCTTGGTGATAGTGTTGTAACTGGTTTAGTACCTGATCTGGGTCGCCACTTCCGAACATACCAATCGCTGAGGGGTCAAGGCTTCCATTCTTTCTATTCTGAACATGAATGTTACAGCGAGTTTCTTTGCCTCATTACTAAGCCGGTGGATTCTCTCATTATACCTTCATTTACTCTTATTATGAATTTTCATCTCACTACGTTTAATATTTGTTCAGGGGCTGCCTTGTTTGAAAGCAATGCTAGTCGATTCTCTCATCGCCTGCACCGGTAGCCCCGGGACTGGAAAGACTACACTCTGTTCGTCCTTGCCAATGGTGCTCTCGATGGCACACATAGCAGAACAAGAAGGATGTCTTGGAGCTGTACAAAGCGATGGTGCTGCCGAAATTGATATCGCTGCTCTAGTAGACTCATGGCAAGCGCCTAGATCTGCGATAATCGATGGGCATCTCTCCCATTTATTGCCGGTAGAGGCGATACTTATCCTGCGTTGTCATCCAGAAGTTCTTCGTAAAAGGCTGGAAGAAAGAGGCTATTCGCCGGAAAAGGTTCAGGCCAATGTAGAGATTGAATTGCTCGGAGGGCCATGGAATGATCTAATCGCTGACGAAAGACCGATCTTGGAAATCGATTGCTCTCTCGAGTCTCGACAGGCTATTGTAGCTCAATGGATAGACGATGGTTGTCCCCATTCGACTACTGCCGATGATGCTATTGATTGGGTGCAAAGCCTAGTTGATGAGCGAAATCCTCTATGAGTATGAAGTGTACGGCCCTGTATGGTGCTCGAGACACAGCGGACCCTCTGGGAAAAGTGCAGCCGACCGATTATCAATAAAATGGATAATGTCGATCCAGTTGTTTTGACATGGCTGACCCTTCCTACTGGCTTAGGTGCTGCTGCGTTACTATTGACTGCTGACCGCAGCGCACAAGGCGGTTTAATGCTGGTTGGTGCATGGGTTTTGATGTCGATTTCGATGATTCTTGATGGTTTGGATGGAACTTTAGCCCGGGCACGCCAAAAAACTACGAGGTGGGGCGACTATCTCGATCATACTCTAGACCGAGTTCTCGATGTTGCATGGGTAGTTGCAATAGGTTACAACGTTCATTGGGTAAACAATCCAGAACTAGGTTGGTTTGCTGCAATGACCATGATGTTTGGCTCATATTTGGGAACTCAGGCACAGGCAGCCGCCGGTAGTAGAAATTACGGTGGTTTCAGCCGAGCCGATCGAATGATGCTAACATGGTTGGCAATTATCAATACTGCATTGATGGCTTTCATGGGATGGAGTGACCCCGCTGTTTGGTTTGGACTTGGAGTAAACCCGCTTTCGTTAATGGTACTAATAACTGGTTTGGGTGGAATATACACTTACGCTTTGAGATTCCGTCAGGCCAGATCTGTATTGCAAGACCTCGATAAATCTCAACCGCTAATCATAGAGCAGACGGATACTTCAAGTGAAGAATGAAGACCGTTTGGCTTGCTTATAATTGGTCGGAAACAGCGCCTTTCGATTACATGCATGGCGGCAAAGTCATAACGATGATTGGCAAAGCATCGCCAGATGACCCGCGGTATGCTGCTACATGGGAGCCAGTCACGAGCGATAGCAGTACTGATTATTCTACTGCTTTCAGCGATTCCATTAGCACCCTCAGCGCTTGCAGTTGATATTGGTGATCCTGAGAAATTACAGGCTCAAGATATTTCAGTTACCTATGATTCTGTGTCTGAATCAACAACGGTTACTTGGCGAAATATCGATTCTGAAGGAGGAGTCCTGAGTTATTCGACCTATTGTGGACTTCACACTATCAAGTATACCGCCATACAGACGTGATAACTGAAGCGAATGTCGATTCGGCACAAGCATTGGACTCACCGATTTTAGCTTGCGATGAGGTTTTATCTGCTAATCCTAATCGCTGCCGTGGAATATTGGGAGCTGAGCCTCACC
>CAJIYT010000035.1 GCA_905181715.1 uncultured Candidatus Poseidoniales archaeon
AAGGTTTTGATACCCATCATTTCCTCGGGTTCAGAACAGGGTAATCCATCAACACCAAGCCCTGCTGCAAGACATGCTCTAACCATTTCATTGGGATATCCAAGTTCGCCAGAAGCGGTATCATAACAGGAACTCTTGGAGTTCCAGCGCGTGGATGACATAGGAAAGAGTATTTCTTTCAGGGCTTGTATACTCGCCCAATAACCACCAACATTTGCTTCACCGAACTCAAGTTTCTTTGAACCTTCAAGATGGGTTTCTACCGAGTCACAAACCACGCCATTCTCATCCCTGACCAATGGAGCATAGGGATTTTCCACCATTGTAGTGGGCAGAGTGAATGCTAAATCATTGGTTACATGATGGGCAAGACTCAACGAAATACTCTCATTTCTAACCAGAGGTTGAGTTCCAAAAGAAACGTAGACGTGTTCGATTTCAGCGGGAATAGACGCTATTGCTTGGATTACGGCATCACCAGTGCCAAGCGCCGTACTCTGTCCAACGATGGTAATATCACGGCCTGCTGTAGCAAGTTGATATTGCTCGATGCGCTCGGTTGGTACAACAACGATAATCGAGGAAAAATCAACTTCCAAATCATACAACTGATCGATTACACAAAGCAAAGATGGTTTGCCCAGTAAGTGCATCAACGGCTTATGTGTGTCAATCCCTTGTGAAGCAAGTCTACTGCCTTTACCGCCGCAGAGTAAAATTGCACAGCATTTGCTATTTGGCACAACTCCGCCAAAGGCTGTAAGACTTTCAAACCTTCACCACATCATTGATACTGACGACTGGATTACAGAATATCCCAAGTTGGTCCAGCACTAGTATCGGTCACGACAACACCCATCGTGGTTAATTCATCGCGGATTGCATCGGCTGCTGCCCAATCCTTGGCTGTCCTTACCTCTGCTCTTTTTACCAGCAATTGTTCTACCTTCTCTGTGATTTCGGCTCTTCTTGGATCTTCTTCTGCTTCGGCAAGAATCTCAGCGCGAGATTTGAGAAGTCCCAATATCTGACCCGCATGTTCCTCAATCCATTCAACACAATATCCAGCATATGCTGCAAGATCATCACCGCTTAGTTCTGACATCATACGAGAGATTTCACGCATAGCTGCTAATAATTTGGCAATCGCTTCTCGAGAATTAAAATCATCATCCATGGCTTTGGCAAAGTCAGAAGCCATTACTTCGAGAAGACCCAATGAGCGTCCAAGAGGGAGTCCTGAGGTGATTTCAGCCCGTGGTAATTGTACCGGTTCTTCTTCCTCCGCCAGTAGTACTTTGCGATATGTGTCCTCGATGCGAGCCATGTTTTTCTCAGCATCAGTAAGAAGTTGTTCATTCATATCAATTGGCGAGCGGTAATGCGCATTGATTAATGCCAGCCTGAGAACCATTGGGTCTACTTTCTCTAGAATCTCTTTGATAGTCCAAAAGTTTCCTAGTGATTTACTCATCTTTTCGCCATCTATATTGACGAAACCATTGTGCAACCAGTGATGAACGACCGGTTCTATCCCAGTATGACACTCGCCTTGGAATATCTCTGCCTCATGATGGGGGAAACGTAGGTCGTGCCCGCCACCGTGAATGTCGAATTGTGCCCCGAGAAGTTCCATGCTCATCGCCGTACATTCGATGTGCCAACCCGGTCTACCCTCGCCCCATGGTGAATCCCAAGTCGGTTCACCCGGCTTAGCCTTCTTCCACAATGCGAAATCTTTGTGGTCACGCTTACTAGAGCCGGTATCATCTACTCGTCCACCTGCTCCTTGGCGGACTGCTTCGATATTTTGACCAGTTAAACTACCATATTTCTCCGGTGCTGATTCAATATCGAAATATACGCCATCATCAGCGACATAGGCGTTCTCTTTTTGAATCAAATCAGTAATGATTTCGATCATTTGTTCGACGTAGTCTGTACAACGGGGATATTTATCGGCTCTAAGGATATTCAATGCATCCATATCCTCAAAATAAGTTGCTATATTGCGATCGACCAACTCTCGCCAATCCTCACCGTTTTCTTGTGCCCTAATGATTATTTTATCTTCGATGTCAGTGAAATTTTGGATGTAATTCACATCGAAACCAGATTTCTCTAACCATCGATGTATCAAATCAAATGCCAGATAACAACGCGCATGTCCTAAATGACACAAGTCGTAAACCGTCACACCACAGATGTACATCGAGACCTTGCCTGGAGACATAGTCGAAAAATCGACCTTCTCACGACGTCTGGTATCATGTACCCGTAGTGGCATTAGCCCGTGGTAGTGTCACATCCATATCAATTAACGCCCAGTAATAGGTTTCATCTAGGCAGTGTCATTGGCACACCATATGAGTGGCAAGAGAATTGTAGTCACTGGTGCCAATGGTCATATCGGCAATAACTTGGTTAGAGAACTGCTCAACAGGGGATATTCTGTAGTAGCAACTGTACGTGATTCTGCTAAAGGTGAGCCCCTCAAGGGGTATAAGAACTCTGAAAATCTAATTATCGAAGTTGCTGATGTTCTCTCATCTGAGTCATGGCAACAGATAATGCAAGGCGCTGATGGTCTGATTCACACTGCTACCGTCTATTCGACAACAGGAGATGCCCAGGTTATTCTCGATACTGCTAATATCGGTGTTGAAAATGTATTTCGCGCTGCTGCTGCTGCCGGAATAAAGAGAATTGTCCATACCTCTTCTACAGCAGCGGTCGGCTCTACTCCGAAAGGTGTGATCAAAGACCACACATTTTGGCACGATGGTGTAAGAGAACCCTATTCTAGGGCCAAAACCGAAAGTGAAAGACTCGCTTGGTCTTTAGCAGAAGAATTAGACCTAGATCTCAGAGTAATTAATCCCAGTGCAATTCTCGGTGGGAACTTTTTCAGACAAACTCCAAGTGTAGATTTCTTTGAAGATGCTATACAGGGTAAATACCCATTCTCACTGAAAATCCCTTTCCCCTGTGTTCATGTCGATGACGTAGTAAATGCACACATAGTTGCATTCGAGAATGATGATGCTTCTGGTCGCTATATCCTTGCACCTCATACAACTTATACAATCGCAGATATAATGCGCCGTATCAAACAACTCTATCCTCAAACGAAATCACCCAAGAGAGCCCTTCCTAACCGACTGGTACCGTTAGCGGTATTCCAAGATTGGATAGGTGGCATCTTTGGTAAACCTCGCACTTTGACCCGCCGTGTAGTTAAGGGCTTTTTCAAAGGAGATTCGCTTTATGATTCCAGCCGAGCTGAGAATGAACTCGGGCTAGTATGGAAGGATTTTGACACTTGCATAAAGGATACAGTAGAGGCTGTGTTATGATCGATAATCGATTATTCGCTCGTTTATCATGGCTTTTCCCAATAGTGTCAGTACATTTGTCTATGATAGTCTATGCTTTGGGACCTAACCATCGTGCATTTCCCTACTTCATCTCTGAATCAGCTCATCCATCCGGACCAGAAGGTTGGATATTCCTACTGACCCTGGTTTTTTCAGGCCTATTACTAATCATTACAGCTTGGCGATTATACAATCATACCAAGGATATTGCAATTAGACCAAAAGTCACATTCATAGCAATGATAATTGGAGTTTTTTCCGGTTCAAACATGATTTTAGTCGGTATTTTTGACATATATTCTAGTCCAGTATTACATGTAATAACCGCTTTGAACCTGTTCTATGGGTCATTGGGCTGGGGTATTCTCTCCTATGTCGGGATTTATGGTAACCAGAATTCTCGCTCTAGAATGCGTTTGTACTATCTAGGAGCAGCCATATTATGTCACCTGGTTATGAGTTATGCTATGACTCAGGCATTTCTGGAAAATCCCGAGGCTCTGACGCCTCCTATCGACTTGAATCTCGTTCAACATTGGGTACGTTGGGCTGCCTTGGCTGAATATGGCTTCTTCATTAGTTCCATGTTACTAATATGGTCTTATGAATCCGAGATACGGGGAACTGTAGACGATAGCGAAGAGTAGTAGCAAAGGTGCAATTAAACCAGTACTGGTCTTTTGTTTGACACGGTTTGATTTTCTTCTTCACGCACTAGCTTCAACAGATTCTGATTTGAGCGTCTGTATTTTAGCATCGTTGGCTTTAATCTGCTCCCATACGATTTCAGCAATGTCCTTGACTTCCATCTTTGATTCGATGGTATCCAAGCCATCTGAGACCATTGTAGAACAAAATGGACAACCTACGGCTACGGTGTCGGCACCGGTCTCGGCCAATTCTTTGGCGCGAATAACATTGACACGATCGTGTTCATCGTCAACCTGCTCTTCCATCCACATTTGTGCCCCACCTGCGCCACAACAGAAGGAGTTGCGTCCATGATTCTCGGTTTCGACATCAACACCACCAATGGCTGAACGGGGAGCTTCGGTTTCACCACCGATCCGTCCGAGATAGCAAGGGTCGTGATAGGTGATTTTTCCATCATGCTTCGGCTCAGGTAATTTACCCTCTTCCTGAAGGTGAGAAATTAATTGTGAATGGTGAATCACTTCGATATCTTGACCACCATAATCCTTGTACTCTTTGCCAAGTGTGTGGAAACAATGGGGGCATGAGGCTACGATTTTCTTTACTCCGAGTTCATCAAAAGTTGCAAGATTGGTTTCAGCCAACATCTGGAAGAGATATTCATTGCCAGCTCGACGTGCAGCATCACCACTGCAACCCTCTTGCATACCGAGGATTCCGACATCTAACCCTGCCTCTTTCATCACACTTATCGTATCGCGGGCAACCTTCTTATTGCGTTCATCGAAACTAGCAGCACAACCAGCGAAGTAGATGTATTCAGCAGGTTCTGCCACTTTAACATCGAGATCTGCGGCCCAATCGCCTCGCTCATGGGCAGGGATTCCATAGGGGTTGGAATCATTTTCAAGATTCTCAATTGTAGTCATCAATGGTAGTACTACCTCCTCTACCGATTCGTCGAATTCCATTCTTTCCATCATCAGGTGACGACGAGCATCGGTCAATTTTGTCACGGGATCGATATTGACCGGACAGACGTCGACACAAGCATGGCAAGTAGTGCAAGCCCATACCGATTCTTCACCAAAACGGGCGATGATATCCTCCTCTGGTTTCTCGCCCGCCAATAAAACCGCATGATGTTCATTGGCATAATCACGCACATCATGAATTATTTGCATCGGGTTGAGGGCTTTACCACTAGCATATGCGGGGCAGACATCTTGGCAACGAGCACACGAGGTACAAGCCCAACCATCTATCAGAGAACGCCAGGTCAATTCGGTATAGGAACTGGCACCAAAAGTCTCGACTGTCAATTCCTCCAAGGGAACCGCAGTGCCGTTTTCAGCGACCTCTAGCGGGTTCATCACTGCCATCGGCTTGGTATTGAAAAAGAATACATTGGGTAATGCCATTACTAAATGCATATGCTTGGAGATTGGTATGAGGAAGAGGAAGATGCAAATCGCCAGCATATGAGCCCAAAAAGCGATGTTTACAATAAGTTGAGTCGGTGCGAGAATTCCTCCAACCCATGCACCAATCGGCTCCCAAAATGGATCAGCGCCATGACCAGCTTCGATGACATAAGAAGTGGTGCAAATCGTCATTATCAATAGTAGGATTGCATTACCTTCAAGTTGACTTTTGCCCTTGAGTTTCTCTGGAGTAAATACTACCCTACGCAGTAAGGCCGCTGTGCAACCGATCAATGCCGAAGTATAACCCAATTCAACGATACCGTTCCACGGGCCTACTACTGATTCTGGCAGTAGCGTTCGGCTGAACCAATCACCGGTCGCAAGGTCGAACATATCGGTCGACAGCATCAGGAAACCCCAGAACATCAACACATGCATAACACCAGCAACTGGGTCCTCAAGCACCTTGCGTTGACCCAACCAAACGGTAAGTGTCTCCTTCAATCGCAAGCCCCATGAATCAAAACGGTCATCCTTCGCTCCAATCATCACTAATCGGGTTGCTTTCTGCACTTGATAAGTGAAGAATGAGATGGAAATTACTGCTAATACCGCTAGAATCAACCAACCTGATATCGGCCCGTACATGACGTCGAGCGGGTACTGCATGGCTCACCCATGAAGGTGCAGTCCTTCAATCCAACGGCAGATAAGGCCAATCGCTAAGGACACTGCCAACGTGCCGATATCATGGCGAAGGCTAGTGCTCCGGGGAAGTGTATCCTCTTTGGCGAGCATGCAGTAGTCTACGGCCACCCTGCCATCGCTTTGGCTATCGACCAGAGAATGACGATGAAAGTTAGTCCCTCGAAGCAATGGTGGCTCGATGGTATGCCACTTAACTTTGAACGTCACCCACATATTCAAACCTTGAAAAATCGTTTATGGGCTGATGGTCCTCCACTTTCAATAGAGATTCATACCGAAATTCCGCCCGGTAGTGGCTTGGGGTCCTCAGCAGCGTTGAGTGTTGCCGCAGCCGCTGTGCTACGCAGTATGAGAGGTAGGCATACCGATTCGGAGGGTAATTGGTGCGAGGGATGGTCATCGGCACGAGAAAACGATGTCTACAATTCGTCTGGAGAAAACCGATCGGGAGAGATACTGATTACCGGCAAGCAATCAATCGATATCGATGAATGTGCTATCCTCGCCCATGCGGTTGAAGCTAATGCACAGGGCGGCCGTGCGAGTCCAATAGATTCCTCGACTTGTGCTCATGGCGGATGTATCCTCCTTTCAGACAAGGTTGAGGATGAGGCAAAGTGGCTGTATAGTCGTACTTTGAATACTCCCGAAAAGGAGACTAAATGGGAGATTCACTCGCTTAGACTACCCGCTTCTCTAGAGAATACATGGTTGGTAATAGGCAATACCGAGGTTCATTCTCCAACTTCTATTCAGGTGGAAAAGGTCGCTCAATCCTTGCAAACAAATCCGGAAATGAAGCAGATCATCAATGCAATTGGCATGGTAACTCGACGCGGTATTACTGCACTTCAAGAGGGAAATCTTAACGCAATTGGTAATTCTATGACGGAAAATCACATCCTATTGCGTTCACTCGGTGTTTCCTGTCCTGAATTGGAACGCTTGATCGCCGCCGCTCTACCCACCTCCTATGGTGCTAAATTAACCGGAGCGGGCGGTGGAGGATGTATGATTGCACTGACTGATGAGCCAAAACGTACTTCTGAGGCAATTGAATTAGCGGGAGGACGAACTATGATTACACGTTTGGCTTCTATGGGACTGCAAGGGGATAAAGCAACAGATAAACCACTGTGGAATCCCTTCGAAAAATGAAATCGCCTTTATATAGGGGGTCTAATGAGGCCCCGCCATGAACGACGAAGACCGTCTTACTGTGGTCAACGTGGTCGCTTCGACCCGCGTTGCAGAGGAGCTTGATTTACCCGACATAGCCATTCAACTCAATTGTGAGTATGAGCCTGAGCAATTTCCTGGTGTAGTTTACCGTGTTACCGACCCAAAGTTGGCAATTCTGATGTTCCGCTCCGGACGTGCAGTATGCACAGGCGGTAAGAACGAAGACAATATTCACACTGGTATCGAGCGCATGATAGAAGATTTGCGCTCTGCTGGAATAACCACATGGGATTTGAAGGATGTCGAGATCGAAGTACAGAACATGGTCGCAACCTATTCCCTTCACTACCCAGAGGATTACGATGGACTTCAGAAGATGGATACCAATGATTTGGCAAAGGGTGCACCACTCGCTGGTCTTCCCCGTAAGTTAAATCTCAACAATCTGACCTTCCATCTACCCTTCGACAAGGTCGAATATGAGCCAGAGCAATTCCCAGGACTAATCTACAGGTTAGACTATCCTAAGGTAGTCTGTCTGATCTTTGGATCGGGTAAGATGGTTATTACCGGTGCTCGCCACAAGGACGAAATTCTTGAAGCAGTGCAAATCATCCAAGATGAGTTAGCAGATTTACTCTGAATGCTAGCAGCGCATTGATGTAGACGCTTTGCACATGCCGTAGGCATGCGGACAGGTCTAGTAGTGGTATTTGCCCTACTATTACCACTGCTTACTCCACTGATTGAAGTGGCTAGTGCACAGCCGCTGAACGGTGGTAGTGACCCCGGGGTTAGCGACACTCCAACTTGGAGAATTGGCGACAGATGGATATATTCAGGGGTTTTTGATCCGACGATATTGATTACTGATTCGGGAGTTCAAGCTTCAGTTGGTGAGATAAGGGGCGATACAACCACCACGGTCAAAGCGATACGTCAACAGATCGTCGACAATGTCTCGACCATAGTTTACGATTTACAAGCGGTTGCGGACTTTGATAAAGATGGCGTCGAACTCGACGGTTATACGGGTAACGTCGAGATACAATATACCCTTGATGAAGTAATTAGAGCAAGTGACATGGCAACAATAAGTAGTGATTTGTCGTTATTTGTGCGCTTCATTCCCTATGGATTGTCCTCGCTGACAAGGGACATCGCCGACATCACCATTAGCACGACCTATGCGCCAGCAAAGGAGGATTACGACTTCCCTTTACGAGATGGTGAGACTTGGACATCCAACTATTTCTCAACCAGTTCTTGGAGTGGAGCCTCGGACTATATCACCCCGTTTCCCGCACCTACTTCTGGCCAAAATCACAGCAATTGGGAAGTAACCGCTATCGGCCGACCGATTGATGATTATAATCAACAAATCGCTTATTCCGGCTGTGAAGCATCGTATGAATTACGATCATATGCCGATGACGGAACTGAAGAATCTTTCAAATGGTATTGCCCTGAAGTCAATAATTACGCTTGGACTCACACCGAAGAGGATATCGGCTTGGTAATCGACTTCAGATTGAAACAATACATTCCTGTTTCTTCAAGCGGAGTCACACCCAGTAGTGACCCAGGAACTAGAAATAATTTGGTCGAAGTAGAACTTTCAGCTCCCGTTACTGCACTGAATGTTGCAATGGAGGTGTGGGTTAACCTGACCGATTCCAGTGGCTCGCCACGAACAGGAGTAGATGTCCAACTACGTCATGAAATTGGAGAGCAAATCAGTAATGGGGTTACAGCAAATAATGGTACGGCGTGGTTTATTGTCAACTTGGGTGATTATCTCGATGCATCACCAACCTTGATCGATTATGCTAGTCACGGTATTATCGCCATTGAAAATGGGAGAATGGGTGTCGCTAGTATTACTCTCGATGAAAATGTCGTTGCACTCGACCTCGTTGCTGCTATCGAAAGAGTGAATATTGCCCGCAACAGGAGTGGGGTTATTACCAATCTGAATGCCATTTCGGGCTATATGGCATTACCAGGGGACATATTGGATGTCGAATTATCGGTGTACAACCGCGGGATTTCCACTAGTTCTGCTACACAAGTAAGAATAGATTTACCAGATGGTAACAGTTCAGATTACAATCTCAATCCACTGAGCCTATTTCAAGAACAGACCTTTACCGTACAATGGATTGTTCCATTAGATGCAGTGATTAGCAATAGTTCATTATCGTGGGAAGCAGATCCGAATGGTATCAATTCAGGCGATGCTGATTCTGGAAATGATTTGGCTATGATCAATATCTTCATCGGCACTTTGCCAACGATAGTTTTTAGCCAAACATCAGGGAAAACTTTGGAGGCGATTTCGCTAGATGCCCAAAATACATTTGATGAGGATGGGGGTGAGGTAAGTTGTATCTTTAGAATCGAATACGATGATGGCAGTAGATCTCGTGCCAATGAGAAAATCATCGCCGATAATTGTGCAATTGAATACGAATGGATAGACGATGGAGATTATATCGTAAATCTCACTGTAATCGATGATGAAGCAGATTTAGTATCGGATGAATTTGTCGTAGTCATTGCTAATCGTGCGCCAGTAATCCAATTACAAAGCGCGCGCACTGAAGTTCGAGTTGAACATATGGTTACTGTCGAAGCCTTTGCTTTCGACATCGATTCTGAGGATGATTGGCCAGGTATAGTCGACGTATATTGGCCCGAATCAAATTGTCTTGAAGGATATTATACCCGTCGTTGTACAACCACTTCTCCTTTCGAAGGATTACAAACCATTACCGCCTATGGTAGTGATGATGATGGAGAGATTACAACCACTTCTATCGAAATAGATTTTACCAATATCGCACCTCATGACATGGCGATAACAATGTGGGAAAATGGCGGCATCATCATCCCGGATGGTCAACTAACTTGGCATATCGATGAGGATCAAGAGGTAGAATTGATTGCGAGAGCTGAAGATAGTCGCGATGATGTTTATGATTTGCATTACAGTTGGGACCTAGGCCATGAAGAAAATGGACGAGAATCTAAATTGATGCAAACTTGGAATGAATCCGGCTTACACAAATTCACTGTACTTAGCACTGATAGCGAAGGGGCTGATTCGGGGGTAATCGAGCGTTGGGTAAACGTCAGAAATGTAGTACCAACTATCACTCCACTTTTGGATAACCTACCGGTTGCTGAAGGACAGAGTATTACCTTGATCGGAAATGCATCGGATACATCCTCAGATCGTGACTCTCTCCAGATGTGTTGGGATGTTGACCCTGGCGTCGATAGTGATTTAGTTGGTAGTGCTGATGATGATTGTGATGTAAATGGCAGTACTTTGCAATGGTCGTGGGATGTCGCCGGCAATCATACTGTTGTCTTTCACGTAAGTGACGATGATGGGGCGAGGAATTCGACTTCAACCGCTATTCGAGTCCTCAATATTCCACCCACGATTCGTATCACTTCACTAGAGAATGTAATCGCTGGAAATCCAATATGGCTTAGTGCAAATGGCACTACTGATTCTACTACCGATATTGAGGGACTGATGGTGATTTGGGATCTTGATTCTACAACTGATAGTAATGGTGACGGTATTGCTAATAACGACCCTGACCTGATTGGGAAAGCAGTAGAATACACATTCCCTATAGCAGGAATATACACGATTACTGTGATTGCATGGGACGAAGATGCAGAATATCCTGCTAGCAAACAATTCCAACTTCAAGTTCTGAGTCCAGATAGAACCATCTTTGAAGAAGTGGTCAATGGTGTTGCTGGCGATCAGGCTAATCCTACTGTTCAATTCATGTTGATTGCTCTAGTAATTTTGGGTGTGCTATTCGCTGTCCGGAGATTGAATCAACGTAGTGATGATTCACTTTGGGATGGAGAACTGGAACACACTATAGCACAACCTCCGATTCAGGCCCCTGAGGCTTCGGCATTCCTCAATACACCACCGATTCCCGAAGGTGGTTTGCCCCCGGGTTGGACAGAGGATCAATGGCAACATTATGGCCATCAATACGTTGAATCTGAGCAGACACCGGGCCAATAGGATGAAATCCGAGTTCGTAAACGAGCAGACATGCGCAACTCTGTCGCGAGTCTTTTTATTCTAGCGCTGCTGCTGCTTTTTCCGTTGACAGCAGTTGATTTTCTTGAGGATGATAAGCGCAGCAATGCCGTATCTACAGGTGTTTACGATGTCCCAACTTGGAGAATTGGTGACGAGTGGATCTACGAAACCCAATTCGATGTTCTAAAATTGCTACAACAAGCCAATGTTGCTGCATCAATAGTTACTCTCACAGGTGATACAAGCGTCACGGTTACCAATATTCTATTCATGACTCTAAATGGTACTCAGACCTTGGTTTACGAAGTCACTATCACTGGCGTGTTTACCACTGGCGCAAATGGGGCAGAACTTGAGGGGCAACTTGGAAGTGTCGATGTCGATTATGATGGCATAGATATTTTTAGAGTAAACGATTTATCATTGGTTAGTAGTGAATTCAATCTATTCGTCGAATTCTTTCCGAATTCACAATTTGTATGCTGGTTTACAAATTGTGAATTAGCAGATATCAACTTCTTCACTAGTTATGAACCGGTAAAGGAAAAGAGAGATTTCCCGATTAGAACCGGGGATCAATGGCATCAAACATTCTATTCTCAAACCATCGTCACTGGTACTTCCGATTATTTCGACCCGAATGAATTCCAAACCCAAGGTCCTGAAAATAATAGTTGGCAAATCACTAATTCTGGAGTACCAACCGAGGATGGCACCACGATTCAATATAGTGGATGTGCTGATTCATTGAAGATAATGGAATGGAATGAAACCGGAATAAATGCTGGCTTTGAATGGTTCTGCCCTGAGGCACGAAACTATGCATGGAGTAGAGTGGATAATTCTGCTGGCTTCCAAATCGATTGGCTACTCAAAGAATATCGACCAATCGATTCATCCAATGTGATTGCCGCTTCAAATCCAGGAAATCGGGATGTAGAAATCATTGTCGAACCACAATATCTAGCAATTCTACCTAATGCTGAAGAATTAATCAGTGCAACCTATGCTAGTAGTTCAGGAACCGGTGTGCCAAATAGTAATTTACAACTTAGATATGAGATGACTTCAACATATGTATCTACCACAACTTCCTCCAGTGGTCTTTCTACAATGACCCTCAATGTTTCCGATGTTCTCGATGATTCACCCGCCGGTGATGACCACACGAGTAACGGAGTTATCGTCTGGGACCCCGTTACAAAAATAATTGGTGTTGCAACTATAATCATGGATCTATCAGTTGTAGGCGTCGACTTGGTTGCCAAAGCTGATTCGATAATCGTCGAGAGAAATAGAGGTGGAGTGACTACAGTCCTCTCTCAGTCAAATGGCTATAATGCTTTACCAAACGACGAATTATCATTTTCAATTCCGGCTCAAAACCGGGGTATTTTTGAATCTCCAGCAACGGAAATAGAGGTTACAACCCCTGATGGTTCTACTATTCGCTCATCGATCCCAGGTGTTGCCCCATATACAGAACAACGGATTACCGTCAACTGGACAGTCCCAGAAGCAACCGAAGTTGGTGACCAAATCTTGGGATTCGTCGTCGACCCAGATGAACTGGTTACCGAGGATGCTAATCGCTCCAATAATATGGCATCGATTTCTATTTACATCGGTCGATTACCAACTGCTAATGCCATTATCGATGAAGGGAAATACACCTTTGAAAACGTCACTATCGATGCATCAACAAGTTTCGATGAAGATGGTGGCGAAGTAATTTGTAGATTCGAAATTGAGTATGCACCGTTATTAATAGATGCTATTGATTCTGAGACATGCGTTATTGATTATATGTGGAATGATGATGGGGCTTGGAACGTTACAGTTATCGCCATCGATGATGAATTGGACGAGGATGTTATTACGATACAAGCTAATATTCTCAACCGAGCGCCTACTTTCAACCTAACTGGTCCAATAGCAGTCGATGTTGGAACACAAGTTACTTTTCAAGTAGCTGATGCCTATGACCAAGACACCATTACCGAAGATCCAAGCCAGCAAGTTATTTTTTCATGGCCCGACACTTTCTGTGATGGAACTATATTAGGTCCAACTTGCACCTTTACCGCTATGCAAGAAGGAATGATGGACATCACCTTGATTGGCACTGATGATGATGGAGAATCGGTAACTATCTCACAACAACTAGAGGTGCTAAATGTCGACCCAACCATCGGTGAAATAGAATTCTGGGCCAATGGTGTATTTGTCGAGAAAGATGTTGCCAGTGGCGTTTGGAGTATCAATGAAAGTACGGAGGTACAATTACGAATCACAGCTGATGATAGTACACTCGATAAAGATGGATTGATAATTAATTGGAAACCATCAGACCGAGACTCAAACTGGAGTATTTCAACTGATGGTCCTAATTCAGAAGTAAATCTATCATGGAATACTTCCGGATTCCATGAGATTACAGTGAAAGCAACTGATGACAATGGTGCGACTAGTCAAATCATCTTTGAAAGAGTCATGGTCAAAAATCTTGCTCCTGTCCTCAAAGCGATGGATGATAGTTACAATATTTCAGAGGATGACGCCATCCCATTGATTGCTGAAGCCACTGATACCGATGAATTGACCTATTGTTGGGATCTCGATGCAAATACTGATGGTGATGACAATGGTATTCTCTACGATGATTGTGACCTGCCCGGAGCAGAACTAGAATTCTCAAAAGGATATTCTGGCTCTAATCTACTTACAGTAAATGTGTGGGATGACGATGGAGCGTGGGATTACCATTCAATAACAATCAATGTGATCAACCAACGACCGATTGCAGTGATAGATGATGCTGAAGAAGGATTCATCATCACCCAGGGAGAAGATATTACCCTCAGTGGCAGCAATTCAATTGATAGCGCATCAGATCGATTGACTCTACGTTATATCTGGGATAATCCAACAATCCCGGGATTTGAAGATGGAGTTGGTGAACAGTTTACAATTTCTTTTGACAAGCCAGGTACTTACTTGGTCAACCTTACTGTTTACGATGATGATAGTGAATCTACAACTGCATCTATCAGTATTACAGTAACTGAGGTTATCGAAGATAGCGCTTTCGGTTCTGCAAGCACTGCTACCATGACAGTGACTATTGCAGCATTTATCATTGTAATATTAGCCCTTCTATTGATACTACGCCGTCGACCAAAGGATGCTGATGTCCTCGGACTTGGCATGCAGGATTCTGCTTTTTCTTTCGAGCCAAAATACGATGCTGCACCAGCTGGATTGCCTGGCCAAACCACTGCCACTGGTGAGACCTTTTACCAACAATACGCACAACCTGCACAACCAGCACAACCAGCGTATCAGCAACCTGCACAACCTGCACAACCAGCGTACCAGCAACCTGCACAACCTGCGTATCAGCAACCTGCACAACCTGCATATCAACAACCAGCACAACCTGCATACCAGCAACCTGCACAACCTGCACAACCTGCACAACCTGCACAACCTGCACAACCTGCACAACCTGCTCAAC
>CAJIYT010000036.1 GCA_905181715.1 uncultured Candidatus Poseidoniales archaeon
CTGGTGGCCCTCAAGAAGCAGAACAAGGTCACAGGGGAGGATTCAATCTGAAAGCCTCCGATGGAGATTTTTCTTCCAAAGATTCGGCAACATACATCACCGAAAACGGTGAAATTACGCATGATCATTCTGGAGCGAATCAGCGTACTTGGGATCTCGAATGGAAAGCTCCTTACAGTGATGAAGATGTACGGTTCACCATAGCAGGCAATGTTGTTGACGGAGACCATCAACCAACTGATGGAGATGATTGGTCTTTAGAAAGTTATACCTCTTACGGAAGCAAATTATCATTGTCTGATCAAATCCTTCAATATTCTGATATTTTAATTATGATGTTTCTTTTCGGCATTCCACTTGTTTTGCTTTATCGGAAAAAATCATGAGTCCTTGTGTAGGCTAAAAATTCACACCGTCTCTTGTGGGTTGATACAGACAACCGACATATCATTCCTGTGAAGTCGTAAGGGTTCTCTCATACCCCTCAAGACATTATGGAGAAGTACAATGGGTGTTCAGTCCCCCAGTACACTGCCTACCCTCGCAACACTTGTCATTTGGAGAGTTAAGGGATGGTTCACTCTTCCTCTTGGGTTAAATCAACGAAAGGAATATCCTCTTCTTCATGGATATGATCGACTACTACTTCCGTGATATCACCAATTTCTATTACGTGTTCAAAGAGGACATCTTCGGCTTCATCGAGAACATCGGTTTTGATATCAATGCGCGGATCTGCTTTGATAATAGAGGCTTCGATTCGAGCAATTGCCCGCATTACAGCCGGCGCGTTATCCTCCGATAGAGCCATTTTAGCAGCATTGATGTCACTCTCAGCCGCCAAAATATCTACATTTGAATCCTCGATATCTGGCAACTTTTTGACATTAGCCAGTGTATCAGAAACATGGTCAATCTTTTCTGTTAAGTCTTCCTTTGCGTGATCGATAAGCGTCTTCCAGCGTTTTTCATTCTCTTCCACTTTGCAAATTCGTCGTGAAAACATCCAGCGCAGTGAAACTTCCCAAGGGTTATGGGGAATACTTGCTGCTAGATCTAGAATAATTGCCGCTCTCAATTCAAGTGGGCCCTCGAGAGATATTGTATTTGCATAACATCTTGTCATCAAACCAAACCCCCAGTAAGGTTTACTTTCGACAATAATAGAAAGATCACCAGACGAAAAAGAAATCTTCCATTTTTGCTCATCGAATGTTGGTGCTTCTAATACCAAAGGAGTGCTATTTCCGGGGACCACTCTAATCAGGGTTTTACAGACGTCTCCGAGCCAGATCTTTTTGATAACTGCAGGATGATTTGCACTACGCAAATTCATTTCAGAATCATAACCATTCTCTGCTGATGCCCTTCTGACTTGGGCATGGAGAATTGATGACTCGTCTGCGAGATGGTTCTCCATGAGCCAAGGGAAACATGGCTGCCACAAGAATTATTTGTAAGAAATGGTCAGCAGATTGAAACCTCTCGACACGGTGCGTTACTCATGTCAGGCAAAGAATCTAATGATAAATCCACTTTTGACGCACTTACTTCATTACCAGGAGTCGGGAAAACCACAGCAGAGAAATTAATCGCTGCAGGATATACTACGCTCGCTAAAGTTGCTCGTGCGGGCACGAAGGGTCTTGTCTCTGCAGGCCTTGGTGAAGCACTAGCGAAAAAGGTCCTTTCTGCTACAGGAAGTAAAGTCAAAAAGGCTCCAGCAAAGGCAAAAGCAGCAGCCAAAAAAGCTCCAGCAAAGGCAAAAGCAGCAGCCAAAAAAGCGGTTTCCAAGACCTCTACTAAAGCGAAGAAAACCGCAAGTGATGTCAAAAAAGTTGTCAAAGCAGCATCAGCAGTTACCAAAAAGCGTAATGTTGCTGCAACTAAAAGGGCTAAATCGATTGCAACAGTAACCCGAGCCTCTTCGAAAAAAGCGGCAACGAAAACTAAAGAATCTGTAGTAAAGTCAGCATCAAAAGCCAAATCAGTCGCTAAGAAGACCTCTGGGAAAGTAGCAGATAAAACCGCTTCTACGGCTAAGAAAGTCGTAGATGGTGGAAAGAAGAAGCTAAAATCTCCAAGTCTTGCTGACATCATCAAGCGTGCTAAGGGAAACTGAATACCAATCTCCTTAGGGTTGGTTCAATTATTTCGCGTCGTGCCAAGAAGAAAGTACGGCCGGTTACGTAAACCGGTTGACCGCCCTTCACGAGATAATTGTTCACGCTGTCGTTCGGGCAAATATTGTCCTGTAGACGGGCATAGCGGTAATCAAATCCTGCCCGAGAGAGAATGGAAAGGACCACCTTCGATACCAAAGCGCGGCAAAGAGATCGAGAATTAGTCCTCACTACTAGATTGAGCTCTGCGATATACCTCTCGCAAAGTTTGGTCACTGATTTCAAGATAAACTCTAGTTGTAGCAATTGATGCATGGCCTAACAATCGTTGAATGCTGACTAAATCAGCTCCTCTTTCAAGTAAACCTGTAGCGAAATTATGTCTGAGGACGTGAGGACTCAATCGCCCTCGTGGAATTTCAGCACTATCGGCTAATTTATCCATTAAACGCTGCAGTCCGCGTGATTGAAGATTATCTCCGTTCTGTGAAATCAAGAGTTTGTCACTTTCTGCACCCCTGCTCTCTCTAACCGGTAACCATGCCAATATTTTTTCAACGGTTCTCTCAGTGAATAATACCATTCTATCTTTATCTCCTTTACCTGCATGAACCATTGCACTGCGATCTTCAAGGTCGATATTACCAAGTGATAAGTCACATAATTCACTTACTCTTAAGCCGGTTTCAAGAAGGATTGTTACCACTAGCGATGCAAGTGGGTCTTCGCTGCATGATGCAGCCTCTATCACCGAAGACAATTCTCTTTTAGTCAGAGTTCTCGGGAGTCTTTTACTATTTCTTGGTCTAGTCAAATGGTCAGGCCATCTTTGTCCTAACCAATTGACAATGTGTGCTGCTGAAGCCAATCGAGCATTGATAGTAGAAGCAGCAAGATCAACCATCGATAGCATCCAATTATCGATTCGACCATTGTGTGGGTCGAGTCGTTCGAGAAGTTGTGAGATGATCATTCCCTCTCTTTGGGCCTCACTTAGGATATTTTCACCAGGTAGTGGGGTTTCAATAAATTTGCGAATTCCAGAAAGATATGATTTCAATGTATTAGCCGATTTGCCTTCACTTCGCAATTGCATGCGATAGGCGTCCAGCCATGGCTGACCAGCAAGATGAGTAAGCCTAGGTGGCAGTTCTGGCCCGTCACCGTAAAGGCGAGCCTGCTGCCTAATACGTGGTCTAGACCTTTTTCCCATCTCCATTGGCGTCACCGCCTCCGCCTTAGCGGATGTGCATCCCTTGCCCTGAGGCAGTTGCCAGATTACACCATGCACTATGAAGATGACGTGAGATTACCCTTCAGGCATCCACTTCGTCGCGGTTCGACTCATGATTCGTCGGTCTTGGGCCAAGTTTCTGACGGAGATTCAATTTGAGGTCTTCCAATTCACCATAGCAAATAATCACATCATTGAATCTTAATTGGGTCTCGTCTTCAGGATTCCAAATCAAATCACCATCACGTGATAATGCCATAACAGCAGGTTTCCTACTACCGTGTAGTTCTGAGATAGTGCACCCGACTAGATATGGGTGATTTTTCATGTGTATCGAAAGTGCTCCCATTCCAGGAACGGTCTTGAGCATCAAATCCATATTAACCTCTGCGAAATTGTGATCATTTGAGACGAAGTCGATGATAGCGCCTGCTACGTTTGCTCCGCTAGCCTTCTCGATACCTTCCAGACCAGGCGAAGAGTTGACTTCAAGCACCAGCGGTCCATTTACTCCTTCAAGAAGGTCGACCCCTGCTACGTTCAATCCCAAAACCCTTGCAGCTCTACAAGCGACTTCACGATATTCATCGCTTATATCGACGTTTTCAACGGTTCCGTTTAGGTGGAAATTAGATCTGAATTCACGTCCACGCGCTCTACGGCGCATACAAGCAACGACCTTGTCGCCGATGACGAAAGCCCTGATATCCTTACCATGGCTTTCCGAAATATATTCTTGCACTAAAACCGCTTTTCCAGTCATCAATAAGCCCTGAACCAGATTTCTGGCTTCATGTAATGTATGGCGCAAGAACACACCATGGCCCTGTGTTCCTTGAGTGACCTTAACCACCACTGGCAATCCACCTACAGAATCGATGGCACGACCTACGTCTTTCATATCTCTAACATATGCAGTGGCAGGAGTTGGAATTTTATTGCGCGCTAATATCTGCCCCGAATGCAGTTTATCACGACTTTGAATAATCCCGCTACTGGAATTAGCAGACCAGATGCCCAACTGTTCTAGGTGACGAAGAACAGCAACACCATGGCTGGTAATCGAATGGCCAATCCGTGGGATAACAGCATCATAGTTGAATGGTTTACCCTGATGCAAGATGTCGATATTGTCTTCATTGACGAAAAGAGAGAATTGCATAGGATCGATAACAGATACGTCGATTCCTCTTGCTCTTGCCTCTTCGATTAAACGCCGAGTACTGTAGAGACGAGGTCCCCGAGAAAGTACAGCAAGACGCAAGTCCATAATTCTGGCCGCGAGCGCATACTTATGAGTTCTTTGGCGAATAAATGCTATCGTTCACTTCAAGAAGCGTAAACAGATGCATCAGGTATGTCCGAGCAGTACGGAGACGAGTATTCTTCTTTGGATGATTTAGAATCAGTGAGCGATGATTCGACGTCAGCAACTCCTTTGGAGGAAAAAATACGGACTAAAACCTCGTTGGAAGGACGCCAAGAAAAGATGAAGAAATCACGTTGGAATGTATTGATGTACCTCGGTCTTGCCGCTATATTATTTTCTTTTTCACTATTCCCAATGACTACCGAAATGGAAGTTGGCTATGCTAAGGATTATCCAACCGGATATATTTTTGGTTTACCGATTACCGGTGCAGATTATACAGATGTGCCAGTTGAAATCATTATCGAAGTGGAAAATATCCCAACCGACGCCTCCAAGATTGAGGTTTTCCTTATTCAGGCGGATTATTGCACAAAATCCATCAATGGTGCATTGACTGATTTTCAAGATGAGGACGGTAATTCACTAGCCCAATTGCAAATAGCAACACGCAACCAACAAACTCACCAAAACCAATTACAAACGATCGAAAATATTGCTCCAGGCGAGACTTATAATCTCAACTTCAATATCGACGCTGGAAGTTATTGTCTCCAAATAATCACAGAAACAGATCGTGGTCTAGATGTCAAATTGGATGTTACATACAAG
>CAJIYT010000037.1 GCA_905181715.1 uncultured Candidatus Poseidoniales archaeon
TAGATGTAAATAGCGTTTATAACTTAGAGCGAAACTTGTTTTTCCAATCTAATTCCACTATCATCGTTTCAGATCTCGTTACAATCGACTGTAATTGTGAAACTGAGACTGAATTTATAAATTGGGCGGAAGGAGATACTTTTTCAGAATTTGTTATCACTGACGATACCGCTTATTGTGTTGAGCTTATCCTACGTACTTCTGATGGAACTTCAACTAGCATACTCGATCAAAAGGTTTCATGCGCGAACTTCCCTCTGGTTGATAATGATGATGATTTCTCATGGTCAGCTACAACTGTACCTGATTCCTCCGGTAACTTTGGGCTCTATGTTGATAGTGTCTTAGATTCCGAAGGAACTCCGCATTATTGCTATTATGACTCTGATAATTCTGATCTGAAATATGCAACTTTTGAAGGAGAAGAATGGATTATTATTCATGTTGATGGTTTTCTTAATAGTGCAACTAGTGTCGAAGCAGATGTTGGTATGTTTTGCTCAATTGCATTAGATTCAGAAGATCACCCGCATATCTCCTATTCTGATAACACAAATAATGACCTTCGGTTTGCTTCCGAGGTTGTTGATTTACTAAATGCTACGACGGTATGGGTGTCTGAAGTCGCTGATCAATATCCGGCCAGCGATACTTCGCTAGCATTCTCTTCGGATGGCACGCCACATATTTCATATTGGTGGGATGCCGAAAATGGCACTTCAGCAACTAACTCATACTGGCTGATGTATGCTAACAAAACTAATGGCATCTGGAATAACCTTCCTCTTGTGAAGTTTAATAATATAAGTACGGCTTTTTCTCCGGTTGGTACCCAAACATCAATCGCACTAAGCAGCTTAGATGCTCCGTTTATATCATATTATCAACCAGTAAGTAGAGATTTGAATGTTGCGTTTCACGGAAGTTCTGGATGGTGGGATCTCGAACTTGAGACCGAAGGGATTGTTGGAAAGTTTTCTTCAATAATTATTAATCCAACGAACAATGCCCCGTATATTTCATATTATGATGAAACAAATAGTGCCTTGAAAATTGCAAGTTACACCTCCTCTGACGGAGATGGTTGGGAGAATTACACTGTAGTTAATGATGGTGATACTGGTCTTTACACTTCGATAATGTTTAACGAAGATGATCATATAAGTATCTCATATTTTGATAGTACTAGTAATTCTATCAAGTATACTGTGTACAAGGACAATGAATGGAACGATTACATCGTAGATAGTACCGCCGGTCCTAAAAAACATATTTCAACAGAAATCAATAGTGATGGCGATATATTTATCGCCTATTATGATGAAAATAGTAATACATTGGTTATTTCATGTAATGATTGCGATTTGATTACCCCAGAAGGAAATGGCACCGGCAACAATACCGGTGGAAATGGAACTAGTAGTCCGGAGATTTTTGCCCACCTGACTCAGTCAATCACCGAGGATCTAGATGTTGATTACTCTGTTGCGAACCTAAGTCCACTCGGCACTTATACAATTAATTGGAGCCTTACCTCAGTAGACAGTGATTGTAATACCCCCAATGGCATAATTACATTGCCCTTAGATGGTTTTGGAGATGATTTAGAGGAGAATCATTTTGACATTAATGCAGCAACTGCTCCGCATCCATCATTACATAGATTGGTAATGTTAACTGAAAGTATGTATTCTTTTGAAAAATTCTGTCTTCAGGTTACTCTGTATGATGATAATGTGTTCGATGGGGTACATGAAGTTAGTAGTTCTACGACTTTACTTCAAGCCACCAGAAGCGAAGGAGAGAATGGCACAGGTAATGGCACAGACAACGGTACAAACAACAACAGTACTGATTGTTCAATATGGGAATTACTTAATCCAGATTCTGTTAATTCCACGCTCCCAGGAAATGGTTGCCCATTTTACGTAGATGATAGCGATAGTGACGGTGATGGTGTTTCCGATGATAATGATGAGTGTGAATCGACTCCAACTAACACCCCTGTTGACAATAATGGTTGCCTAATCACTGAAGAAGACGAAGTTGTTGATGATATTGAAAGCGATGAGGACCCTGAGGATGAATGGTATTCCAATATCCCTGTCATTGGCTCCCAAATCGATCCTTTAGTCGAGATGGTTCAAACAAAATATGGTAAAGCCATCAGTGCCTCTATCTTCGTTCTAACTGCTCTTGGGTATGCTTATCGTGTAGTGACAGTAAGGTCCGAAATGAAAATGAAAAAGCGGATGAATAAATTCGAAAAGCGTATTGATAATGCCAATTCTGAAAAAGGGTTACGTAAAATTGAAAGAGATGTCGAAATAGATGAAGAGAAGAATAATCTGCCCTTGGGTGGTTATGGAGATCTAATGTCGATGATTGAAAATCGTGAAGAGGATTTGGGTATCGGTGAAGGTTCGAAGAGTGAACAAATGATGAGTATGGCATCTGGTATGCAGGCTGAAATGGCTGATAGTATGCAGGCTATGCGCGAAACTCAGGAAGATATCGCTAGCATGGCTGATAGTATGCGTAGTTCCGGATCACAACAATCGCGAAGTGGCCCTTCTGGAGCAGCAATGGCTGCAGCCGCCCGTCCAGCTCAGACCTCGACTGGAATGAGTAGACCATCGTACCATCCAAAGGATATGGATGAAGATGGATTTGTTTCGGATGATGATCTGGCAAAATTCAATTCGTTGAGTAAGGCAGAACAGATAGCAAGACAATCTCGTGCAAATGATGATAAGGGGTTGACTGGAGAAATCGTTAGATTCTCTAAGCTTCCACGCAGTTCGAAGGCGCGTTGTTATTGTGGCTCCAATAAGCAATTTGGTAAGTGCCACTTAGGTAAGGAAAAGTGTCCTTGTAATAGCGGTAAGAAGTTCTTGAAGTGTTGTGCTAAGAAGAGAAATTTCCGCTGAGGTTTTCTGATGTCGATTCTAATAATATTGAATCATCAGCCATACGATGGCACTGATGTGACCTGGAATGCGCTACGTTTAGCGCGTCAATTATTATCTGATGGCGAAGAAGTGCGCATTTTTCTAATGAACGATAGTGTTGATTTGGCTCGAGATGGAATTGAACCCCCTACTGGCATAGAAGACATGGTTGCAATGACTAAGGCTTTGATTGCTGATGGGGTGGAAGTCAAAGTCTGTGGGACTTGTCAACAAAGATGCGGTGTGCTCAAAGGAGCCCCATATTACGACGGTGCTCAATATTCAACAATGGCAGAATGTTCACAATGGGTGAGAAATTCAGATAAGGTGCTCACTTTCTAAAGAAGATTTACAGTTCCTTGGCCAAACATTCGGCTAAGTAATGATATTCATCGATATGGTTGTAGAGTTGGGCTGAGATTCTCAGATACCTTCCCTCGGGGGATGGCCAACTCCAAACCGGGACCTGAATACCATATTTCTCAAGTAGAACCTCATGCAAGGGGTCGGGTTGGTGCGCTGGCCTCAGAAAGGCGTTCAGTGCTGAGTCGGTTATTTTCAAGGTTGAAATGCTAGCGATCATCTCATCCGGGCAGGGCACCTCTAATCCTAAGGTCTCACAGATTATGTTACGCCCTTTGATACAAAGACTACGGTTTTTATGAATTATTTCTTGCCAATCGCATTGGGCTATTTTTTGCATTTCTGTAATCGCTTTAGGAACTGATAGCCATGCTGATATATCGCTTGTACCGACCCAATCAAACTCGTGTCTGAATCTACTAATTCCATCGAGAGGGAAGTTTGCTCCATGACTAATAGTGAGAGGGTGGATTTGGTGTTGCAAATCTTTGCGAACGAAAAGAAATGCTGATCCTTTTGGTGAACATAACCATTTGTGACAATTACCAGTAACATAGGAAGCCCCTGATTTATTCAAATCCAAAGGCGTCATTCCTGGTCCATGTGCAGCATCGAGCAATACTGGAATTCCTTTTCCTTCTAATTCAGCGACCAGTTGCTCGAATGGCATACGTAAACCAGTAGGGCTGGTTACGGTGTCAATTAATGCTAGTTTGGTGTTTTTTGTCACGCCATCGATTACAATATCGATAATCTGTTGATCGCTATCGATAGGAAAGGGAATTTGACAGGTGACGACTTTTACTCCCCAGCGCCGTGCCACGAAATCGATAGCGTTACGACAGGCCTGGTATGCATGGTCTGGCACGAGTATCTCGTCACCGGAATTGAACACCAATGAACGAAGAATTGTATTGACGCCTGTTGTGGCATTGGTCACCAATGCAAGGTCATCTCCTGCGCAATTTAGAAACAATCCTAATTCGTCTCTAACCTTAGATGATATCTCAGGAGTAGTGTCCTCAAAGAAAGCAACCGGATCCTTCTCGAGGAGGTCTTGCCACTGGCGTTGTTCCTCGATTACGGCTATTGGACAGGCACCAAATGACCCGTGGTTGAGAAAGGTGATGTTTGGGTCAAGTGTCCAATGTTTGGCCAAGTCACTTCTTCCGGGGCGTTCCATGGCTTCACATCCCTCCTGCCCTAACAATCATATCGGTAGTTTTAATTTGAATCAATATGACTATCATTTCTTGTTTTTCTTTCTCAGCAACCATAACAGAACCGTTGCTGGGGAGTTTATAACCAGCGGGGGGAATAGTGCGTTAAAAGTGCAGGAGGCAGGATTTGAACCTGCGAACCACTGAGGACTGGGACCTCATCCCAGCGCCGTTGACCAAGCTTGGCAACTCCTGCTTGATTTGAGCCAGACGCCCCCGATATTTCAACACCGCGAGCCATTAATAGAATATTGAACAGCAGGTCAATGACCCATCTGCTGCTCTAATTTGTGACATCTCCAATAAGACAACATTAAATCCGCGTTCTCTAAGTGTTCTCTCGACAGTAGGGTAGCCCTTTGCAACCAATACTGTGCCATCAGCAAAGCCGATTGTATTACAGCCATATACTTCTTCTTTGGGCATCCATAGCACCTCAGAACCTTTCGGCAATGGATCAAATACATCCTTGGGCAGAAAGCCCTCGGGTGCAAGAATAATCTGATCTGAAGGGGTCGATGATATGCTGGTTAAGTGAAGTGCGTTTTCTGGTATATCGACTTCTGTAAGATGGTAGCCAAGGCTCTCGATAAATCGCCTCAGTTCAACTATACCCTCTTGGTTTGTACGACCTGATGAACCGACATAAAATCTATCACCAAATCGAAGTAAATCTCCACCATCCATTTTTGCTGGAGGGTTCATTGTGGTAAGATTGTCTTTGGTTAGTTGTTCCTCTAAAAACTTCGCAATCTCCAATTGTTCGCCGACGCGTGATTCGTGGCCCGGTATAGGGAGTAGGGCTTTTCCTTCTATCACAATAGCTTGATCTTCTACAAAAATACAATCTGGATGGTCTTCATTACCATCGATAATAGTCACTTCAACCCCTGCGCCTCTCAATGCATTGGCATATGCAGTGTGTTGAATTCTAGCCTGTTCAACATCAATTATACCATTACCAAAATAATGTGATAATGATTTTTCATAAGTAGAAGGGACTGAACGTAATAGGGCACGCTGTTTCTGTCCTACTTTGACAGTTGCCATCGACTTAACCTGCCGCTGAGTTTTGTATAATGCTTGTCCCATAAGCGGAATGTGGTTTCCGTAGTCTGGAAAATAGAAACAAAACTATTTGTCTGCTACAAGACTTACGTTCACTGTGATCTAGAATAATAAAATCACGCTAGAGAAAGATTTCAACCTTCGATTAAAGGGGTTAAATCTTCTTCTTCCTCGCGTACCATCTTTGCCCAAAGATAGGTGGTTCTGCGGGGTTGGCGTAATTCTTTCTTCCGTCGTCTTCTTCTAAGCATCTCGTGCACCAGGGGTGATATCATTGTCGACATCTCTTCTCAGTGTGAATTATACACCTACAGCATTATCAAACCTTCGCATAGATGCGTAGCATTGGAATACTGGCTCTATGTCGAGTATCTGATGTCTCAGGGGAAATTGGCCGTCTTTCTAGCGCTGATAATGGTCTCCTTGCCCTTATCGGGATGTTTTGGTGAGGATGAGTCCGGCGGAGTTGTTGCTGGCGACGTAACCATCACCCCTGCTACTTTGAGCGGAGGGGTTTTCCAAGCGATGACCCTGAAAGCAGATAAACCGCTTTCGGTATTTATTCCATATCTAATAAAAGATGATGTCACTGGTTTTATCCAAAATTCAACCGTTATTGATTTGGGTTCTGATGAATCTGTGCAAATTAGTGTTCTCGCACCACCAAGAACCGATATGGCTCTTGTTATGGTAGGAGAATCTGGACGCAATAATTGGCCAATAAGAGATGCTACTGAATCTTGGAGAACTTGGTATGGTAATACCGGCTTTCAAGATTCTGGGGCTGCTGGTGTTTCACGGATCATGAAGGGTAATTTTTCAACCGTAAATCACAGTATGGAGAATGGAGGCCCTGTTGGAGTTGTTCCGCTTTCGATATCACGAGAAATGTCTGATGCCTATTCTGAAGAAGAAGGCGGAAGGCATTCTGCTGGGATAATCAGTGGCAGAGATGTTTACAATCACCTCCATCATATTACTGATGAAACATTTGACCAAAACGATTGTTTTCCATTGGTTCCTCTTGGTGATTGTGCTGTTGGTTACTTAGATCGATGGGCAGGTCAAGGAAATGTTGCGTATGAAGATGCTGTGGAATGGCTGGATACCGAGTTAACCGATTATGGCCTAGAGGTTCAAAGACAACGTTTTGAATTCACTGATGTTTTTGATAAGACAAATCCGGAAGCGTACAATATTTGTGGCTATAAATGGGGCGAGGTTGACCGAGATAAGTGGATGGTCTTTGGAGCTCACTTTGATATTGCACCCCCTGCAAACGCAGTGCTAATCGATCCGCATCTCACTGGGACTCGTACCTATGGGACAAGGGTTGGGGCATACGATAACACTGCAGGGACAAGTATGGTTCTAACTGTCGCTGAAGCGATGGCAAATTTCAAAACTCGCAATTCTATCGTTTTTTGTTTATGGTCTGGTGAAGAAGGCGGTAAGAGAGGTAGTGATTATTGGACTGAATCTCTACTTGAAAACAATCCTGAAGTCGAGGTTACCAATTATGTAAATCTCGATATGGCGGGTGTTAACTGGCCGGGCGGCGGTGGCGCGCCTCATGGTGACCCAGCACCTACAATCGACCCAGAGGGATATCCAAAGGACGAGGAAGTATGGCCTATGCGGGTTTACATCGGCCCCAGTGGAAACCATGATTTAATAGATCAACCAGAAATTGTTGGTCTTTCTTCGTGGATTGCATCCGATGCGATTGGTGTTGAGCAGGAAACGAAAGTTTTGGTTGGTGCTGGTTTTGATGCGGCGACATGGAAGGTCGATGACTGGTTAGCTAAAGATCGCCCTGAAATAATAATCTACGAAGACACTACTGCTCGTTCAGACCATGCGAGTTTCCAAGATAACCTCGGTACTGTAACTCTTGGGTTTGGAGGATTGGTCGATGGTTATTGGTGCTATCATCAAACCTGTGATACCCTCGAGGAGATGGAACAGTGGATGGACACTACCGACAAGGGGTATGGTGAAGAGCAATCTGGAGTGAGTAATCTCGTCGATGGTCTTGATTTAATCACTTGGTGGGCTACTTACAGTTTCTTCCACCTTGATGAAACACCGATTGGTAATACTCTCTGATTCAGTGCTTGATTGTAAATCATTAGAATAGATTTGCAAATTGGACTACCAAGACCATTGGGGACCACGGGGTAGAGAACCAGAAGATTACGGGTATTGCGAATATCAATACTAATCCAAGCCAAGCGCCTTCGTTCCAATCTTTTACTTTGAGGCCGTCCAATGGTCCAAATGGCATCATATTGAATAAGCCGAGTATGAGATTAGCGCTGACCCAAAATGAAATTGCGTCCCAAACCATCGATTGCCAATTAAATCCGTCTTCTACAAGATAACCTGTTGCGGATGGTTCGGTTGTGCCCATCAATACCAGGATTAATCCACCAAGTGGGATTCCGATCAAAAATAGTGAAAGGTTGACTAGGGGGCCGGCGATTGCGATGTGTCCGTTTTGGCGTCTAGTCACGTTTCCTGCGACCATTACCGCGCCCGGGGCCATAAATACGAATCCAAGTATTGCCGAAATGCCAACTCCCATCTTCAATCCACGGGGGTCGCTTCTAAATTCAGCCCAACAGCCGTAATATTTTGCTACAATTTTATGGCCAATCTCGTGAAGAATAAAGGCTGGGCCAACCGCAATAAGCATCACGGGCAGAGATAATATCAAAGTGAATAACCACGCAGAAGTGCCCATTGTTGGTAAGCCAAATATTATTCCTCCAACTCTCATTAAACCAAGTGCTAGAGTAAAAGCGCCAGTGGCCAATAATAGGTGGCGCTTTTCCTCTTCGCCGAAATGCCACAACCCTCCATCGTGCATTTGCGGTTGTTGTTGGAAATTTACCCCCCACATCCCCTGTTGTTGAGAATTGCTCTCACCGCTGAGATTGAAATGAATTGTACCTCCTGCATCTCTTTGTGAGTGGACGCGATGAATCTCGGATTGCTTCTCCCTGAAGGGATCGTCGTCGATGATGTCCGCACGAGAATCACGGGCCATGTTCTTACGTTGAGCGCTGAGTTTTGAAGGCTACTATCGGAGGTTTCATGGTTGCTATGTCTATCCAAAGACATGGCGATGCCGAGGAAGGCAATGAAGGAACTCGGTTTCCAAGCCTGTTGTCTACGTTGTGATGCCTCTGACGAGGTTGGGAGTTCTCGATGCCGCTCGTGTATTGAGAATCATCGCCAGACCCGGGAGTTGATTGCTAGAGCACCGCAAGATGACCCTCTCTTTCGTTTTGCTCGAACTCTGTCAATGATGGCAGCGTCTCCGCACCGATATGATCACGATATCGTTCATGGCTCTAGTTTGACTGAACAACAAAGATTAGCGGCAGACTTGGTTGAATTAGCGCCGATGCCTACTGCAAAAGAAATTGTTGAAACCTTTACTAGTCAAGGAAAGAAAATTGATTTTAGTCCAATCAGAGATATCGGTAATCAAAACGCATGGGGCAAAGAAGGGCCTAGCAGGGAGCAAGTGAATGAGGCTGGTAAAATGCTCCCGTATGCAGAACAACCCTCTGCTTCACTAACAAAACCTAGCAAAACAATTCAGCCGATAGATCGATCTGATAGAGTTGGAGAGGATTTAGAATTGGGTGACCGGTTACATGCAATAGAAAAATCAGCAGGTCCATCTGAAGAAGCTGTTGATGTTGTCGAAAAGAAGGTGTTGGAACAGAGAAAACAAGCCCGAACTGATTGGTCTGAAGTTGTTACTGGAATTTCCGGATTATTAGATGTTGATGATTTAGACCTTTAAGGTGCTCAGTTGGTTTTTATAATAATTATTGCTTCGTTGGTGTTTTGGGTTTTTTTGGTGCCTCATACCTCACGGGTTAGCCAATTGATATGACACTCTTTGTGTACCCTTTCCTTTGCTTTTTTTGCCTATAAATTCAATATCACCAATTTCTCCAAGTGCTTTGACATGTGTTCCAGCACAGGGGCATAAGTCAGCTCCGTCGCCGATTTTAACCACTCTTAATTGGTTCACCGACTTAGGTAATAAATCCATATTGGTCCTCTCAGGAGGCATTACTTTGTTGACATCGTCTCGTGTCATTACCGCTATGCTTACTGAAAGGTCGCTCTTGATTACCTCGTTGGTCTTTTCGAAAACCCTATCGATCATCTCGGGTTCAAATCTTATTGGGTTAAAGTCGATTCTTGATCGATCTTGGTGAATCTGGTTTCCCACCGTTCTAACGCCGCTAAACATTTCGTATACAATACCGCTAACGAGATGTTGTGCAGTATGCATTCGCATGTGAGCATGGCGGCGCTGCCAATCGATTTCTCCAGTTATTTTGTCGCCGATATTCAAGGCGTGATCTTCCTCTACAAAGTGCTCAACATCGTCCCGGCCACGAACCTCTGAAACATTGATCTTTCCCGTTTCACCAGAAATGGTACCAATATCCCAGTTTTGTCCGCCCCCGAGTGGGTAGAAAAGTGTTCTATCGAGTATTATTTTCTGATTATCAATTGCGATTACTTTGGCATCAAATGACTTGAGGTAACAGGCGTCGATACTTTCCATGTACAGTTTCTCGGTCATTGCTTAGCGTTAAGGGGCGGTGGTTTTCAATTTAGTTACCCATGATATTAGATATTCAATTGAAAATTTTGGCCATTTTTCTTGGTGTAATATCGCTAATGGCCACCATATCAAAGTGTAAGATATAGTCATCATCATCGATGTTGTAAATGACCAATCCCCCGTTTCATCTAATCTATGCATCAGACTTAGAGGGATGAAATGAAGAACATAGAAAGTTAATGTAACTCGACCAAGAGAATCTAACCCTGGAATGTTTTTGATTCTAGAAACAAGTATCCATATGATTCCAACACAGGTTAATGCGGTTGTGATAAAGGGTAGATTTGCGGGGAAGAATGTCATCACTGCGACGCCGCTAGGGGCTGCTAATTGTGTGCCTGAAGCATAAGCCATACCGCTCCAGAAGAAGAATAAAACGACTCCTAAACTCAATAAATGGCCACTACCTTTCTCGATATGAGAGAGATCGTGTAATCTCGCCCCAACCATTGCAAAGACTAGCCATGGAAATAAGGGGTAAGTGCCATCCCAGAGTAAATGAGAGACTAGTGCTTGAAAATCAGGTGTGTAAACCATTCCACTCCAAGTTAAGGGGGCCGGGGAAATTAGGGCGGGTAGAATCATCATTATGAGAAATGGAATTAGCCATATTGGTTTGTCAT
>CAJIYT010000038.1 GCA_905181715.1 uncultured Candidatus Poseidoniales archaeon
CCGGGTTTTCAATTTCATCAAGACCACCCTTGTTCGAACGATATGTCGCATGAACATTATACCCTGAATCAAGTAATTGCGCAGTCAATTCTAAGCCTATTCCTCTGTTCGCACCGGTAACTAAAGCAGTCTTCATGACACCGACTCATGGATGAATCAAATAAGGATTGAGATGAAGACCCATCTCAATAAGTCTAACTTTCCAGAAAAGGAGTGGTCCCCTTACCACTGAAAAAGATTGCACTCTAAACGCGACTAAGTAAGCGACCAACCGCCATCAACCGGCAGGATATATCCGGTGATGTAGTCGGCATCTGCTAGGAACTTCACTGCATTGGCCACATCTATTGGATCACCCGCTCGGCGCAAAGGAACACTTTCTACAATTTTGTCAAACATCTCCTGTTCCCATTCAGCGGCAATTATCGCCCCAGGAGCGATACCGTTCACCCTCACCTCTGGTGCTAACTCCCCGGCAAGGTTGACTATCAATTGCCGCAAAGCACCCTTGGTTGCAGTATAATGTGAAAGCCCTTCCCAAGCATGATTCCAACTGGTGTCAACAATACCGATAACCGAGCCTTTTTTGATCTGAATCTTAGGCAGAAGTGCTTGGGTTAGCAGGAAGGGAACCTCGAAATGAATACGGGAATAATCACGTAACAAATCACCAGTAACCTTCTCGAAGTCTTCCTTTCTATAAATTGAAGCATTGTGGATTAGCAAGTCCACATTTGGACTATCTATCGAGTCGATTAGATGCTTTAGACCCGCATCACTCCCGAGGTCTGCTTGAACCACGATCGCATCGCGGCCTTCTGCAAGTTTCTCTGCCTCTTCAATCGATGAATTACAGTGGATGTAAACCATCCATCCATCGTCGAGTAAGGCATTGGTGATGGCAGCGCCGATTCGCTTGGCACCACCGGTGATAACTGCGCATCTCATCAGGTAGCGTAGGCGCTAGCCGGTTTCAATGCTGTGGAAAGAGCGGCGCATCCTTTTTCCACCCTAGCGACTGGCATTGCATGGTGGGGAGGTCATGACTGTTAACAGACTGAAGATGGCCGGCGAGCGAACAAGGCTGCCACCATGGTTCAGAACACGCCTTCCTACTGGGGATTTACAGCGGGCTTTCAATGAAACAAAAGCCACTGTTGACGACAATATGCTAAACACTGTTTGTCAAGAAGCCCGTTGTCCAAATATCCACGAATGTTGGGCAGCAAAGGATGCTACATTCATGGTTGCAGGCCAAGAGTGTACTCGTGGCTGTCGTTTCTGTGCAGTTGGCACAATAAAAACGCCACCTCCGCTCGATACTGAGGAACCGGCAAATCTTGCCAGTGCTGTCTCCAGCATGGGTTTGAAACACGCAGTCATCACCGTGGTGAATCGCGATGATTTACCAGATAGTGGGGCTGCTCATTACAAAGCATGTCTACAAGCGGTTAGAGAAAAAAGCAGTGAGGTCACACTTGAATTACTCTGCAGCGATCTAGCCGGTGACAAAGATGCTTTGGCTATGCTTTTGCAAGATTTGCAATTAGAGGTTTTTGCGCATAATGTTGAGTGTGTGCCACGACTCGATAAAACGGTGCGCGATGCGCGGGCCACATTTGCCAATTCATTGATGATTCTCCGTGAAGCAAAGCGCTTACGTCCAGACATCCTTACCAAATCATCACTGATGGTTGGTTTGGGAGAAACAGATGAGGAAGTTTCAGAAGTTCTTGTAATGCTTAGAGAAGCCGGAGTCGATCTAGTTACTATTGGCCAATATCTAGCCCCTAGCGATAAACACCATTCAGTTATGAGATTCCCTGAACCTGAGATGTTTGATAAATGGGCTGATGAGGCCATTGAACTAGGTTTCCTAGGCTGTGCATCTGGCCCTCTAGTGCGCTCCTCATACCGTGCTGGGCGTCTTTATCAACAAGCGGCGGCAAGGCTAATTATCGAAACGGAGTGAGAGAAGTATGCCCGGTCGAAACACTGCAACTGAAAGTCCATTTACAGTTGGAGAGGCTCCTTTCAGACCCGGTGATGAAGCTGATTTTGGTGGCTCATGGAAGGAACAACCTGGCGACCTTTGGCGCCCTGACCCAATCCAATGTATCACCATGGACACGCTCCCTCATTGTACAGGATTGATACGAGTACTTGGTGACGACAATAAGGCATCTGGAGAATGGGATCCTAAACTCGATGCTAAAGAATTGTTACGCGGTTTGGAATTGATGTTGAAACTAAGGATTTTCGATGAACGCATGATGAAAATGCAACGCACTGGCTTATTATCGTTTTACATGCGATCTTTGGGAGAGGAAGCTGTTGCTATAGCACAGACTATGGCCCTTGATGACAACGATTGGATTTTCCCCTCATACAGGCAGCCAGGTGCACAATTCGTACGTGGTCGCGACATGGTCAGCATGATTTGCCATTGCATCGGTAATACCGAAGACAATGTCAAAGGACGGCAGATGCCGGTGCATTATTCCTGGAAAGAGGGTCATTTCATCTCGATTTCATCACCGGTTGGAACTCAGTTCTCGCAAGCGGTAGGTGTTGCTATGGCAAGTGCATACAAGGGTGAAGACCAAACATGTATCACTTGGCTTGGTGACGGAACCAGTGCCCAAGGTGATTACCACTATGCACTCAATTTCGCTAGCACTTTCAAACCACCAGTTATTCTAAATGTTGTCAACAATCAATGGGCCATCTCTACCCATCGTAATTTGGCCACAGGGGGCGAGACGTTTGCTATGCGAGGACTTGCTTACAACATTCCTTCTTTCAGAGTTGATGGCAATGATTTCCTTGCATTATACTCAGTCACTAAATGGGCACGAGAGCGAGCAAGAGCAGGTAAAGGCGCAACTCATATCGAGGTCTACACCTATCGGGCTGGTGCCCACTCATCCAGTGACGATCCAGTTGCATATCGACCATCTGATGAGGAGAAATCTTGGCCTGGTGGCGACCCAATCGAACGACTGAAAGAGCATCTTTACGAGATTGGGGCTTGGAATGAAGAAAAGCATAACCAGATGATTGACCGTATTGGTGATGAAGTGATGAGCGCTTACAAAGAAGCATGTGAATTTGGTGACTTGGCTAATGGGCCCTATCCTCCTGCATCGACCATCTTCACCGAGGTATACGAGAAAGTACCATGGCATATTCAAGAGCAACGCGAGGAATTAGGGAAGTGATGATATGGTTGAAATGAATATGATCCAATCACTAAACTCGGCCCTAGAACACCAGTTGTTAAAAGATGAAAATGTACTGATATTCGGCGAGGACGTCGGTTATTTCGGTGGAGTATTTCGTGTCACTAGCGGACTACAAGACAAATTTGGCGCTCACCGTGTCTTCGATTCACCTCTAGCAGAAGGTGGCATAGCCGCCATTGCAATGGGCATGGGACTCAATGGCTTACGTCCAGTAGCAGAGATTCAATTTGCTGACTACATCTTCCCTGCCTACGACCAAATAGTCAATGAAATCGCCAAATTACGCCATCGATCTGGTGGCGAGTTTTCAACTCCTGTCACATTTAGGACACCTGCTGGAGGAGGAATAAAAGGTGGTCATCATCACAGCCAATCCCCAGAAGCACAATTCACTCATACTCCAGGTTTGAAAGTGGTTTACTGCTCTGACCCGTATAATGCAAAAGGTCTGTTAACCAGCGCGATTGAATGCAATGATCCAGTGATTTTCTTTGAGCCAAAACGCTGCTACCGTGGACCTTTCTATGGCGATCCACATCATGTTCCGACATGGAAAGGCCATCCTCGTGGCGATGTGCCTGAAGAATACTACAGTATACCCTTAGAGGAAGCTCGTATCGTGCAAGAAGGCGAAGATTGTACTGTTATCGCCTATGGAACAATGGTTCATGTCTGTGAAGAAGCGATTCGAAAGTCAGGTATTTCCTGTGATTTAATCGACTTACAAACTCTGGTTCCTTGGGATAGAGATACAGTTGTTAATTCAGTAAAGAAGACTGGACGTTGCGTAATTGTCCACGAAGCACCCAAAACCAGTGGCTTTGGTGCTGAGATGAGTGCTAGCGTACAGGAGCGTTGTTTCTATCATTTGCAAGCACCGATTAAAAGGGTGACAGGGTGGGATACACCATTCCCTCACAGCACTGAATGGGATTACCTACCAAGTGTCAAAAGAATTTCATCAGCGATTAGAGAAACACAGGAGGATTGAAAATGGGGATATATGCATTTAGATTACCAGATATTGGTGAAGGAGTTGTCGAAGGTGAAGTCGTTGAATGGATGGTTACAATCGGCCAAGAAGTCAAGGAAGATGATGCTATTCTCTCGGTAATGACCGATAAAGCAACTGTTGAAATCCCCTCACCTGCCGATGGTAAAGTTATCAGTCGCAAGGGTGAACCTGGCGACATTATCGCAGTTGGGCAAATCTGTATCGAGTTCGAAGTTGAAGGTAAAGGAAATGCTACCGAAGCAGAGTCACCGGCAGCAGAAACAAAAGTCGAATCAAAAGATGAGATTAAGGAAGCACCAGCAGTAGTTCCAGAGCCCAAAGAAGAAGCAAAAACAGAAACTATAGTTCCTGTTTCTAATGCGGTAAAAGGTGAAAGAAAACTGGCTAGCCCAGCGGTTCGTCGCCGAGCTAGGGAAAGCGGAATCGACTTGGTTGGTGTAGCAGGATCAGGTCCTGCTGGTAGAATCACTCATTCCGATCTCGATTCGTGGAAAGAAGCCGGTTCGCCGGTTGCTGCCGCAGGTCCAAACCGTTCGCAGAAGAGTGGTACCATCGAAATACCGGTTATTGGCTTACGCAAGCGTATCGCTGAATCGATGACTGCATCGTATACCACCATCCCTCACTTCTCATATTTCGAAGAGGTTGATGTAACTGAATTAGAATCACTGCGTCAGCATCTCAATGCTAATCGCGCTGCAGGTATGCCAAAACTGACCTACTTGCCATTCATCATGCAGGCTTTGGTCAAGGCTCTCAAAGAACGCCCAGAATGTAATGCACTTTACGACGATGAAAATATGGTCGTCACTCGACATGAAGCAATTCATCTTGGAATTGCTACTCAGACCGAACGCGGACTTTACGTTCCAGTTGTCAAGCATGTTGAGGCCCAGGATATCTGGCAGACAGCAGAGGAGATGGGACGGGTTACTCAAGCAACAAGAGATGGCAAAGCCGGAATTGAGGATCTGAGTGGCTCAACCTTCACCATTACCAGTCTTGGACGAATGGGTGGATTAGGTGCAACTCCAATTATCAATAAACCAGAGGTTGGAATTCTCGGAGTTCACAATGCCAAGGATAGCGCAGTAGTAATCGATGGCCAAATCGTGATACGCCGTATCATGCGTCTTTCATCCTCATGGGACCACCGCGTGGTCGACGGATTCGATGGAGCAAGTTGTGTGCAAGTCCTAAAAGGATTACTTGAGCACCCAGCGACCATCTTCATGTGAGGTTGATTGTAATGTCAAAAAAGTGTCAGGTATTGGTCGTCGGGGCAGGCCCCGGTGGATATGTAGCAGCAATTCGCGCTGGGCAATTAGGTTTGAAAACCATAATCGTCGAAGGTGAAAAAGCTGGAGGAACTTGTCTTATCAGAGGGTGTATTCCATCCAAGGCATTGATTCACGCTGCAAACAGGTTCCACGCTCTTGCTGAGCATGCCAAAAGCGACGGACACATGGGGATTACCATTCCAGGTCCAGCCGAACTAAATATGGCTGCGACAATCGGCTGGAAAGAAGATATAGTCGACAAATTGAACAAAGGAGTTGAGCATTTGCTCAAAGCCGCTGGAGTAGAACTGATTCAAGGTTGGGCTGAATTCATGGATGCAAAAACCGTCAAGGTCGGTAAAGAAGTGATTGAAGCAGAACATGTCATCCTCGCAAATGGTAGCGTACCAATCGAATTACCATTCATGAAATACTCAGGGAATGTAATCTCAAGTCGTGAAGCCTTGAACTTAGAGCAGGTTCCAGAACATCTAGTCGTAGTCGGTGGAGGATACATCGGACTGGAATTAGGAATCACTTTCCGTCTTCTAGGCAGTGAAGTAACCATTCTTGAAGCATTGGATAGTGTACTTCCTATCTTCGATAAAGAATTGCGCCGCCCACTTGAGATCACTCTCAAGAAACTCAAAATCAAAGTAGAGACTGGAGTCTTTGCCAAAGGTGTTGAAGAAGTTGAGGGACGCACTAAAGTATTCTATATTTCAAAGGATGCAGCCGAAGATGCTGAGCCTCTTGAACTAATAGCAGACAAGGTTCTAGTCACCGTTGGTCGCAAACCAACCTCCCAGGGATTAGAGCCCACAGGAGTTGTCCTAGATGAACGAGGCTTTGTCAAAGTCGATCAAAAATGCCAAACCAACATGAGTGGTGTATTCGCTATCGGCGATGTTTGTGATGCTGGAGAAATGCTCGCTCACGTCGCTAGTCATCAAGGTGAAATGGTCGCAGAGATTATCGCTGGCCATGACCGAATCTACGACCCTGTTGCAGTTCCTGCCATCGTCTTCACCGAACCAGAGATTGTCAGTGTTGGACTCTCACCAGATCAGGCCACAGAAGCGGGTCATCCAATTATCGTCGGTAAATTCCCGATCGGAGCAAATGGGCGAGCACTTACTCAGAACGCTGAGAAACTGGGTGGTTTTGTCCGAGTGGTTGCTAGAGAAGATGATCATCGAATCCTAGGTATCCAAGCAGTTGGTGCCCACATCAGTGAATTGGTTGGCGAGTGGACACTCGCTTTGGAGATGGGTGCACTACTCGAAGACGTAGCTGCAACAATCCATGCTCATCCGACAATGACTGAAATGACACATGAAGCGGTATTAGCAACTCTTGGTCACGCTATTCACAGCGTTTGATACGGATTAAACCGTATTCAACTGCCACAACTCAAGCAATCATCGGGTGTGTCGAGACTGCAAGCAATCGCTTCTGCAGAGGTGATTTCTTCAGCTCTGCTAGCCAAACCATCGACTGTCTCATCACCGCTCTTCTGTTCTACAGTGAACTGAATCGCATCTGCTGCTGCTTTGGTACGAAGATAATACATTCCAGTCTTCAGACCCTTTTGCCAGCCGTAGAAGTGCATTGAGGTGACCTTAGCGGGATTAGCATCGGTCATGTGTATGTTCAATGATTGCGACTGATCGATATATGCACCGCGTTCTGCAGCCATGTCGATGACTACTTTCTGCGCTATCTCCCATGTTGTTTTGTATATCGCACGAATATTCTCAGGGATTTTCTCTATTGATTGGACACTGCCCTTATTGCGCAGTATCTCGTCCTTCAATTCAAGACTCCACATTCCAGCAGCGATTAGATCCTTTACCAAGTGCTTGTTGAGAACTATGAATTCTCCCGAAAGTGTTCGGCGCACATATAGGTTGGAAGTAAAGGCTTCAAAGCATTCGTTATTGCCAAGAATCTGGCTGGTAGATGCAGTTGGCATAGGTGCTAGCATCAATGAATTCCGCAAACCATGTTCGACAATCTCTCCCTTGAGAGTGTCCCAATCCCAGCGGCCACTGTGTTCTGTTACGCCCCACATATCGAATTGTAAAATTCCCTGCGATGCTGGACTACCTGCGAAACTCGAATACGGACCTTCAACAATTGCCTCGTCCTTTGAGGCCGAGCAAGCAGCGAAGTAAATCGTCTCAAAAATATCCTTGTTAAGCGTCCTTGCTGCTTCCGAGTCAAAGGCTATTCCAAGCATAGCAAAGGTATCTGCCAATCCCTGTACACCGATACCGATTGGACGGTGACGCATATTGGAATTGCGAGCCTCTTCCACAGGATAATAATTGACATCGATGACACGGTTGAGATTACCAGTGACGTGATAGGTGACATCATACAACTTCTGGTGGTCGAAAGTGTTGGTCTTATCATCGATAAAGCGAGAGAGAGCAATGCTGGCTAGATTACAGACTGCTACCTCATCAGGTGCTGTGTACTCTATAATCTCGGTGCAGAGGTTAGAAGAGCGAATAGTCCCAAGGTTCTTCTGATTTGATTTCTCGTTGCAGGCATCCTTGTAAACCATGTATGGAGTTCCAGTCTCTATTTGGGATTGTACTATAGCATCCCACAAATCACGAGCTTTGACAGTACGGCGTGCTAAGCCTTCTCTTTCATAGCGGAGATAGAGTTCACGGAATTTATCGCCATAGTTATCGTGTAGGTCAGCACATTCATTGGGGCAGAACAAACTCCACTCACCATTTTCTCCAACACGTTCCATAAAGAGATCTGGAGTCCAAAGAGCGTAGAATAAATCACGCGCCCTGAGTTCTTCCTTACCATGATTCTTGCGCAAGTCGAGGAAATCAAAGATATCTGGGTGCCATGGCTCGAGATAGATAGCGATTGAACCCTTGCGCTTACCGCCACCCTGGTCTACATAGCGTGCTGTGTCATTGAATACCTTGAGCATTGGCACCAAGCCGTTAGAATAGCCATTTGTTCCTTTGATGTACGAACCTTTTGAACGGATATTATGGACGGAAAGGCCAATTCCCCCTGCTGATTTAGAGATTCGAGCACATTGCTTGAGGGTGTCGTAAATACCATCCAGTGAGTCGTCTTTCATAGTTAGAAGGAAACAACTGGACATTTGTGGTTTTGGAGTTCCAGAATTGAAAAGAGTTGGAGTTGCATGAGTGAACCATCCTTCGCTCATCAGGTCATAGGTTTTCTTGACCTTGTCCATATTGCCGTGGTGGATGCCGATAGCAACGCGCATCAGCATGTGCTGAGGTCGCTCTGCCACTTCACCGTTGAGACGCAGAAGGTAGGAACGCTGTAGGGTTTTAAAGCCAAAGTAATCATAATTGTTATCACGTGAATAATCGATATATGAATCTAGTAAATCGGCATTCTCCATAACAATGTCAAACACCTCTTCTGAGATCAATGGTGCATGTTCGTTTGATTCGGAGTCGATGTATTCCCTCAAATCACGTACGACTCCACTGAACTTGTCATTGGTTGCACGATGAAGGTCATCGACACAGATTCTCGCTGCAAGGCGAGAGTAGTCAGGATGCTGCGATGCTAGTGAAGCTGCTGTCTCTGCTGCTAATTCATCTAGTTCTCGGGTGGTCACTCCATCGTAGAGGCCTTCGATTACTAGTTTGGCAAGATAGGCAGGATCGACCCAAATAGGGTCGAGATCAGCGGATAAATTAGTTAGTTTATCAAGTATAGCATCAAAGCGTACATCTTCCTTCTCGCCTTTACGATTTACCACTTGTAATCCCATATCATTCCCCCCATTGTTCCGCTAATTCCTGTGCACAGCATCTTCCTTCGTCCGCGTACGGTTTAGAAGTCTTCCTCCATAGAGAAGCGTTGTTGAACCGCTCCGAGAGCATTAGAAGACATCACACCTGCCTTTTGATACTCAGCGACGCGGCGCTCGAAGAAATTGGTCTTACCCTGCATTGAAATCATCTCCATCCAGGGGAATGGATTCTCAGTGCCATAGAGTTTTGTCGCACCCAAGGAAATCAATAATCGGTCGGCGACGAATTCGATGTATTGTGCCATCCACTCGGCATTCATACCGATTAAAGAAACAGGAAGGGCTTCGGTGACGAATTCTATTTCGATTGCCACAGCCTCGGATATAATACGATGTATCATATTCTCTCCAGCCCCTTTAACCAATTTATTGTGCAGCATACAAGCGAAATCGCAGTGCAATCCCTCATCGCGACTAATCAATTCGTTAGAGTAGGTCAAGCCCTGCATAATACCGCGCTTCTTGAGCCAGAAAATAGAGCAGAACGAACCGGAGAAGAAGATTCCTTCAACCGCTGCAAAAGCCACTAGGCGCTCAGCAAAATTACCTCTTTTGCGGTCGAGCCAGCGCAAGGCCCACTCGCCTTTCTTACGGACGCTTGGAACAGTATCAAGAGCTTTGAAAAGATGATCTTTTTCATTTGGATCTTTGATGTAGGTGTCAATCAATAAAGAATAGGTCTCGGCGTGGATATTCTCCATCATTATTTGGAATCCATAGAAGCATCTTGCTTCTGGCCATTGGACTTCATCAGCGAAATTGGTCACCAGGTTCTCGTTTACAATTCCGTCACTTGCAGCGAAAAATGCCAAGACATGCTTAAGGAAATGGCGTTCATCGTCGCTTAGTACTTCTTCCCATTCCTTCAAGTCTTGAGCGAGATCGATTTCCTCAGCGGTCCAAAAACTAGCAACTTCTTGCTTGTACATCGTCCAGATGTCGTCGTGCTTTATTGGGAAAAGGACAAACCGGTCTTTGTTCTCTTGCAGCATTGGTTCGATATGCTGCGCAGTTAGGTCAAGTTCGAACCCATCTGCGTTATCGATCTCCGTCTGCAATTATACCACCATGTTCCCTCACGAGGGATTCTCAATGCCCTCCTAGAGACCCTATAATGGTGGTGGTGTATGAGAGAGTACACCTTGCCATTGCACACCACTAGTCGATTGGTGATGCCACCTATAACATGCGCCGAAGGCACTAGCGCGTGACTTGAAGACGGGGCGGTTCATGCAGAGTCATGGCAGAGAACACAGTGCGAGTGAAGTTCGCTAAATTATCTGACGAAGCAAACGAGCCAAATCAGGGATCACAACACGCCGCAGGCTGGGATTTGAGAGCATTAGAACAGACTACTGTCAACAAAGGTAGCAGCACACGAATCCGCACCGGCCTTGCAGTCGCAATTCCTCACGGCTGGGAAGGGCAGATCAGGTCAAGGTCCAGCCTAGGTGCCAAGGGGATGATTATGCCCAATGGCATTGGAACTATTGATTCAGATTATCGCGGTGAATTGCAGGTTCTTGCCACCTGGATTGGCGAGGGTGATTGCATCACTCTGAACAAAGGAGAAAGGATTGCTCAATTATTGATTGCACCAGTGCCAACTGTTGAATTCATCGAAACCTCTGTCGAAGAATTGGGTGAAACTGAAAGAGGCGAGGGCGGATTTGGCTCTAGCGGAAGATTCTGAGGGATTCCATGCGTACTGTGACTGTCACTGATTTGGGACTGACCCCTTACCAAGTTGCAGAGAAAATGATGCGCGACCTACAGATGAAACGTTTGAATGATGAGATCAGTGATACCCTCCTAATACTCGAACACGAAGAGGTTGTCACGATAGGCCCACGGGCTCGCAACGACGGCATAAGTGCGCCAGAAGGCTACCCTAGCGTTGCTGTCGACCGCGGTGGAGGATTGACTTGGCACGGATCTGGACAGATGGTCTTCTATCCAATATTCAAATGGGATTTACCAGGAGAGGTAAATGTC
>CAJIYT010000039.1 GCA_905181715.1 uncultured Candidatus Poseidoniales archaeon
CTACGTCATAATGTCCTTCGTAAAAAGTGGCATCTATTTTTTGTTGTAAAATGATGGAGACACACATATCTGTCTGAACCTCCACTTCATCAATGTCCAATATTCCATTGCCTGCTAAACCTGCGGAAGTACTGTTGTCAAACCCTTGCTGAATGGTTCGGTATTCGGTGCAAGTGGCGTAGGGTGTACGGTCCATGACCACAAAGTGTTCCACTGTGACCTTGGTAAGCCATGCATCGGTACGAGGTGTTGTTTGGGTCGCAACACCGTTGCACACAGCCGATTGGTCGGTGATTTCGTTAGCGTCAAGTACACTGTTCTGGTTAAGATCCATGCCGACTTCAATAACGACGCCACCTTCAGCGCAGCCATGCAATGCACCAGCAAAGGAAGTGGCATTGGCGAGTGCGCTCATACCTTGGGCACCATCTTCACCTGCTGTGCCTGTTTCGCCTGCTGCCCCAGCTTCACCTGCTGCACTGTCTTCGCCCGCTTCACCGGCTTCGCCTGCTGCACCGGCTTCGCCTGCTGCACCGTCTTGCCCTGCGGAACCAGCAGGTCCGATCAAGTCGATGAACGACCAGCCTGCCGTTGTGCATACTTGGAAGGCCGCATCTGCTTGTATGTGGTACAAACGTCCAAGAGTATCGCTGTTGCATGCAGGCAAATCGCTGCTATCTTCTACACTGTATACCATCCAGTCGTCAGAGAGCGTTTCCACCGGAGTGGAGTCGTCAGCCGGTGGTGCTTCGTCGCCACCAATGCAACCACTCAAGGGCATCAACAACAGTAGAGCAAGCAGAAACAAGGTGTACATTCGGGGCATAAGGCAGCGGTTTCAACGGGGGGATATCAACATTCCCGTAGTTAAAAACGGTCCATTACAAGGGGTTTGTTGTTGAAATTGTGTTTTGAATACAAAGTGATGGAGGAATAAGTTGGACTTTCAACCGTATAAACGGTTAGGAACGCTTTAGTCGGGTGGAAGAACGTATGCTGTACAATCAAACGGGCGAAGTTCAAATTCACAACTCCACCACCCAGCTCTAAGAGTTTGAATTCCATAAGGTTTGGACACACAAGCGTCCACACCCTCTCAGGTGACTCTTACGGACGCAAGGGTTTAGACACAGAGTATCTCAATCCATGAGGGTTTGCCGTTGCTTGGCGTATTGTACGTAATCGTCTTGGTCTGAGTAATTCGTCATAGCCCAGTCAATCCAGAATTTGTGCACATAGGGAATTTTAGCCCGGACCTCCTTTAGAAATGCCGACACCTCTCCATCGGCACAATCGGTGATTTCCAAATACTGTGCGACGAAGGAGCGAGCCTGCGCATCAGACGGGAACTTTGTCGGATTCGGCTCAAACCATCGGGGTGATTCGCAGTCATACATCCACTCGCAAAAGAAGTTGGCGACGTCGAAGGGCGGATCAAGTGGACCAGCGTACTCAAAGTCGAGAAGGTGAGTGGTGGGAGGGCCATCACTGTCGCATACCAGAACATTGGTGAAGTTCAGATCGTTATGATTCCGTTCAGTCATCATATGCAGTCGTCGCAATTCGTGGGCGAGCGATGCCAACACCTGGCAGTCGTCGCAATCTTCACGCCGCATCGGTCGGCCCGGTAACCATGTCTCAAGCCGACCCCAGTCAAGCCGCTGCACCACCTGTGCTCCGAACTCACAATCCTGAATGTGCCTCTCATCAGGGTTGGAGTCGCCGACAGTCGGTCCGAATATCCTCAGAAGAAGGGGTCCATGATCTCCGCAGAAAATCTTGTAGTTGCGATTGCTGAGCCCCAATAGACAGGGTTCAATGTGTAGAGGTGCCGCGAGGTTCCATCCAAGTCTCCTAAGCACCGACGTGAGGGCGTGGCTTCTACTCTTCCAGATTCGTTCCTCACCCTTGTAGAGATAACTCTCACCGATAACACGACCGGCTTTCCCACTGGGCACCTCTTCCACGAAGGGGACTTAAACTCGGGCAATTTTAGGTTTTCTGCCAAACCTTCCAAATATCAATCAGAGCGGAACTGCCGGCAGTGCTCCTGCCTGCCTCACAGCCGTTGGCAACACCCTCTATTTCCAAGCCGACGACGGAACCAACGGAAACGAATTGTATTCCAGTGGATTGTTTGAAACTGTAATCACATACTCCTGATATCAAGGACAAATGATTCAGTAGACAAATCAGAGGAGTTCTTCAGACCCCATGATTTGTCACAGCCCATGTGTGAACAGTATGTTCAAACCACAGGTGTTCAACGCTGTTCTATGGGGCGGCGTACACATGCAGGAAGCATCGTCCTCCTATTGATCCTCACAACTTTGTCCGGATGCTTTGGTGCAGAGGAATCCATACCCGAAGAAGTAGAATTATACTATCCAGATCTCTATGAACGCCATACTCTCGATTGGAATACAAGTTATACTCACAGTTTTCTTCTAAATCCAGGGCCTCACTATGCTTTGGACGTGCAAGAAGCCACCATTGAGGTTGATACAACAGGAGTCTGGGAAGGCGGTCCAAATTCGGCAGAGGTTCATCTATCCTATTGGTTACCATCAAACACTGAACAAGGTGAACAAGTCCCCATAATCGCTGTTGTTAGCCCCTATTTCTCATATGGTCAACCAGGAAGTGAATCATCTCCAACCAATGTAGTCGGCGGTGGTCGCGGGGAGTTTATCTATGATAATTTCATACCTCATGGCTATGCTTTCGCTCAAGTAGCAGTATTTGCGACAGAAGATAGTAGCGGCTGTTTTGATTACCGTGGTGATGGTGAAGGACTCAGTATTCATACCGCGATTGAATGGCTTGGAGTGCAAGATTGGAGTAATGGAAATGTCGCTCTATACGGAAAATCATACGAAGGCGCAACCGCTTGGGAAGCAGCTGCACAGGGTAGTTCACATCTGAAGACTATCGTCCCTATTTCAGGAACTACTGCATTAGGCCCACTTCTCTACAAGAATGGTAGTGCTGAAGCCCGTAGCCAAGTTATGCATAGCAACTATGGCGGTAGTATCCTCGATTACGACGGTGATGATGTCGACAACTTATGCGCTGACGTAGTCGAAGGATTCCTTGCAGGTCCAACACGATACGGTTTGGGTGAGGCTGACCCGTACATGGACAACTATTACGATGAGCGCAGTCATATTGACAAGGCTCTCGGCAAGTACAATGGCAGCATATATTGGGTTCAAGGTTTACAAGATTGGAACGTCGATCCACACCAAGTGTTCGGAGGGCCACCCGGGACCAATTGGTATCAAGAATACATCGACAACGGCTACGAAGTAGCAGGTATGATTGGTCAATGGGAACACAACTACCCAGATCAATGGACCAAACACAATGCCCAAGCATCAGGCTATGGCGGTGAAGCAATTCACAATATGACGCGTTGGGATTGGGCTCAGGATTTGTTTGAATGGATGGAATATTATCTCAAGAACATCGGCCCGAAACCAGCCTTACACGCACAAGTTCAGCGTAATGATGGCGAATGGCGTATTGAAGAAACATGGCCGCCTTTGGATGGGGAAAGAATGCCATTGGACCTTAGTGAATGTGATAACGATGGGGCCTTCACCGGTGGAGGCGCAGCCGTGGTTGGAGGCGGTCAAACCATCACACTCGAATGCCCTGCTATGAGTGATTCAGATATCCACATCGCTGGTTTGGCCACCATACACCTTACAGCAGTCCCTACTTTTGATGGCGGACAGGTTTTCGTCGAGATGCAAGATGCTGAAACAGGTATGAGATTGGGTCATGCGACCATGGACGTTAGATATCACGCAGGAGGCTACGATGCACAAACTGTTGTCCCAGGTCAGCAAATCACATTACTAATGGAATTTCAAAGCATTGATGCAATTCTCCCTGCTGGGCATGGATTGAGATTCCTTATCGCAGAGCAAGGCGAAGACTACCTTGCACCGGCCTGTGGGAATACATGTACAGTGCACTTGCTCCCATCTCTATCAACATTAGAACTGCCAATTATCCAACGTGATGGCAGCAATCTTCTCATCACCCCACAATTGACGGAGTAGGCTGAATCATTTTGCAGAGTAATAGAAGCACACTCTATCTTCTCGAACACACGACCGTGAGTTCGAGTTTCATCAGGTCAATCTTCTGAGAATCAACACTAAAACCAGTAATGCGATTATTGCCATCGAGCCATCAACGACTAGGTCTGTAGAACTAGAATATCGGTCGGAGAAGGGCATAGGGTCGACCGAGTCACCAACTCCATCACCATCCGAATCCTTGTAATCACCGGCATCCTCTGGAAAGAGATCATAGAAATCAGCCACACCGTCATTATCGCTATCCTTTACCGCTTGGGGGTCATCTGGAAAAGCATCTATTTCGTCAGCATAACCATCACCGTCGCGGTCGGAGGAGAATTCGGCATCGGTAGGAAAGTCATCACCATTATCACCAACACCATCGCCATCAAAATCCTCCCATTCACGTAAATCCTCAGGAAAGACATCTGCATTATCGCCGTGACCATCACTATCAGTGTCATTCCATTCATTCACATCATTTGGAAAAGCATCTGAATTATCACCGACACCATCACCGTCTTTATCGCTCCATTCATCGGTATCCTCAGGAAAAAGGTCTGTATTATCGCCGACACCGTCGTCATCACTATCATTCCATTCTGAATCATCTTCGGGAAAGGCATCAGTATCGTCAGACCAACCATCTCCGTCACCATCTGGGCAGCCCGGTAAAGGCTGAAGAGAGGTACCAAAAACATCGGGGCAAGCATCTGAATTATCGCCAGTCTGGTCGCTATCCCGATCATTCCATTCACCTGGATTATCTGGGAATGCGTCGGAATTATCACCTACACCATCATAATCTGAATCATCCCATTCTTCAGAATCATTTGGGAACACATCGGCATTATCGCCTACTCCATCACCATCAGAATCGCGCCATTCACTAGCATCTGTAGGGAAATCATCTGCCCCATCTTGATAGCCATCATCATCACTATCAGCATCGAGAGGGTCGCTTCCTGCAGTAGCCTCATCTTCATCTGAAAGACCATCATTATCGTCGTCAACATCCTCTGTATCGACACAACCATCACCGTCGGTATCGAGTTCAAAGCCACCAATAACGCCTTTCGGGCACTCATCCTCAAAATCGAGAAGACCATCGTTGTCATCATCGTCATCGGTTAGGTCGATACAACCATCTGCATCATGATCAGACCCAGAAGGGTCTTCTGGACAAGGGTCGACACCGTCGTTCAAGCCATCACCATCGTTATCGCGCTGACTTGGAGCACAGCCATTCTCGTCGGCAATTTCGTCAAAAGATGTATCGTCACAAAGGTCGATAGCATTGGCAACGCCATCATTATCCAAATCGCGCTGACCCCAACTACAACCATCTTGGTCGACTACTTCATCAATAGTCCATTCACAGAGATCATTACTGTCGGCAATCAGATCACCGTCTCTATCAGGGAGACCGATGAGGCTCTCGGCAAAATTACCGATGGCAGCGTGCATTGTTGCAGTAGGATGGGCCTTGTCAAAGTAGAGGTATTGTTCGACATTACTTACAACAGGGTCGCCAGAATTGCAGATTGGCAACGGCAGAATACTACCGGTGGAACTGCATGCAGGATCAATTGTGTTGATAATACCAAGATGGTCGGCATTACCGACGATTTGATCGAAAAGGGAGTAGGTATCCAGTAATTGCACTTCGATATTTCGCGAAGACACCAAATCGGCAACTGCCGTTGCTAATCTCTGATTATATTCGATTACATCAGCCGCTATTTGCGCTTGCTGGCTATTAGTGCGGGATTGAACCTCTGGCGTGGTCTCCAAAGGTGGCAAATTCGGTACTATAAATCGGGTAGCTCCTGCTTCAGAAAGTGCGGTGATATGAGATGCCATATTTGCACTGATTGTCTCGGGATTAGCGCTACCATACAGGAAATCATTACCGCCAGCCCACAGAACTACTAAATCATCACTTGCGATATTACTTTGTACATTTGTAAGATAAGAATTGATTTGAAACCCGACATTTGGTAGGACCAAATAACTGTAGCCTTGGCCGGTTTGACTACCTCCAAAAGCGCGATTATCACCAACTTGTGCACCTGATCCTCGAGTGGTATTGATACCCATCGCATCGGAAAAATATTCAACCCAGACCGGACCATTTGAGAATCTACCATTCCAGTAAGGAGGAACATCAGGCGCATCGATAATACTGTCCTTGGCATTACCCATATCAGAGAGACTATCGCCGAAAACCAGAATATTCGAGGCAGATGGTAGAATGGAATTATGCAAGACGACAAATACTCCATTACCTTGCCCAACTATGCTTCCATCTTTTAGTAGTGAAACATCTGCAGATACGAATCTTTCTCCGCTGAAGAACGACTGAAATTGAAAGGTCTTTGAGGTATATGTTGCAGTTTGCTGCCAAGTCTCATTTAGTGTTATTTGAGTGCCAATAGCATCATTAATCTGAATGACGATATCATGTAAAACGCCATATTGGACGCCAGAAATGGTGACATTAATTTCAATGACATCATCTGAAAACCAGATACGGTGATCCAACGAAACTTCGATTTCACAAGCCCTTCCATCTGCCGAACTGGTTAGTGAAACCAAAGGCAAGCAAAGTAGTAACACCACTACAAGGGTCAGACGCACGGTGTGTATCCTACATTGCCACTACATCTTGGTTGTGGCGATTTGTGGCTTGAAATTACCGAAAAGAACAAAACTTCATTTTAGAAGTAATAGAGGCTAGTGCAACCAATTCTATCTACGCTTCCAGCAGTGAACATTCTCTTTACCCCAGACGAGGTTTTCGCCTTGAGTAAGCTTTGAAAGATCAAAATCGACCAGCACGGGCTCTTTATGAACGACATCAGATTTTATCAATAGAAACTCATCGACCATATCCTGTTCAAGGAAATGAGCAATGGTCGCTGGCCCGCCTTCGACCAATAAGTGCTGAACTTCCATATCACCCAACATCTCAAGCAACCTCTGTAAGCCATTGAATCCACTTTGTAGCAACATGGTTCTATTACTATCATTGAGTAGAATTGCATCTTCAGGGATTCTAGAGTTCGGATCTATTACCAACCTCAAGGGCTGCCTTTCACAATCAACATGGCGAACTGTAAGTGAGGGGTCATCGCGAATAACCGTATTTACCCCAACCAAAATAGCATCACTATCCCGTCTTAATTCGTGCACTTTGACCAGACATTCTTGCGAAGTAAAGCGTTGAGAATCCTCAGCAAGATCATCAACACTGCCATTGGCATCGACAGCCACTTTGATAGTTACAAACGGCCTTCTGTATTCACACCAATGCAGGAAGTAGCGCATCTGAGTAGCAGCCTCTTCTTTGAGTAAACCCTTCTCGACGGTGATATTAGCAGACTCAAGAACACTGATACCCTCTCCTCTTACGTTAGGATTAGGATCTTCTTGGGCGATGATGACTTTTGAAATTCCAGCCCATAACAAGGATTCTGTGCAAGGCGGGGTGCGGCCAAAGTGATTACATGGTTCAAGAGTAACATAGGCGATGCAATCCTTGGTTGCAATGCCCTTCTGTTCCGCATCATGAATCGCCATCTGTTCTGCGTGTAATCCTCCCAGATGCTCGTGCCAACCCTCTGCAACGATTTCGCCATCCTTGACGATGACACAGCCAACCAATGGATTAGGTGAGACTTTACCGCGTCCAAACTCGGCTATTTCGATAGCTCGCTGCATACGAGTGTGGTCTTCTTCACTCCACTGCATAGGTCATTCGAAGGGCTTTCCTATCATGACATCTTCCATCACAGTGGATATGCTCTTGAGGTTGCTAGTCTCTGGGCGTACATGGTCGAGATTCACTGCATAGTCAACCCAGCCAGCCGCGATGGCATCTGTGGTAAGCGTTGGCCACAAATATCTGAGCAATTAGTCGCAGCTGGATTTACAGTTCACTTTCAAATGACAAAGGAGGTAGGCCATGCAGGACATCTTGCATGGGATCTGCGTCAGAATGGAGTTAGCGATCTAATCGTGGCAGTTGGTGGCGATGGCACTACTCACGAAGTTGCTAGCGCTTTACGCGGTAGTGATATTCCGATGGGTATCATTCCTTACGGATCTGGTAATGATTATGCAATCACCCAAGGCATTCCACGCGATGATTTATCGGCGGCAATCTCGATTCTAAAAGACGGCGTTGATCGCCGTTGTGCAGCATGGCGTCTGGAAGGATTTGCCGCTGAAGCAACTAAGAATTACCCCGCTCCTCAAGCCAATGTATGGGACGGAGAGCCTGAACGCGAAGGAACTGTTGTTCGTTGGGTCTTCTTGGAGAGTGATGCTGGAATTACCAGTGCGGTGAGCAGGGCGAAATTAGCTCGGGCAAAATGGATTAAAGGCAATTTAAAATACACATATCTCGGTATTACAACAATCCCGTTTTGGCCTCGCCGTAAAGTGTGGTTGAAACTCGATGATAAGGAAGCGGAGATTGTTGATCTGACTATGTTCGCTGCCACTACTGGCGAAACCTTTGGCGGTGGTTACAAAGTATGTCCAGGGGTTTCACCAGTCGATCAAAAAGGTAGCCTCGTCTTTGCCCCTAGATTATCGAGGTTGAGAATGCTGATGCTAATGGGCCCGGTGAAAAAAGGCAAGCACATCGGTAAGTGGGGAATATTCCAACGACAAGCCAACCGAATAGAGATAAAACCGGTGAATAAGAAAGGGGTTGCTCAAGATCAACCATTTGGTAAGGACACTTGGGTACAAGCCGATGGTGAACCCTGTATCATCGCTCCCGCTACACTAGATTGGCAACGGGATCAATTATTGGTACGTGGTGCAATCAAAGTTAATTGGGCTTAGATTGAGAAGTCATCAAAGTCATCACTTGCAATAGAAGTATCAGTTCTCTTTGGAGGGCCCTTTCTCTTTGGTGGCCCAGAACTCTTCGAAGGTTGTGATTTTGGCTCGGGTGGACCTCCGCTCCTCGATCCAGGTTCACGAGATGGAGGTCCTGACGAGGCGGCGCGCTTTTTGACGCTCTTCCGCTTGAGTGGTTGTTGTGTTACTTCGGAAGCGGGTGAACTCGGAGCAAAAGATTTCGATGCAGATGCAGAGAAGTGCGAGGTTGGTTCAGCATGTGTTCCAGGTGCAGCTGTGACAGTGCCACCCATCGATCCAGTAAATACAGGCCCTGAGTCTACAACTGGTGCAGATATGACACTTGTTGGTACGGAGGATGGCATCGATGCTGCACTATCGGTAACGGTAACTCCTCCACCCGTGACTTGGACATTGCTGCCGTCAGAAGGTGCGCTTGCGAGAATATTATCGAGACTGAAGCCAGCTAGAGCAGGCGCATCCTCAATTTCAGCGGCTTTGCTCTTTTTAGATTCTGGTTTCTTACGAACCTCAAAGTCATTATCATCTTCGCTACTATCCGAGATATTTTCTTTCTTCGCCCGACGAAGATCCTTCTTCATCTGTTGAGCCTTTGCGAATCCTTCACGCCCGAGTAGAGTTTTCGCAGTTGATTTTGCACCATGAAGAATTATCATATTAGAAACGATATATGCTCCGACACCACCGCCAACACCAACTATCATGAAGAAGAAGATAAAGCCCCACTTACCCAAATAATCAACATCACCTAGAGACCATTCATCATCATCATTTCCAGATTGGCTGACAACTCCACTTTCTAGTTCAATATTAGTGACATAAACGTGATATCCACTCACTTTTTTAGTAGAAACACTACAATCAGATTCAACATCAGCACTGACAGATGGCCCCGATGCATTGGAATCGACTAATATCCAACCAGTAATAGTTACTGCTTGGTGTAAACTTTCAATCGCGTTGATATTATCCAACACGTTTTCTGATGAAGGGATGATACCGATTATGAAGAAAGTCGCTCCTTCCTTCTCTAAAGGGTTAGAACCAGCACCAGCCTTGGAATTAGGGCTATTGGGATCAGTCCAGTCTGGGATGAATAACTTGGGACCCATCCCTTCCTCCAGATTAGCAGCAGTATCGAAATCCATCATTTCGATGGCAACTGCTCCAGCAACACCAACATCTCTTCCGTCCTGAAGACTATTATCATGGGTCTCATAAATTACCGAATCTCCAAGGTAGCCACTAAAGGTGACTTTTTCTCCACCTTCAATTAAATTCGCACTTCGATTTACTACACTGGTATCGCAACCCATTATCTGATATGGGCCATGAGGTTCTGAATATTTATTCATTCCTGAATTTATAGTGACGTTTTCACCCTCTTTAGTAATCATCATTTCATCGGTACCAGTACCCCACTCGGCAGTTGGTGCAGCAGTACATCCAACCAACGACATACTAGCGAGAACGAGGATAACAAGCAGTGGTAAGGTGCGCCCCATGTTCTCCACAGAACGGCTTCACTTTGAGAAGGCTTTGCTTGTAATACAAGACAAAGGTCATCAAAGAAAGTCACCACGACCGGCTCAAGCGGAGATCGCATAGTCTGGTATTGCGCCGGCCTTGAAAGCCGGTGGTGTAAGCCACGGGAGTTCGAATCTCTCTCTCCGCGCCATAGTAAATACGACCTGAAAGGTCGCAAAAAACCAAAAATTTCCTTATTCACGCCTAGCTGCAATGATTGCTAAACCAAGCGCAGAAGCAATAACCCCAAATGTAAACCCAGGCATCCATGAATCTTCACTATCGATAGCAACATCGGCTAATGTGGACCCCGTGGCTACCATGTGGATGTCTGCTACCATCTCTTCAACATTCCAATCCGATCCCGACCAAGCGACGAACGGCTTAAAATCATCATCGAGAATGTAAGTCATGGTTGAATGACCAACAGTATATTGAGGCATAGTAGGTTGAATCTCAACACAAGTCAACATGTTATCTTCAGCCCATGTATAGCCGGAATCACACATACAGTGCGCATTCTCTTCTGAACCCATAACCCATCCCTTGCCGTTACACTTGTCAAGATCGACCGAAGCAAAGCTAGGCACAGGTATATCAGAGTGGTTGGTACTGTTCGGGGCCCAAGCGAGATAATCAGATTCGGTTAAGGAATCCATGCCAAATTCACTATCCATCCAAGTATTATTGCCCATGTCCCAGGTGTGAAGTTGCCACCACCATGAAGAATTAGCGGATGGTTCATCTTCGACCGATACCAAAAAGTGGCCAAAAGAGGAATCAGAGATATTGAAGTTCACTCCAGCTGAATCCAATGCCGACACTGTCATGTGCCAGCCATTCATGTTAGGCAAGGCAACGCTTTCGTTGCTACCATTTGGATAAACGAGAGTAACACTTGCCTCATCATTTACTGGCGCAGGAATTTCAGAATCCGCAGTACTATTTGGTGCGAATGCCAAAACAGAGTTGTTAAAGACGTCGATATCATTCAAATTATTTGTAATATTTGCCCATTTCGAACTATTATCATCCCATGTATATGTCTCCCAAAACCACGATGAATCTGAAGGAGCATTAACTCCATTAACTCCATTGACAAAGTTATCTGTTGAGAGATTAAGTTCCCAATTCCCTTCATATGCTGCTGCTTGGAGCAAATGGTGCCCTGTGGGTTGAACTTGGTACTCATTGGCCACACCACTTCCATTTACAATAATTACACCCATGTCAGGGGTCATATTCATGTCATCCATATCAGATGTCATATTCATATCAGCCATCCCTTCATGATTATTATTATCTTCTTCAACTGGTTTGGCCAGCTGTTCGGTTTGAATAATGAATAAATCCCATACCGGTTCTATTACGGTAATATCACCAGTCAAATGCGGCCATTCGACATTATGAGTAGCCATGTAAGCAGTCAACTTCTCAGGAGTATCATAGTTTGGGTCGACCGATATTGAGATGAAATTGATTTTGAGCGAACTGTCAAGACCATCTTGAACCGATTTCAATTTTTGAGTGATAACCGGGCATACATCAACACAGCGCGTGAATATGAATGAGACAACGATAGCATCTCCAGTTAGATTATGAAATGAGAAATCATCACCAGTTTGGTCAGTTAAGGTAAAATCTGCAACTGCTGGACGGCCTAATTGGCTTCCATTGTAGCCTACACCCGCTGCACTTGGAATTACTGAGGCGAAAAGCATCAATGCGAATAATACCGTTTTGGTCTTCATGTTTGGGCGAAATAACTCTCCCATATGAATGACACGCCATTAGATTCAGAATGCATAATTAGTTAGTGACGTAAGAGTAATCCCAATTCGGAGAACACCATGCTGGAAGGCCGAGAATACTATCCGGATTAGACAGGCCAATCCCCCATAGCATCAATGCTACGAAAGCGATTGGGAATAGTGCAGTCAATGTGTAAATCACTGGATCACCCTTCAAGTGCATGAAGAATGCAGCGATTCCATAGGCTTTGATGATGCCAACTCCGATGAGAATGGCCCAGACTATATTCAAGTCGATAGAATCGCCAAAGAAAACCGCTGCTACTTCAACTACTGTAAATATCATCAGAACCAAAAAGTTCCAGAAGTAGATATCTTTGCCCATTATCTTTGTATCTCCCATTTTTCATCACCTTTCAATATAGATAGAATGCTGGGAAGATTGCAACCCATGCCAAATCAACAAAGTGCCAATAAAGCCCAAAGTACTCTATTCCCATAGCATTCTTATTCTCTTTACTATAGCCAACAGTATCAGCCTTGAAAATCAAGAAAAGCATTACTAATAATCCTATGAATACGTGAAGACCGTGTGCTCCAGTAGCTATGAAGAAAATTGAACCCGCTTGTGTCCCAATATCGAATCCTTCTGCTACGAGATGACTCCACTCAATCAATTTGAGAACAATAAACAACGAACCCAACATCAGGGTGATGATCAGATAGTTGCGAACTGCGAGTTGGCGATTAGGGAAAATCGACTTAATGAACTTGTTTTCCGAAGGTTTCCAGTCGGTATCTTTTGCTGTTTTCAATGCTAATACAATTGTGTAAGAAGAGATAATCAAAGCGAAGGTATTGATTGCTCCTGGCATTAAGGTGCCAATATCGTGACGCAATAAATCGCTTGCAGTTGTTACATCGACAGTGTCACAACGGCCTGCGCCCTTGGCCCACTCAGTACACCATCCGGTTCTCATCCTCAGATATGATGAAAAGAAGGTTGCGAAAACCATCATCTCGCTCATTAGGAAAATCCACATTCCTGCTTTACGAATATCTTGGCCACCAAATGGCGTACCATAGGCGATTTGTTCGTTATATCCACTCAAATCCTCACGCCACCAATTTCCAATACCTAGAATTAGAATTACAATACCGAGAAGTGAAGCGCCGAATCCTGCGTAATCAGCCGTCACTTCTAGTCCTAGCATTGCTTTACAGGTATTAACAAAACCAGGGAAACCAAACATAAAGAAGAAAAGCCCCGCTGCCATTAGAATTGGTGATGCACTACCATGATGTTCTTCATGACCATCGCCATGCTCAGGATCAGGCTTAATGCTATTGAAGAATCCAGTTAGAACATAGAATGCAGCATAAACTCCTGTCATAATTAGAATGGTTTTTCCAGCAGTAGTCCAAGTTAGATAAGATAGATGTGCCTCTGTTTTAGCACTTTTTGCTTCATCGTATTCCTTATCTCCAGTATTATATCCATCAGCGATTACCTGATCGTAATTGACAACAGCATCATCCCAAATGTGATGATAAGACGAACCGATTCCAACTGCCATCACTAGATAAGCAAGGACACCAATTGTCACTAATCCACCGCCAATAGCAACACTACGCATCCAAATAGTATTCTTAACATCGTGTAAATTTGAACTCATGAAACCGCCTCCTCAGAATCACCTTTGGTTTTACTAGTCCACAAACGATCTTTTATCTTCTTAGTACTGTGGTCGTGATTGTGATTTGCGTTTGCATCTTTTTGTGTCGGTATTATGTCGAAGGACGGTGTCGGTGGTGGGCTTGTAGTCGACCATTCCAAAGACCATCCACCCCAAGGGTCCTTGCCGATTTTCTCGCCACGCTTTGCACTGTAGATGATATTCCATAGCAGGATTAATTGCGAGATACCGAAGATGAAAGCGAAGATTGAGATTGTCATATTATATTCCGCGAAGCCCGAATCAGCAGCATAGGTGTGAGTTCTGCGCGGCATACCCATGATTCCAAGAGCGTGCATTGGCCAGAATGTGGCGTTAAAAGAACTGAAAGCGATTAGGAAGTGCCATAATCCCATAGTTTCGTTTAATTTACGACCTGTAACCTTCGGGTACCAGTAGTATATTCCAGAGAATAATGCAAAGACGGTTCCACCGATGAATACATAGTGGAAGTGTGCGACAACGAAATACCCATCATGGAAATGTGTGTCTAGACCTGCTACTGGGAAAAACATACCAGAAAGCCCACCAAGTGTGAATGTAATAATAAATCCTAATGACCACAATGTATGGGACTTGAAAATCAAACTTCCCCCCCACAGAGTTGCTAGCCAATTGAAAATTTTCACTCCTGTTGGAATCGCAACAACCATCGTAGTAATCATGAATGCCGCTCTCCAGAATGGATCCATTCCACTGGTGAGCATATGGTGTCCCCAGACGATAAAGCCGACAATTCCTATTGCAACCATTGCGTAGACCATTGATTTGTAGCCAAAGATTGAGCGGCGGGCGCTGGTAGCCAAAACCTCACTGACAATCCCAAAGGCAGGAACGATAACCACGTATACCTCCGGATGTCCAAAGAACCAGAATAGGTGTTGGAACAGTAGCGGGTCGCCACCTGATGTGAAGAACACGGTTCCCAAGGTGTGGTCGAATAATAAGAAGGCGAGACCGATAATCAATGCTGGTAGTGAGATGTAGAGCATGAATACACTAATCAGTACCGACCAGGTAAACAATGGCATTTTCATCCAAGTTACACCAGGAGCGCGCATAGTAAATGTTGTTGTAATGAAATTTATTCCACTCAAGGTTGAGGATGCTCCAAGTAAAACCATCCCGGCAATGAACGACACAGTACCAGGGTTTGGCCCGGCTTCTCCAATGCCAGAAAGACTGGAATATGGCGGATACATAACCCAAGTGATATCAGCTGCTTGTCCACTCCAAATCCCAGAGAATAGCAATGGTGCTGCGGCAACTAAGAGCCAAAACCCAAGAGCATTGATACGAGGGAAAGCAAGATCTCTTGCTCCGATTTGTAGTGGTAGGACATAATTCATGAATCCAGCAATCATCGGCATTGCTCCGAGGAAAATCATCGTAGTTCCATGGAGGGTGAAAAAGGAATTGTATTCATCATAGGTGAGGAAATCATTCTCGGGTAATGCCAATTGTATCCTGAACAGCAGCGCTAGTAATCCACCGACTAGGAAGAAGAAGAATCCGAATAAGAAGTAAAGAATACCGATTTCCTTGTGGTCATTGGTGGTCAACCAAGGTTTGAGATAATACCAGAAATTTCCGATTGAAAAAGAGTTAGGGTTATTGGTGTAGAATACCCACAGGGTCCCTAGAAGTATCAATCCTATTGCCAATCCGATAATGGTTATCAAAATTGTAAGAGGAGGTGCGCTTGGAGCCTGAGCATCTGCATTTATTCCGGGAATAGTAAGGAGTAGTGTTGCCGGAGCATCACCATTGAAAGTACCATCTCCATTGACTGCATTAGCATGTATGGTAAAGTCAGCATTGGTTTCATCATCTGCTGGGGCGGTCCATTCAAAGGTCCACGAGCGCTGTTTATTTCCTGCAGCGGTATGCGCATAACCACCTTCTAACTCTTGGCCGAGTGTTGGGTCGCTATTGACCACAGTGCCCCCGGTTGTGAGAATCCTATAACCACCTAAGTGATCTTTAGTGCCATCGACGACCAATTGATTATCGATAGTGAGAGTAAATGTGTAGGTTTCGCTGGCGTTGAAACTCTCAGGGAATCCATCAACAGTAATCGATGTCGGAGTTGCAGCCGCAGAAAGGTCGTGACAGCTACATCCCGCATCAGCGACAGAACCTGGTCCCGATGAGAGGGCGTCCATCTGAGGTACTGCGAACAAAGATAACATGAAAACGGTTAGAATTGTAATGGTTCTAGTCCTCACGAAAGCGCCTCCCTGTTCTCAAAAACTATGCCATAATCTGCATCACAATTCATACCTTCTCTAGCCACTACGGTAACCTGTCCTGACATCATCGAGTGTTGTAATCCACAATATTCGGCACAGCGAATGGGGTAAGTCCCTAGTTCATCGGGTTGGACAAACATATTCGTTCCTTGGGGTAAGCCAGGAACGAGATCTTCCTTCATGCCCCATTCTTGAAGCCAGAAGGAATGTTGTACTCCTACATAGGCGGGATTAGAATCTGAACCTGCTTTGGAATGAAGATTAAATGCCACATCTTCATCACAAGGGATGATCAAATGATCGCTTGGGGTATTGAATTGATGGCCCACTGGAATATGGCCCCAAGTGTGCAGTACATCGCCATCAGCATTCTTTACCTCGATAAGTGAAAATAGATTTTCATCAAAGGTCATGGCTAGATAGAAACTCATCGCATTATTCAATTCAGTCAGATTATAATCATTAGCAGCACCATCGATGCTGATAGTCACTGTAGTGGCGGACATATCGGATGTAGTGATGGTCAAGTCATTGGCGAAAACCACATCGGTTTCTGCGCTAACGTCCTCATAGGTCAGAGGGTCATCATATTCCATATTCCAGAACCATTGGTATCCGGTGACAGTGACATTGAACGCCTCATCTTCTGCTGGATATGCGCCCCAGACGAGATTCATCGATCCAAAAGCGATGTAAGTAACCCACATTATCAGAATGGTTGGGCCAAGGAACCAAGCAAATTCCAATTTTGCATTATGGCGATCTAGTGGAAAGGTTCCAACCTCGATTTTATCGGGGTTGGTATTTGGTACGATTCCATCACGGTATTTGATAACAGCGATAATCATCCATGCAAATGCGAAAATGCCAACTAATACTGACCAGAATAGAAACTTGTCATACAGGACGTTGAATAGTGAATTTTCATCCGGCCACAGTTCGCGCATGACTCTCCCCATGCTGGTCGCAGTCATGCTCCCTTTAAGCGGTTGCGTATTTTTCCTTCTCCCGTAGGGAGAACGAATTGTAAGATTCATCAACCCCCGTTCGCAGGGAGTATTGATGAATCTCCCCGCCAGTATCCAAACCACATTGGATGGGAGGGTTTTATTGGAGATTGAAGTAAAGCCATCTTCAGCACGACAAGGTGTAATCGGCTTCAATAAATGGCGTTCACGCCTTCAAGTAGCAGTAAAGGCTCATGCTGAAAAAGGTAAAGCGAATCACGCGGTCTGCAATCTGATGGCAACCGTGCTCGGTACAGAAGTTGAAATCATTTCAGGTCACACTTCGCGTAAAAAGCGACTTTCGATTTGTAATTTGAGCGCTGAACAAATCATTGAAAAATTGGAGGAAGCTTGTGAATAGAGAACTTCGTTTTAGAATCGCCGGCAAGGCTCTCGCAGAAGCCCGCTCTGCCAACCGAGATGGAGCAACCATTTTGGTTGAGGGGAAGCGCGACAGATCTATTCTTGAGAGCCTCGGATTTAGTGGTGGCATAATTCTTTTGAACCGCGGTTGGTCTATCGAAAGAGTGATTGTAGATTTAATCGAAAAGCATTCTCGCAACCCGATAATTTTGATGGATTGGGACCGAACTGGAGGCCGGTTACAGAAGGAGATTACAAGTCGTTTACAATCACTTGATGTTCTAATTGATTTAGAGCCAAGACGTACCCTGTCCAAGGCCTTCAGGCCCGAGACATTATGCGTTGAAGGAATCAGAAAATTCATCGTTGATTTACTACCGGTAATCGACCTTAACGACCCTGAGGGGGCAGACGAACTCCATCTTCTTTGACGGTATTCAATACCACATTTGTAAACGAACGCACCACTCCTTCTAGGGTGAAAACCGATTTCGTCAAATCATCGAGATCAGACCTGTCTTTTACTCTAGCCAGAACCATCGAATCCCAATCTCCTGTAGTATCGTAGACGGTGAATACCCTTGGGTCAGAAGAGATTTTTTCTTGAACTTCAATCATTCGTCCCTTCTCAATTCGTAAGCCAGCCATGATTGTCATACCCCATCCGACAGATTCAGCATCTAACTTTACTCCGTATCCTTTGATCACACCATTTTTTTCTAAACGTTGCATACGATTGGTAATCGTCCCTTGTGCGACACCGATTTTACTTGCTAGTTTTCTTTGACTTGTGCGCGAATCTCTTTCGAGTTCCTCGATGATAGCACGGTCGACCTTATCCAGAGCCATACCCAGAGCAAGTGTTGCTCTCGCTTCAATCCATCGGAGCGGGGTCGGGCAATCTCAAATCGAGCATCCACTCGCCGAGATATTCAGTTGAAATCGGTAAATGCAAGTTAAATTCACCACTACCATGGACCTTTAAAGTTCCACTTAGGACACTATTAGGCATCATTTTATCACCTTTGATTTTCCCACTGGATTTCCAACCACCAGTAAATTTCACATCACCGATTTCCACATCGATATTTCCTGCAGTCAATGTATATTGCACCTTTTCACCCTTTACCAACCATCGCCCTTCCAGGGTCGGTAAGCCCTTCTCTCGTTCCCTTTCACCAAGGATTACAAAGACGATTCCAGTGATTATCACTGTTGAAATTATCATTGGAACTAATAGAGAATTAATCTTTTCACTTTGCCAATGAGTCGGTAATGAAGTTCTGGTAAAGGAGAGGGTAGTGGTATTTCCATCACCATCAATACCGCCGGTCATTACGACCATTATCTCATAACGATTGGTAAATGCAGTATCTTCTAAATCGATTCCAGCGCCTTCTAAGTGCTCAGCAGTCAATTCAATCGACCAATTATTCTCCACGCCAATATCGCCACTAAACTCGGAATTTGGCGCCCAATCGCGCAATATGTTGTGTGCAGTTCTTCCATAATCATCTCTAGCGTTGCTTTCAAGGATGAATACGTGGATTTGTGTATGAATACTCAAATTATAATCAGATGAGAAATTGCTGCCAATATGGATTGATTCAGGTTTGACATCACCTCTGATTTCAATAGATATTTCCATCTCAACTTTTTGTAATGAACTAGAAGCATTGCTAATTGCTGCCAGCGGATCTTCGGTATCGATATACTCACCATCAATTGCGATGCCAGTACCGTTTTCTATGCCATATGCAATTACTCTGGTATTCGCTTCATCACCGGGCCAGCCACCTCCTTCAAGGCCAGCGCCAGTACGCCAATGGACCAAGTTGATTTCACCAGCCAAATCCATCTCTTCTAATTCCTTGACGATATCAGCGTCATCTGGACCGTGAAACCACTCGACTAGTGGCGCAGAAGTAGCTTCGCTATGCTGAATTTTACTAGCGTGAACCTGTACGACTTCTGCAGTGGCCAATGGTAAAATCATCAAGATGGCGAAAAGTGCAGCAATAACCCTCATTTCAAATCCTCCACCATCAAACGTGTCAATTCAATAATATTCTTATTGACCATGAGTGTTAGTCGACTATCAACCCATGCTGGTAGCATTATTTCACCACAACTAACCACCAGAGGACCCCATTCAACACCGATTTCTATCGCAGGATCTGTATCTGCACTTCCAACCAACAATTCTTTGAGAACATCGAGAGATATTTCGACAATGGAGGAGGTAATGCTTTCACGTATTGCAACCATGCCTTCTTGACGAATTCTCCACACACCCTTGCTTTCAACAAAACATGGCATTCCAACTTGTGTAGCGCGTAAGGGATGCCATGAATCACCCTGCCAATTACCACCATTAGAGCGCGGACTCACCGGTTGGTAAAGTCTGGTTTTCGCCATTCGACTGACAATAGAACAGCGCTTTCCTCTACTCCACCAGGTCCACTTATCGGCATCCAATCCCCATGTCTGGCAGATTTTATCGATTATTTCAGCATCAGCGGGTACGGCTGTATGGATATCAGGAGCAGGTGTGCTGTGAATTTCACCAGCCTTTCGTTGGTCGCGGGAGATCAATGACCTAGCGATTCCTTCTGGTGTGGCGTCACTTCGATGTTGAAGATGTGCTACGAAGAAGCCACCTGAATCATTGTCTTCAGGCATTACTCGTAATGTCATGCCGAGGTTGATTTCATCGATTTCATCGCCACATCTTCGACGACCTTCTGGGTCAAGGTGACTACTGCTCAAACCTGGTAATTTGGGCAATTCATCTTGAATTTCAACAGCATTGCCAAGTTCATCTAATATTTCCCATGAATTTAGGCCGGGACTTGAAACAAGTCCGGGGTAAATCTTGTCTTTATCAATCGATATCAATTCCATCCACGGGCATTGCCGAATAACTTCGACGAGAACCGCTTCATTTTCAATTGGGTCAAGCGAACAAGTCGAGTAAACCATCCGCCCTCCCGGGACGAGTAATTGTGCAGCGCGTCGAGTGATATCAACCTGTAGAGAAAACATACTACGTCCTTGCTTAGGCGACCAATTCCACCATACAGGGCGGTTCTTCCGTGTTGTCGCCGAACCTGTACATGGCACATCACAAAGGATTGCATCGAACCCAGGTGCAGAAATTCTTGCTAAGTGACGGCCATCATGTTGAGTGATTATCATATTGGAAAGCCCAAGTCTAGCCCGATTGGTAACTAACATATTCGATCTACCAGAGTGTGGTTCATTGGCGATTATCAGGCTATCTGGTGAAAATTCAGCCAATTGAGTTGCCTTTGAACCGGGAGCCGCACATGTGTCGATAACCAGTTCACCTTCCTTTGGTGCCAATAGAACAGGGGGTAACATACTGACAGCCTCTTGGCGGGTAATCAATCCGCAATCATGCAATAACTGCATCATTTTTTTGCATTCATCATCGGGTGCATCGCCACGCGTCCATGGCATCTGCCATGCCTCGAAACCAGTAATCCAAGAGATTTGATTACCTCCCATTCTTTTCAGTTGCGAACGTGTCCAGTCTATATTTGCTTGATTGATTGTTAGCCTAAGAGTTTCAGGAAGAGGGGTAGATGCAAAGGAAAACCACTTTTCGACATCGCTGCCTATACTGCGAATTAGACCGAGTAAAGGCTTTTGGCGAATCTCGGATAATGTGTCATCATCGAAGCGGCGGGACATGGTCTCATTCACGTACAAAGTGTTTCCACTCTTGGCACTTACGCTTGGCCGTCGTCTTCATCAGCCTTATCCACATGGCCCTAACCATGTCGGCGAGTCTTCTGGAGCTGACCTTCCTCGCCGGCTTGTTGATGATTATTTGGCCTATGTTTGAGAAAAAGGCAATGCGTATCCGATTATTGCCTTGGTTACCGGTATTAACGATTACAATTTTATTGTGTACTGAATACCGTGATGCGTTCATTATGGCAAGCGATAATCCGCGGGTAGCGATGTATCTTCCTGAAGGCGCATCTCTACTCGAAAGAATAGGAATGCCTTCCTCTAATTGGCCTGGAGCAATCGCTCATCTACTCTTAGGAATGGGCATACATTTTGCCTTTATCACTGAAACAAAAGCAGGTCTCGCCTTGTTGACATTTGGTCAACCTGAGGAAAAGGAGGAACGGTTGCGCAGAATTCTGACCATGATTGCAGGAGCGGTTTGGTGTGTCTGCTTAATCGGGTTGATCCCTGACGGTTCATTTGATTCTGGAAGCGGCCCAGATTCACCTACGCAACATCTTATAGTTTCAGTCGATGTTATACTCACGATTGCAGCATTATTGGTTTTTGGTTGGGGATTGGCTGGAATGATAATTCTCTCTCTACGTCATTCATTGAGGGAAAATGCAGCCACTCCGAGTAAAGATACATGGGGATTGATGCACCCTATGGCTGGATTATTGGTTTGGATACCAGTGGCTAGCCTAGTCTTCTTGTCTACTGTAACAAAATTTTCATTGGACGAAGATCCTCAATTTGCCAATCAACTTCATTTTCTTATCACTTTTTCAGCGCTGGCGGTAGCCAGTGGTAGCATATTACACTCAAGTCAATTATTTGAGGAGAGGCTCGGAAGTGGCAAGGGAAGGGGTAAGGCCCTTTCATTCGGCATCGGTAGTGGAATAATCTGGATGTTTATATCTACAGCACTTCTCTTGACTAATGTAGATAGAATCGGTGACGGTGCAGGTCTATTCATAATGACTACATGGATAATCGCTGGTATTTGTGCATTCGGTTTACTGGGATTATTATTGCCATTAATCGGTCTAGATGCTCGGGCTCGCCCCGAGGCATGGGGTTGGCGAATCGGCTTGATTCTCGCCGTACCACTTTTATCGATATATTCAGAATTGATGATTTATGCATTGCCTGGCGTTTGGGGAGCATTGCTATTATCAATGGTAAGTCCATGGATTATCGAAGAGGATTCCCCGATCAAGAATAAAACCTCATTGACCTATAATATTGGATTGCATGTAGTATTACTTTCTCTTTGCTTGTTTACATCTCATGTTATTTGGTTCGCGATATCATTAACATGGATACCGGTGATATTGTTTAGAAGATCCCTAAAACACCAATTGAAGTTAGCAAAGAAGTCCCAGAACCCTGCTTGAAGGGATAAAATCATTGGCAACTATTATCAAGGGTTCTGCTTGGATGCTGTTTAGGACTTCGGTCCTAGGATGGGGATCCTGATGGGAAGGGCATTTAGAGAAGGTATTGAAGCTAGTCGTAAGATAGACACCACAATTCCATTGCGGAAATGGCGTCCATTGGATCGACTTAGAGGATTAACAACTCGTACAAAGCACATTGAAAGAGTCATGGGACCTCTAGTTGATGTTCCTGCAATGATTAGAATCGAAGATGAAAAATGGGTATTCGAGAGGATTTCAGAAGAGATAATTTCACAACTATCTCATCGTTTAGTATTACATTCTCCAAGAGGTATGAAAACTATTGGAGCTACTACAGATATCACTACTGCAGTAAATGTCGCTAAAAAGATGGCTGAAACAGAAGGAAAAATCGTTCTGATAGCGCCGATTTAACCAATCAGAACAAATTCATGAACCAAGTGATAACGTTATGGTTCAGGAAGTAGAAGTATCCAGAGACAACAATACATGCCATGTAGACTTGGAATGGAGTAATTCTCCATGCGTGCTCAGATTCTTCATCGAAATAGCGAATCAGTCCAGCCGCTTGCTGGATGCCCCCGTCCTTCTTCTTAGCCATGTGAATCAATTGCCCGAGAAGCCTTCCCCTTATCAACGCGCTGGGAAGTCATTAATCCAACTAATATAGTTTCAATTGAGAGGTATTCCTTAAGTAATAATCCCAACTATTGCAAAAGTAATCGAAATAGATACTCTGAGTTCTAAATCATCTATCAATCGGCTTGATTCCAAAACGCATCAATTTCGCTTTCTTCAGTAAGTGGGCCGAGATGGCGGTCTATGATGCGCCCATCTTTGCCAACGAGTATCAATGTCGGTGTATTCTTAATATCTAACATTTGAGCGAGTTTTACATTTACAGAAAATGATGCATTCACTGTACTTCCTTCTTTACTCTCGTTTACCTGTTGGTGCCAATCGGATAATTTGTCACTGTCGCTAGCATCAGTTGAAACGATGAGATAGGTTTTTTCGGTAAGGTGATTGTCGATTGCATGTATCGTTGAACGGCAATTATTACACCAAGAGGCAGAGAAGTGAAGAATATATGATGTGCCTAGAAGGTTTTCTGATGAATAGGTAATTTGATCATCTCCAGTAATCGAAAACGAAGGAATCCGTTCAGTCGAATCAATTGATTCACTCGAAGTACAACCCGGTGAAAATAGTAGTACAACTAAAAGTAGTGAAAGAATATTCGTTCTTCTTTGCATAATTCGCCGAACCGATGCGTGTATACAATTCTTGTGTAAGGTAGGTAATAGTACTGGAAGTTTGATAAATGCACAAGCAAGTGTGATGATATGCGTAACGTAATCTACCTTGTCTTGCTTGTACTAATTTTTGGGTTTTTTAGCATTACACCAAGTGATTCACAAACACCTTCTGAATTGGTCGACACTCAGATTTGGTTTGCCGATAATGACGATGATGGTTTTGATGAGGATGATTCATGTCCCGATATAGCAGGTAATTCTTCATTGGACCGCATCGGCTGTCTCGATACAGACGGTGATGGTTATTCTGATGTGGATGAAACATGGAACCTTAGTGATGGTGCAGATGCATTCCCATCTACAAGTAATGCTTGGAGTGATGAAGATGGAGATGGCTATGCCGATCAACCCAATCTCGACATTACCGATGATTGTCCATTGAGATACGGTAAAAGTCGTGAAATTCTATTCGGATGTTCTGATATGGATTTAGACTGGATTCCAGATGTGTTGGATAGGGATATCGATGGAGATGGTATTTCCAATGAAATGGAAGCTGCCGCCTCACTTGTACTGGAGTTTTATGATCCATTAAATGCGAGTTCAGTTCCAATTGATTCAGATTTTGATACACTTCCAGATGCTATCGATGATGATGACGATAATGATGGCTGGCCAGATAGAGTTGAGCAAGACCGTGGTTCTAATCCCTTAGACGTGGAACAAACACCATTGAATCAATATTTTGGTATTGAGACAGGATTTTTCTATCTGGGTGGATTTACTATTTCATCAGAATATGATGCCGAGGAAATTGAAATCTCTCTCTCTGGGCTGATAGGGATAGTAACTGGTGAACTGGTAATTCCCTTTCTTTTGATCCCTCTCTATCTTTATTTTTTCATATCCCGTAGGAGAAGATTCGAAGATTTACGAACACAGGTTCGTGGCTCCCAATCCAAAAGTCAAATTAGATTACTAGAAAAGGAAGTGAATAATCTCATCGAAAATCGAAAAATAAACACATTACATGGTTTGATTTTGAGAAATACAATCGAAGAAATAGAAAGTGAAATACAATATAGAGCCTCTGAAGATTATCAAGAAGAGGAATGAATTAATTTTCATTCTCATCTTATTAATTATAATACACCAATTACAATTGATTAACGATTCCTGAGATAGTCTTCCCCATACCATGCCCATTGTTCCATGGTCCAGCCATTCGGTAGCCCTTCTGGAGGTAATGGTAGAGTTGTTGGAACTGTTGGAAGTGCTTGAAGCGGAGGCGCAGGTGCAAAAATCTCAGCTTCATGATTGATGAAAGGTGAAAGCGAGTTCTGATTTTTCTTGCGGTTTGTTAGAGCAAACCCACCTAGGGCTAGTGCTATGATTGCAATACCAGCAATCCCCCAAATAATCATCGAGGAACTAGTAGAAGCGACATGATATGCTGCATCCAGTGGGAATGCATCAGCATCATCGGACCAACCATCTCCATCACTATCAAGGCAGCCGATACGGTCTTTACTAGAATTACCAGCCTCTTTGACGCAATCATCTGAAAGATCAGTATCTGGTTGGTCAGGATGGCCATCGCCATCAATATCTGACCAAAATCTGTCATCTTCTGGATATAAATCACGAGTATCATCCCAGCCATCACCATCTGCATCTGGACAACCAAAAATCACTTCTGATGAAAGACCGAACTCTCCGGTGCACCAATCAGGATAATTGCCAGTCAACGAATCTCCGTAGCCATCCATATCTGTATCGATATGCTGAGTTGCGTCATTGGGAAGGTCATCGATTGTATCAGACCAGCCATCTCCATCTGTATCGAGACAACCAAACCTGTCTTCAGTAGAATTGCCTGCTATTTCAGGGCATTCATCAGCCTGGAATCCCATTTGATTATCTCCAAAGCCATCGCTATCTTGATCAGCATGTTGTGTAGAGTCGGTATGGAAAGCGTCAGCACCTGCAGCAGCAGCCCATTGGAAACCAGGATCTGACCAACCATCACCATCCGTATCAGAGCAGCCGTATCGGTCTTCGGTAGAGTTTCCATTGTTAGTTATACACCCGTCAGGTTGAAACCCGTCAGATTGATCACCATAACCATCCTGATCGATGTCAGCCCATTGGGTAGAATCTTCAGCGAATTTATCGACAGTATCTGCATACCCGTCTCCATCACTATCGAGGCAACCTACTTGTGCGCCAGAATCACTTGTCCCAACTACGGTTGGGCAGTCATCATTTGCATCGAGGACGCCATCATTATCATCGTCCAAGTCTTCAGTTAAATCCTCACAACCGTCCTGATCTTGATCATTGTACGAGGTGGACTTGAAAGAAAGAGAACTTTTCGGACATTCGTCAACAGTCGTAAAGGATACACTACATTCCAAGGCAGTATCTTGAACTCCAGCATCACATATACGGTCGCCGTCATCGTCCAAATCCTCACCTAAATCCCTGCAACCATCATTGTCGTAATCAGTAGCAGCGGAGGGTGTCCAAGAGGTGTCACCTTTAGCACAACGATCTAAAAGATCGGTGATATTGTCATTATCATCATCAGAATCTTCGGATGAGTCTGCACAACCATCGTTATCATGATCGGTCAGTTCAGATGACATCCAATCAGAATTACCTTTAGGGCAGTTATCTAAGGGGTCAAGCATACCATCGTTATCGTCATCTTCATCGAAACTATCGCCTATCCCATCAGCATCATGATCAGGGCAACCAAAATAGGTTATTGTAGAAGAACCAGGCAGAGAAATACAAGCATCTGGTTGAAATCCATCTGGATTATCACCATAGCCGTCACCATCGGTGTCATTCCATTGCGATGGGTCAGAGATGAAAGAATCAGCATTATTTCCTGAGATATTATCGCCATAGCCATCGCCATCAGTGTCAACCCATTGTGTTGGATCAATAGGGAAATCATCAATGTCATCGGCATAGCCATCACCATCACCATCAGCAAATGGGTCTATTTTGACAACCTGATCTTTGCCATTATCGACATAATAAAGGAGATCATCAGGGCCGATTTCAAGACCCATTATACTGTTGGCAGAAGTTTGGATTGTATCAAGGTGAGTTGCAACTTTTCCATTCGAATTCAACTCATATGCGGAGATTTTACCGTTTGCATTCTGAGACACAAACAGTTGGTCGCCATCAAGAGCTATACCAGAGGGCCGGTTGAGGCCGGTAGTGAGTACGCCCCATTCCATTCCAGTAATGCGAGAATACTCAGCAAGTTCTTCCTTCTGAGTGGCATCATTCATGATGTTCTGTGTGTTGTAGGTCGAATCATCAGTATTGACCCATAGAACACGGTTCGCACCTGCATCAGCAATGTAAAGAATCCCAGAGTCTTTATCGAGGACCATATGGCCGGGAATTCCAGAAGCATATGTCAGTTGTACGTCGGAATAGCGACGAACAATACCATCTGCGTGGTCATCTTCACCTGTATCATGGTCTCCTTGGAAGTCATAGTAGACCAGTTCACCGTAATACCCATCATTGTACCAGTACGCATTGCCAGAATCGTGAGCGATTCCAACACCAAGCGGCGATTCATGGAGCATATCGATGTGGCTGCCGAGAAGGCCGTTACCGTTGTTTTGATTTTCCATTGCA
>CAJIYT010000040.1 GCA_905181715.1 uncultured Candidatus Poseidoniales archaeon
CAGGAATATACAAAGTCAGACAAAGCGCAGCAAACCCTCATGATTTTGAGGCAATTGCTGAAAAAAAAGGAATGAATGTAGAGAGTTGGTGGTTACAACAGCGCTCATATGTGCCGACTAATGATCCAAACGACTGGATTCTAGCAGCGCCAGGTCCTGCGACATGGAATAACGCAGATCCCTATGGTCCTCATGAGGGAGGTGAGCCTTTACCCGAGCATCCAGTAAAGGTAGGAACTCCAATCCCTGCAACGTTTTCTTCATACTCTTTATTCTCAATGATGGCTATGGGTTTGATGTTTGTTGCTGGAGCATCACTTATGAAAAATGCAGACAACAAGATCCTAGGTCCAGCAATAATCTCTGTAGTCGGACTAATTGCATTGTTATTCGGATATTTCAAAGCAAAGATAGTACGACAAATGCTCGACACACCTACTTCATTAGTGCGCTCAATGGCTGTTGGTAATCCAGAGTTGGTTGGACAAGTTAGGCCAGCTCCAGAGGGTGTACTCACTGTTGTTGTCGATAGTCAACCGAGTATGACAGTCCACAATATGGTCGGTTACCACTGGGAATATGAGCAGTATCAATGTCGAACTGTAACCTCTACCGATTCTGAAGGAAATACAACCAGTGAGGAAGAATGCAACTGGCACACAGTCCGCCAAGATACGGGCGGATGTCCGTTTATCCTTCATGATGGAACAGGAGGTGTCCGAGTCGATCTTCTTTCGTTCAAGCGCAAAGAATGGGGTCAGATGATCAAGCGTTGGGATTCCAAATGGGCTAAATCAATGGGTCAGCAATTCATGACTAATCTGCTCAGCGGTGTCAGTGGCTATAAGGTCAAAGATCACCGATGGACTATCTATGGTCTGAAAATGGGTAACCCAGTATATGTTTTAGGAACTAGCGCAATCCGTTCCAGAGAGGACTTAGCTAGAGAAGGGCTCGACGGAACAGTGCAAAACAGCCTATTGGTGATGAATGGCACCGATGCACCAGGCGTCAAGGCAGTTCTTCAAAGAGGCACGGAATTAGCAAATCTTGGACGTATGCGTTCCACTTTGGAGATGGTGATTCTCCCAGCGATCTTAATGATTGGTGGGATTGCATTATTCGGCCTAGCATGATAGTATTGATGAAGTTCACTTGACTCGCCACAGTATGGCAGAAGACGTAGTTATAGTGGGCGGAGCAAGAACTCCTTTTTGTGAATGGTCTGGCGGTAAACGTGGTGATGGCCAGCCAGGTGGTCTTCTCAAGGATTACAGCGCTCTCAAACTAGGAGAACTAGCTATCAAAGGTGCCTTGGACAAGACCGGTACCTCTCCTGATTCAGTAGATCATGTCGTAATGGGTTATGCTTTGCAAACCTGTGGTCAAGCAATATTTGGTGCAAGGCACGCAGGACTCGGTGCTGGTATTCCTGAGCAGGTTCCTATGCTTACAGTTTCAAGAATCTGTGGCTCTGGCATTCAATCTATAGTAAATGGCGCTCAGATGATTATGCTCGCTGAAGCCGAAACAGTTGTGGCTGGAGGGATGGAGAATCTCTCGCAAGCACCTCATGTTTTGCGTGGTGCAAGGTCAGAGTTCAGACTCGGTCGTCCACCACAAGCAGGAAGCGAATTAACCGCTGATATGGAGGATTATTTATTCACTAATTTACTCGATGGTTTCTGTGGTTCTTTTATGGCTCAAACCAGCGATGAGATATGCAAGCGTAAAGGGGTGACAAGAGAGGAGACCGATGAATATGCAGCACGATCTCATGCTCGAACCGCTGCCGCTATTGCCAACGATGTCTTCGCTCAGGAAATCGTCGCTGTAGGCGATGTCACTCACAAGGATGAAGATCACGTTGTGCTTGACTGCACGGCTGAATCCTTGGCTGGATTACGTACAGCATTCGGTCCGGATTCTTTGGTAACCGCCGGTAACGCCTCTGGGGTTGTCGATGGAGCAGCAGCAGTAGTCATCAAATCAGCGAGTAAAGCTGCTGCCGATGGTGACGAACCTTTGGCGAGAATCGTTTCTTGGGGTATCGTCGGATTAGAGCCTGCAATAATGGCCTATGGGCCAGTACCTTCCTCGAACCTTGCACTAAAGCGGGCTGGACTTTCAATCGATGATATCGATAGATGGGAAATAAACGAAGCCTTTGCCGGACAAGCAGTTGCTTGTGTCAAGGACTTGGGACTCGATGTTGCGAAAGTAAACGTCAACGGTGGTGCGGTTGGCCTTGGGCATCCTTTGGCTGCTACAGGCACAAGACTTGTATTGACACTTGCCTATGAATTACAGCGATGCGGTGGCCGCTATGGTGTTGCTACAGCTTGTATTGGTGGTGGTCAAGGAATCGCTATGGTCATTGAAGCGCTTTGACCTCACAGGATATTACTTGCTATGTCCCAGAGGTAGCGCAATAATGTAGCGCTAATTGCTATCATAAAGATTGCTCGAATAATCTTCTCTGACAAATAACGTACGGCGAACCTTCCCCCTATGTATGCCGCGATAAAAGTACTTATTGGCATCGCTATTGTAGCTAATAATCCCACATTGCCATAAACAATAGTGTGGCTTTGATCGATGATAACATGGCTAATGATAGCCACTGGTATTACAGCAGCGCCAATTAAGTATGAGGTTCCGGATGATTTGTGAACATCCATCCCCAATAATCTTCGATTCAAGGTGACATAAATAGCGCCGCCACCAACCCCTAATACACCTGACGCCAAACCACCGAATGCAGCCCCTTTTTTGTAGAGTCTGAGATTTGCAGCATCAGGAATGACATCATTGCGTGGTCGTAGATTTCTTTCTATGACAAAGATCAATATCACCGCTGCAAAAGCTTTGATTAACATTCCAGAGATGTATGAAATGATCAGCCATGCGATGATAGTACCGATAATCGCTGAAGGTACTGCTGTCATCCTTGCAGCATTTGCAACCTCTTTATCGGCATGTCCTCCCTTTGTATGGGCTAAACTACTTCCCAATGCTACCATCCATACCATTGTCAGAGAGCCGAGAATCGCTTCGGGAAGCGACCAACCAGCAAGGTAGTGAAACACCGGCATGTATAGCACACCTCCACCAAGTCCTAGAGGACTGAATGCAAAGGCGATTGCAAGAATTATAATTGCCGTGAGGAGTAGATAGGAATCCACAATCACTCCTCCTCTGAAGTGATGTACCCCTGCTCTTTTGGTGGAGCTAGTGGTCGTTTCATCCACAGTGGCCTGCGCTCATCATCGAAATCGACGATACCATCTTCACGATTGAATAGAGCAGTGGTTGGGCAGATTGTTGTACAAGGTGAATCCTCACAATGATTACAGCGGTGGACACTGAATTCACGATTGGAATAGGGATAGGTTCCGGTCTCGATATACTTGAGATGGGTTCGATTGACTCCAATTGGGACATCTTGTTCTGACTTACAAGCGACAGTGCAAGCGTGGCAATCGATACAGGTTCGATTATCGATTACAAAGCCATAATTTACCATTTACGACTCTCTCCTCTATGATTCGAAGTAGAGGCAGTACATTGATTCTTGGGTTCAAATATCTTTGCGAGAGAAGCATTGATGTGCTCTAGGCTTCTGCAATGAAACATGAGCACTGGTGTGATAGTGGGAATAATAACTGCAATAGTGGCATTAATCGTATTGATTTGGTTTATTAGCACTTGGAACCGTTTAGTCCGTTTGGAAGAAAACGCAAACAAGTCATGGGCTGATATTGATGTATTGCTAAATCAAAGATATGATATGATTCCTAATTTACTTGGCATCGTAAAAGGCTACGCTAAGCATGAGAGAGAGATATTTGAGCAATTCGCTCAAGCTCGTCAATCAGCAGCAGGTGCACTATCTCGTGGCGATGTCAAAGGAGTAGGTTCCGCTGAAGGAATGCTTTCTGGTATGATGCCTCGAATCAATATGGTTGCCGAGCAATACCCTGAATTGAAAGCAGATTCTGGTTTCTTAGATCTTCAGAAGCAATTGGTATCAATCGAAAACCAAATCTCTGACCGCCGAGAATTCTACAATGCTAGTTCAACCAACTGGAATGCGGCAATTCAGATGATACCAACCAGTGTCGTCGCAGGAATGAAGGGTGCAACACGCAGAGACCTATTCGAAGTTGTCGACCAAGCAGTTCGTGCTGCGCCAAAGATCGAATTCTGATTATAGGCCAGCCGCAATTAGCGGTGCTGCAATCCATGCTCCAGCCATTGAGCCGATATTGGTTAGCGAGGTTACTAACAAAACTCGTCCGGCTCGATTCGTCCAGAATAATTTCATACTATCCAATTTTATGAACTCCTGCAGATCTTCTGCAGTTGGTTCCTTTAGTTTCATCTGTGCATAACCAGCGAACCAACCAGCGGCTAACATCGGGTTGAGCGAGGTTATCGGACTGGCTAGTGCGGCGACAAGAACAGAGATTGGATGTCCGCCAGCCAATGCACAAAACAATGCTGCAGCGATTGCATTCGAGGCTAACCAGATGGCTCCTGCTGTGAATAAAGCTTCACGTTCTCCCTGGTACAATAGCCAAGCCATCAAACTAAAAACCGCAATTGGCAATAACCATGGGATGGATTTGGCTAGTGGTCCTTTCTTGGTCAAAGTGTCTAGTTCTTGACGCCTATCAACTATATCGTCATTTTTTAGAATTTTAGCAACACCCTGCAAGTGTCCTGCTCCCAACACAGCTAGCACCTTTTTCTCTGGTGAAATAACTGAAATTCCACTTGCGATATATTCGTCTCTTTCATCGATTAAAACGGTTCCAGCACCGGCTGAAATAGTGCGGAATTCTTCGAGTAGTGTCGAGAGTAGGTCTTGGTCAGCTAGCATTTCCTCCAGGTCGAAATCCTCCTCACCCTCTTCTTCTCCAAGTAGCGAGTATAGCAATCGTATCTTTTCGCGCAAACCCATCTTTTTCCAAGCCCTGCGTAAAGTGGTTTGGATGTCTCTGTCGACTAGCACGACTTCCAATTCTCTAGCCTCACCTTCTTTTACAGCAGCCATCAATTCAGCACCGGGCTGAATGTCCTCATCCATGCCCATTCGTCGCTGTTCTGCAGCGAGAAGTGATTGAATCAGTACCAAAGGTGCCTTTCCTTCCTTGATTACTTTGAGCAATCCCTCTTTGTCAAGACGCCTATCTTCGGCTAGGGCTTGATGTCGCGATTGGCACAATTCAACTGCGATAACATCTGGTTGAAACTCTTCTATGTGGTGCTTAACTGCAGCGACACTGGCGCTAGCGACATGAGCTGTCCCTAAGAGGCGAATGCGATTATCGATGTCGATTATAGGTGCTTCACTCATTTTTCCACTTCCAATAGTCGACTCATAACCGCGGCGAAATCAGCATGCTCACGAACATCATGAACTCTGAGGATATCAATGCCCTTTAGTTGGGCGTATGCTGCTACTCCTAGGCTGCCTGCCAATCTATCTTCCGAATCATCTTGGTCACAGATTTGGCCAATCATCGTTTTACGTGAGACTCCCCAAAGCAAAGAGAAACCCTCAGTACCTCGTAATGATTCGAATCCTTGCAACAATTCGATATTATGAGTGAGTTCCTTACCAAAACCAATACCGGGGTCTAGACAGATCAATTCTCTCGGGTGCCCTGCAGCGACTAATCGCCGGGCAGTCTTGAGTAATTCAGTACTCACTTGCTGGCAAACATCATCATAATGAGGTGATTTCTGCATTTCTTCAGGTGTATTCTGCATGTGCATGATGCACACAGCAACCCCGCTTTGCAATACTAAATCAAACATCAAAGGGTCTCGTAAACCGCTGACATCATTGATCATTTTCGCCCCAGCATCGATAGCAGCCTTAGCGACCTGGTGATTTCTGGTATCGATTGAAATAGGTCCATGCTTAGATAATTCTTCGACTAAAGGAATGACTCGTGCTAATTCCTCCTCAATGGTAATCGGTAAAGATCCAGGTCTTGTTGACTCGCCGCCGATATCAACCCAGTCAGCACCAGCTGCAAAATGAGAAATCCCCTCTTCTATTCCACCATCACGGCTTGACTTGTGGAATGAATCCGGTGTTGCATTGATTATTGCCATCAGTAATGGCCGGCCGCTCATAGGTGCCAATAGGGCCCTACGGCTAAACTCGTGCCCTCCAAAGTCATGCATACCGAAGCGTCGTTTGCGACAGGGTTTATGAGATGAGAGGTTTGAGAGCGTCCCATGTCTGAGTCTGTAATCGCAGATGGCGAGGTCATTGGTGAGAGTGAAAACCTCGAAATTCCTATGCCTTCTGAAGAACAGATGGAGTTAGCAGAGAAGATAATTTCGCGCTTAGACCCCAAAGATCGTTCTTCTATCGGTGAGATGATTCACTCACGTGCACGTTGGTGTGGTGGTATACTCGCCGCATGGGCAGTTTTCTGGTGGTTGACGGTATTGCGTCCTGTAGAAGATTATGGCATAGCAACTTCGATTTTCTTCGGCCCAGATTTCATGACTGTCACTATTCTCGTTCCATGCCTGATATTCGTTGGTTCAATACTTTCTGATTTCAGCCGTGAATTAGGTCAACTATTTCCTGGTCTAGTCTCTGGAATAATGTTTGTGTTATCGATTCTATATGTCTTCGAGCCTGCTGTAATGGGATTCGTATCCAACGGTTTAACCCCATCTGAAGGGATGTGGAGATTTGCCCGACTAGCTCTGCTTTCTGCAACAGTCTATGTGGCGGCAAAGTTGTTGATAGATGCAGTATTACTTGGGTGGGTCAAACGCCTGATAGAAAACCATCCTTCCATTCAATTCACAGACTCAAGTTCCCGCGAGTCAGGGTCAGCAATCGAGCCATCGCCTGAGAGCGAGGCTTGAAACGAGAAATCATCTGGCCCAGCCATGGGCGAAAGGGTAGAGGTACTCAGGTGGGGCTACCGTAAAGGTCGAGATCCACGTATCACTACTCACCTCGGATTAGTCGCTAGAGCCCTTGGTGCAGACGCCTTTACATTAGCAGGGGAAGACGACAAAGAATTATTGGAAAACCTTCAATCGGTTACCACGCGTTTTGGTGGAGAAATAGAGACAAATCATGTCTCTGGAATTAGTTACTTGCGCAAGCATGTGGAGTCTGGCGGTGTGGCTGTTCACTTGACCATGTATGGCCAACCCTATCGTCAAGCAATCCCCAAAATCCGAAGAGACCGGCCGCTGTTAATAGTGGTCGGCGGTGCTAAAGTCCCAGCGGAGGTTTTCAAGGCCTGCCAATACAATATCGGTGTAGGTAACCAGCCTCATTCTGAGGTGGCAGCGCTTGCTCTCTTCATGGATGAATGGTTCGGTGGCGGCGCAGCCGAGCGTTCATTCCCAAAAGCCCAACTAATTATCGAAGGTAGCAATCAAGGAAAAATTGTTCATGACCTCGAACGCGAAGAGGAATGATTAGTCATTCTTTAGCGGTGATTCCCTAGCCAATGATTATGGTAGTTCTCTGACCACGAAATCTGATGACGGTGTATGGTGTTTCAAATCGCTATGCTCCTTTGTTGCCTGAAGCATGCGAAATACTACGGGAAAATGCTGATGTCGAAGAGGCAGATGGCGATGGCGTTTTGCTATTAGCAGATGGCGCAATCTACCGAGGGACCCTATTCGGAGCGAGGGGCATTGGAGAGGGTGAATTGGTTTTCACAACGGGAATGACAGGTTATCAGGAGAGTCTTACCGATCCGTCATTTGCCGGGCAAGTCCTAACTTTCACCTATCCTATGATTGGTAATTACGGTATTCATAACAATCGTTCAGAATCAGGTGGTGTTTGGGCGAGGGGAGTAGTGGTACGCAGTGCGATGAAACAACCAGACCACCGCGATAGTATTGCCAGTGTCGGCCGTTTTTTGGCTGCATTTGGAGTGCCCGGGATAGAGAATGTCGATACTAGGTCAATCACTCGACGGGTTAGAGAATTGGGAACAGTACTATGTGTCTTTGGCCCAGCCGAGGATGAAGCCGCACTACGGGAAAGATTGGCAGTCTTGCGTTCTCCTGAACTAGACGATCTTGTAGACCTCGTCTCAGTAAATGATGCAGTAATCCTAAACCCGGGTTCACGCGGTGAATCAGGCCATTTATTGCCGCGCATCGCCGCTCTTGACTGTGGCATTAAGTACAATATTTTACGGAGTCTTTGCCGCTATTTCGAGGTGATATGGTGTCCTCCCGATATTGCCTTTGAATCGATAGAAGAATTAGGTGCTCAAGCCCTATTCTGTTCCAATGGCCCGGGTGATCCAGCCCATCCAGGTATGGCAAGCCGGGCCCGTGATTGCCTTGCTGAAGGAATAAAGGCGAAATTACCGGTTATGGGGATTTGCCTTGGACATCAATTACTTGGCTTATCTAGCGGCTTACAAACCTATAAAATGCGCTATGGTCATCGCGGTGCAAATCAACCAGTTGTTGATTTGCAAAGCGATCAAGTATGGATAACTAGCCAAAATCATGGTTTCGCTGTGGCAGACCCTGATGCCGGAATGCTTGCAGCACACCCTCTAGCAGTAGAATCTGAAGAGGTAGAGAATCTACATGGTAACCAAGTTGTCGTGCGTTATGTCAATGCTAATGATAGGACCGTTGAGGGCTTAGATGTCGTCGGAGCACCGGCTTTTTCTGTTCAATTTCATCCCGAGGCCTGTCCGGGTCCTCATGATGCGCATGCTCTTTTTGCACGTTTCAAGGATATGGTTGAATCATATATCCGAGGTGGTGATTAGATGCCTAGGAGAGAGGATATTCACACGATTTTGGTACTTGGTTCAGGCCCAATAAAGATTGGCCAGGCAGCCGAGTTCGATTTTTCTGGTTCACAAGCTGTTCGTGCTCTAAGAGAAGATGGCTATGAGGTGATATTGGTAAATTCCAATCCAGCAACCATTCAGAACGACCCGGAGATGGCTGATAAGGTCTACATTGAGCCCTTACTAGCCAGTACGGTCGAGAGTATTCTACGTAAGGAAAAACCTGACGCACTCTTGGCAGGGATGGGTGGTCAAACCGCATTGAATATCGCTAGTCAATTAGCACACAGTGGTTTACTTGAGGAATTGGGTGTCGAATTGATTGGCTCAGACCTAGCCGCTATCGACAAAGCGGAAGACCGTCAATTATTCAACGAGGTCTGCGTATCGATTGGCCTGTCGGTTTCCGATGCCCGTGCTTGTCATAATATGGAAGAAATACTGGCCGCAGCCGATGAGCTTGGCACTTGGCCATTACTGATACGTCCAGCATTCACTCTTGGTGGATTAGGCGGTGGTACCGCTTACGATACAGGGCAACTGGTAGAGATTGCTAGTTTGGGTTTACGCAATTCTCACATAGGTCAAGTATTAATCGAGGAATCGATTATCGGTTGGCAAGAATACGAGTATGAAGTAATGCGTGATGGTGCTGATAATTGTCTCATTGTTTGTACCATGGAGAATATAGATCCGATGGGCGTACACACCGGTGAATCAGTTGTTATAGCGCCCATACAATCTCTTTCCGATAGCGATCATCAGATGTTAAGAGATGAAGCACTTGCTCTGATAAGGGCCTTGGATATTAGAGGCGGCTGCAATGTTCAATTCGCTTTTAATCAATTTACTGGTGAATCTAGGGTAATCGAAGTCAACCCGCGTGTTTCACGCTCTTCGGCTTTGGCTAGCAAAGCAACAGGCTATCCTATCGCTAGAATGGCAGCAAAGATAGCGGTGGGATATAACCTCGGGGAATTACCTAATCCAATAACCGGCGATGGTACTACTGCAGCATTTGAACCGACCTTGGATTACTGTGTTATCAAAATACCACGTTGGCCATTCGATAAATTCCGTACTGCAGATCGTACCCTTGGGACCTCGATGAAATCGACTGGTGAAGTAATGGCTATCGGTCGTAATTTCGAGGAGGCTTTCCTCAAGGCTTGGTCGTGTTTAGAGCAGGGATGCCCGCATCCACGTCCATTGACTAGAGCGGATGAATCAGATGGTGAGGGGATGCTTGCACGGGCAACAGAGCCGCTTCCAGATCGTATTTTAGTCGATTGGCTTCGTATTGCAACCGACAGAAGAATGGGTGCATTAATCGAGGCATTCCGTCGTGGTTGGACCGTGGAACAGGTCCATGAAATCACTAGAATAACCCGTTGGTTCCTTTATGGATTCGAAAACATTGCCCGTATAGAGGGTGAGATTAGGTCATTCCCCAGCGACATCGCTGCACTAGATGCCGAGGATTTGCTGGCATGGAAGAGTCGTGGATTTAGTGATGGTCATATCGTCGACGCATTATCTGATTTCCCTCCAGCGGGTATCGCGTCGCTTGGCTATGGGAGAGACGAAGAATCATTGTTGAATCGACGTCATGCACTTGGCATTCATCCGCGTTATCGCATGGTCGATTCATGTGCTGCTGAATTCGCTGCAAAAACCCCTTATTATTATTCGACATATGAACCTTGGAGCGAACGAGGAGTAGATCTACTTCCCGATCTCGAAACACGTGTAAAGAAACGACAAGTTGTTCTTGGCAGTGGACCTATTCGTATCGGGCAAGGCATCGAGTTCGACTATGGTTGTGTTCATGCTGTAATGGCGATACGTGAAGCGGGTATGGATTCTATTCTAATCAACAACAACCCCGAAACAGTCTCGACAGATTTCGATACATCTGACCGTCTCTATTTCGAACCATTAACCCTTGAATATGTCACCGAAGTACTATTGCGAGAGCAAGCGCATGGTATTCTACTGCAATTCGGCGGGCAAACGGCCATCAACGTCGCCTTACCATTGAAAGAACGCGTGGAAAAGATGGATAGTCTTGATGTAAAGATGCTTGGCACCAGTTGCGATGCCATCGATGAAGCCAGCGATCGAGCACGCTTCGAATCTTTTGCCACTCGAATCGGGTTGCTGATGCCAAATGGTGAGACATGCACCAATGCTATTGATATGCGCAAATCAGCGGCTAGAATTGGATTTCCAGTGTTGATTAGACCATCTTATGTCCTTGGCGGCAGAGGCATGGAAATACTTGGGAATCAAAAGCAACTAGACGCATACCTCGCTGAAGCATATTTGGCAAGCGATCGGCCTCTATTGGTCGATGAATATCTTGGTGAAGCTACTGAATTGGATGTAGACGCGGTTTGTGATGGTGATGAGGTACTTATCGGCGCAGTGATGGAGCATCTTGAGGAAGCAGGAATCCACTCTGGCGATTCAACTTGTTTTATCCCAACTCAGAACATAGATTCACAGATGATTGAACTTATAGAACAGCAGACTAGGGCAATAGGCCTTGGTTTAGGTATTGTCGGTTGCTATAATATTCAATTCGCAATAAAGGGTCCTGAACTCTACGTGCTTGAGGTTAATCCTAGAAGCAGTCGTACTGTGCCATTCGTGGCAAAGTCAACAGGATTACCCTTGGCTCGTATCGCTGCTCGCTGCACTTTAGGTATCAAATTGGCAGAGCAGGAGATACCGGAGCCAGTCAGCGGCCAAGTATGTGTCAAAGCCCCAGTATTCCCCTTCATCAAGTTACAGGGTCTCGACCCTGCCCCTGGTCCTGAGATGAAATCAACTGGAGAGGTATATGGTTGTGATTTGCGCGCGGATGTTGCTTATCTGAAGGCAAGATTAGCTACCGAAGTACCTGTTGCTACCGGTGGCGCTGCTTATCTGACGGTTAGAGATGGTTCTAAGGAGGGTTTGTGTGAGATTGCTCATGATTTGATAGCACTTGGGTTCAATCTCTTCGCCACACAAGGAACTGCTGATGTCTTACGCACTGATGGTGTATTGGTGGAAACAGTTTACCGTATCGCTGAGAGAAAGCATCCAGATGCTCTAGATCTAATGCGTGATGGTACGGTTTCATTCATTGTCAATGTACCAACAATAAGTGGTGGTGCGGTTAGGGATGGTAACATGATGCGTCGGTTAGCAGTTGAATTGAATATTCCTTTCGTAACCACCATGAGTGGTGCTCGTATGGAAGTAGCAGCCATTAAAGCCAGACAAGAGTGTGATCTAGAGCCGATGTTGCTCAAGGTCAACTATTAGTCTCAACAGGAATCGTATGCTGTGATTATGTAATCTGTTAGAGGACTTGTCGTAGTCAATTCATTGAGCCCTTCACGTCCAAGAGAGGCATAATCTCTGACTATATCTTGGACTCGAACGTTTCCTTCAGAAGAGCGAGCTACAATTGTCTTTGGTTTGAGAACTTTACCGGTACCGTGTGGGTCATAGATTGTGTCTAAGGCTTCAGATAGGAACCAATCAGGTTTGTCTGCTGGATCACCCTCGAATGTTCTCTTCGGTGTTTTACCTGCAAAAAGACCCCCGGCCTTCTTTTTAGGTTGTGATTTTTGCTTGGATTTTTCTTTTGGCTTTGTTGCGGATTTTGCCGCAGCCTTTGGAGTATCTTTCTTCTTTGGTTTTTCAGCGGGAGCCGCCCCTGAATCGCTGGAATCTCGCTCGGAGAACTCCTGTTCCAATTCTTTACGAACTTCCTTTTCGATGCGCTCTCTGAGTTTTTCTTCTATTTCACTATCAGATACTTTATCCTCTAGTTCCTTCTTCAATTCATCGACCATTGCGATGTAATGTGATGCGACTTGCAACAATGAGGTCTGCATACTCGCTTCCAATTGCATTGAAACAACATCGCCAGAACTGTCACGCCATTTTCGCCATTGTAGCATTGTGCTCTCATGAATATCGGAACCACATTTTGGGCAGAAACTTCTCTTTGGGGGTTTGAGGACCGGAATTGCACGCATGGCATCAGCGTCAACACCCTCGTGCTCACCACTGGCCACGTCGTGGATGTGAGTGCTTGCATCCATTCCTAATTTCATGGCATCATGGAAGAGTCCATCGTCGAGATCAATATCACCACTTTGCACCATCATCCATGCATCAGTGCCGCGAACTACTGCACGCATTGCCGCGCTAGCCGCAAGTGATTCACCAAATATGTGGATTTTCTTGTCTTCAGGGGTTTCTATTTCGGCATTTGCGACGTCATAATCACCATCGTCGTCGGCGGGAGCAGCAATACCGAGTAGTATCGGATTGGCTCCTTCTTCGACCTTAGCTATCAAATCGAATTTCTCAGCCATCGAAAGGTCATCACGGATGCGAATTACATCTTTCAATTGGTTGAGATCGTGACCAGTTGCCGTAATCGGGCCGTTTTCAGTCAGATCATTCCCGCAACTGAGACAGAACTTGGATACAGCATCCACTCCAGCCTCACAAACGGGACAGTAGACGCCGCCCATGGGTGCTGTTGTTGCTTTTCCTTTTTGAAAGGTGGTGGTGATAATATGCTTTTTTATCACACCTGTTGCATCTTATGCTTTCAGTAGAGATAGAATCCTTTCACGGTTAACCTCTGCCATGATCGGTGCCAATCTAGGACCCTTGTCACGTCCTAAAATAGCCTGATAGAGTGTGAAATAGGCGGTTTTAACCTCAAGACCTGCGGCTTTAATACAATTGGGTATGATGGCTGCAATAGCATCAACCTCCCATTCACAGGTTTGTAATGCCTCACTCAGTGTTTTGAGATATACATCATCCAGCCCTGGTGCAGGACTGTCACGAATAACAATGCGCATCTCTTCGGGGAAATGCTCACTATCAATCCAATGATGCATTCTCCACAATCTTTCGGAGATATCAGTTCCGAACTCTTCTGTGATTTCGTCATCATGTTTCACTTGGCAAAGCATTGCCAGATGCCTAAAAGTCAGACTACTCGCATTTTTATGCGAAATATATGACATTTTCATAGCACCGATTTCATCTTCGACATTGACTCTCTGACGCCGAGATAAACCCTCTAATTCAATTGCTTCGAGATCTTTAGAAGACAATCGCTCAAACTCATCAACGAGATTGACTAGACCCATGCCAGTATCGAAGTCGATAGCCTTATTCGGTTTTGAACGGGCAATTAGATAGCGTAATATCTCCGGGGGAACCAAAGCTAATGCTTCTAGTGGACCGATAGTATTGCCAGATGAAGACGACATTGCACCTTTTCCTTTTAGTGAAATCCATTCATAGGTCAATGGGTGGGGGGGCTGGTCGGCGAATAATTGCGAGATCTCTCTTCCAGTTGAATATGAACCACCTGCCGTTCCGTGATCTTTTCCAAAGGGCTCACAACTTACTCCAATCCAACCCCAACGGGCTGGCCAGTCAATACGCCATGGAAGTTTCCCCTCGGCTTTCCTCAAGTCGCTTTTACCAGCTTTTCCACCTTGAGTCCAATGGACATATGGCCATTCAAATCCATCGACTACTACCCCGTCCAAAGAACCGTCGTGGCCAATTGGGTTGTAGGGGTACCAGTCAGGGGATAATTCACGACCACTAACCCGTTCGATAATCTCCCTGATATCATCTGCCTTTTCACAGGCTATTTTGATACGGCTGGCGAACTCTCCATTTGCATATGATTGATAATTATCGATTAACCTTGGCTTGACATCTATCTGTTCTAAAGCTTCGAGAAAAGGCTCAAGGAAATGCTGAGCATAACTGCGGCCATCAGTAGATGGATTGCCATTTTCATCAGGTGCTGGAATCTTCGCTAGTGGATGGCCGATATATCGTTCATATTCTGATGAGAGGAATGAATAGACCTTACGTAAGGGATCTGCTGAGTCGATCACAAATACGAATTCAGCATCGAGTCCCTTGGCTTTACAGGCTTTAGTAACCATGTCACCAGTCAGTATTTCGCGCAAGTGTCCGATATGGAACTCACCGCTTGGAGTGATGCCACTAGCAATGATGTGCTTATCGCCTTTAGCAGCCAAAGCATTCGCTACCACTTCACTCCAGTGCATCGACTCACCTCAAACGTTGACCGCTCTTATTACTCCGCGTAGTGGTACATCATCAATTTCATTTTTGGCGGTTTTATTGACTAAAACCAGGCATAATTTGACATCTGCTCCAGCATCTTTCATCAAACCGATGGTTTTGCCCATGGTCACGCCACTGGATAGGACATCATCGACAATAATTACACTCTTTCCCGAAACCTGTCCGTACTTGCTGGAGAGGGCGCCCTTACCAGGGCCGCCATCGACATTGCGATGAATCGCAACTTCACAGCCGAGTGCATCGGCAACTTCGTGGGCGAATAGAATTCCATTAATCGAAATGCCGACCACTGTGTCTATATTTTCGGCTCCGATTTCCTCATCTGCGACATCAGCCATTATCATCGCTGCTGCCGCTACACGTTGGGGTTTTACGCCAATTGTGCGCCAACCAATTCGAGTATCGTGGGGTTTATCGCGACCTTTTGTTCCGGCCAATAGCCAAGCGATGGTGTCTTGGGAAAGCGAAAGCTCATCTGCGATTTGCTGACTATTCAGTCCTTCCTTGCGTAAGCTGGATGATAGCGTGCGTAATTCCTCTATGCTTAGCATGGATTCCATGTTAGTGGCGAGGTATGTCGACCACATCAATGATTCGTTCTTCAATCGTGTAAAAGGGCAATCCTCAAATGAGTCGTGCTGCGCCCTCGACCTGATGTCAGACTTCGACTACGAGACTCTTCTCGAGCGAGCCCGGGATAGAATCCCCGATGATATCTCTAATCGGTCGAGGTGGACTCTGCCTGCGCCAAAGATAATGATTGAAGGTTCGAATACGATATTTCAAAATTTCCTTGAGGTCATTAAGCACATGGAAAGAGATGACAATCACTTTTACCAATACATGCTCAATGAGTTGGGGACCAGCGGTAGTCGTGATGGACCAAGAGCCCGTTTCAAGGGTCGAATCCCACCAAAAAGAATCAAGAAGACCATCGTCAATTACGTCAACTCATTCGTCAAGTGTAGCCAATGTAGTGCTCCTGACACCGTGTACATGAAACAGGATCGAGTGACTCTGCTCAAGTGCCAGGCCTGTGGTGCAACACGGCCGGTAAAACTTTGATTATTCCAGTAGCATTTTATGCTCTATAGGGGCGTTACCGCCTTTGAGATAGTCGAGGAATGAAGGCAAGGATTGCTCTGAAAGTTTATACCATTCTCCTTGAGGATAGATTACACAACTCGGGCCGTTTTCACAAAAGTCCAGACAGCCAGATTTTTGAACCCTAATGTCATCAATTCCAGCATCTTTAGCCATCATTTTCAATTCACGCATAAAATCGAGACTACCCTTCTCCATACAACATCCACGGGCTGAGCCCGCTGGTCGCTCATGGCCACAGACGAAAACGTGCATACGATATCCTGTTTCACTACGGCCTTTTGCATCGAGAGCCATCAGCAAACCTCGTCAATCTTTGCAGCGAGGATAAAATCAGATTCAGTTAAGCCATTGATATCGTGAGTCCAAATTTGAATCCCGACCCTTCCCCAGCCTAATTCAAAGTCTGCATGATGATTTTCTTGTTCGCAAATCTCACCAGCGGCATTGACAAATGCCAAGGCTTGTGCAAAGTTAGAAAATGATAGATTGCATTCAATTTTCTTCGCACCGACCAGTTCCCAAGTGGGTATCTCACCAAGTAATTCGACCGCTTGTTGAAGGGTCAAAGGGTGTGTGTCACTTTTACTGGGGATGCAACTCTTTCTAGCTAAACTCATTCTAATCATCCCCAAAGGTGAGAATCGCCAGTGCCTGATGATTCCTTCTCGGCTTTTTCGTGAAGATTACTGCGCCTCTTTTGATCTGCTCTTTCAAACGATAATAATTCATCATCGTCGATATAGGCAGGTCTAGTATGAGCTACAAGAATAACCTGCACGATAACATCTCTCGCCAGATAGTGATGTCGTCCATCACTTCCAAGAATCTCGATAGTAGACTTACCGCTGGAAAGAAGGCGACCGCGTAGCCAGTGATCATCATCTTTGGACAAAGCCCTTGCGTCGAGCATGACTTCAATCAAATCATCTCGGCGAAGGCCGTGTCTCCTTTTCAATAGGTCACCGGTGTGAACCGAATCTATTTTTTCTAACTTTGGCGACCCTAAGCCTTGCCATAATTCATTGGCCCAATCGGGCAGTTTGACCTTGGTGTTCTTCCGTCCCATATACCACGCTCGGGGCTTCTCATTCCTAAGCCTTCGCGCCCTATTCATTGAAGAGAGGGATGTGCGAGGACGGCTTGGTGCCCACATGAATGTCAACTGGCGTAAGTTGCCGACGGTGCTCACCATGGACGAGATTCTTGACAAGGCATTCAGCCGTGGACGCAAGGCTGCGGACCGAGTAGATGATCCAGTCAAGATATTCCGGGTGCGCAAGCAATTAACGCGAATGGTGCAGACATCAGCTGATGTAATGGCTGAATATCTTGATGAAACCATGCGCAAGTGGCCCAGTCTCGATCGAATGTCAATTTTTGACGTGGCTATGGTCGATGCCTGTGTTAGCTGTGATGAATATCGTCACCAATTATCCATCCTCGGTTGGGGAGCAAAACAGATTCGAAATATCTCACGTCAGAATGTGCGTAAACTCACTCGAAGTGGTAGGTCCGAGGTCATGCACGAAGCCCGTAGGGAAGCATATGGCAGAATCAGTTCGATAATGCGTCGTTTAGACAAACCATTGCAATGGTTAAACGATAGCCGCCAAATACTCCGCAAATTACCAGTAATTGATGAATTAAGCCCGATAATCGTTGTATGTGGCGCCCCAAATGTAGGTAAATCAGCCTTTATCTCTTCACTATCCAGCGGTAATATGGAAGTTAATCACTATCCCTTTACCACCAAACAACTACACGTTGGCCATTTTGAACACAGGCGCTTACAGTATCAGATGGTCGATACTCCTGGGCTTCTCGATCGTGCTATGGAAGTGCGAAATGATATCGAACTGCAAGCTATTGCCGCAATACAGCATATCGGTTCAATCTGTTTATTCATAATCGATCCTAGTGAGCAATGTGGATTATCTATGGATGACCAATTGAATCTAAAGGCCGAAGTCGAGGAGTTGCTCGGCGATGTAGAAATTATCACAGTGACCTCCAAAGCAGATTTGATGGAACCACGTCCGGCCAATTGGGATTCGGTTTTACAATCGGAAAATGAGTGGGATGGCGAAGGTGAACCCCAATTGGAGATGTTAGTAGATAGCCTCGGTGAGTTGACCATGTCGGTCACTCATGAAGTTGGAGTCAACGCTTTACGCCTTGAATTGATTAGACGTTGTAGGTCAAAGATGATCGACGAACCTATGAGTTTGCCAGAGGGCTGGCATCGCCAGTAATCAGATGCCGAATACCTTGAGCAGTAAAGGCAGTGCAAATAGGCCTAGGAAAACGAACATCATTATGCGCATCATACGCTCATTCTTTTCGCCCTTGCCATGTTTGGCAATGCACTCTTCATCTTTGCATAAACGAGGGTCTGCCTTAATCGAAACCACTGTGTTGCAGATGCGACAATGGCGGTGTTCTGGTATGGAACTGCCTCCTCTATAGTTTTGGGAAACCGCCTTCATAACCTTATCTTTTATCTTCTTTGCATCGACCATTTTGCCACTTCCTTAGGATATTATCGTGCCCTCGAATTCCTTGCCTTCAATTGCAGCTTCTAATCGAGATAGTTCGCGGCCATCGAGGACTGCAATACGCATGGCCATCGATTGTGCCAATCCTACAGCAATGGGGTCGATGACTGCGCTAACACCCGGTTCTGCTCTTTCCACACCTGTAATTTCAACCAATTGGGCAAAACTCATGTTGGTGAAAGCCTCAGCGTCGGGATCATCTCTTGGGTCTTTGGAATAGACATGGGATACATTGGTAGCGATGACCACATGGCTAGCACTGCTATCTCTGGCTAAGGCAATAGCGACTGCATCTGTTGTGTGTCCAGGGACTGTCCCGCCCATCAATACGATGTGATATTTGTCGAGTAGGCTTGCAGCCTCCTGAGTTGTTGTTGGGATTTCGGGGGCGACATCGCAACCGATGTCGAGCAATAATTGCTGTAAAATCGTAGCATTGAGGCGAGTTGCGGCGATGCCAATCGTATCTAGTCGATCTAAATCAGAGGTGGCATGCCGGGCTAATTCGATACCCTCTCTTGCTGGTAATCCACCGCCAACGACCAGAGCGATACGTCGCCCATTGCCCTCGAAGTGAACCATCATCTGGCGGAATTGTCCTAGCCATGCAGCTCTCGCTTCCTTCTCCTCGGGTCTAAGCAAGGACCCGCCAAGGGCGATGATATGGGCTGTCATCAGTCAAGGTGGTGCGCACCCCCCTCATCAGGCTTACCGCTTGGAAGGCTTGAAGAGCCCCCCTTGACCCCCTGTGACTGAGGAGTCAGCGATGAGCGATGATAGTGAGATGGCAGCAAAACGTCTGCGTCTCAAAATTGCGCTTGAGGACCTTCGTGAGATGAAGGGCTTCGGTACGGAATTGGTTACAATCATCATTCCTCCAGACCGTAAGGTCAGCGATGCGAGGTCACTATTGCAAAATGAGCACGGTCAGGCTGCAAATATCAAATCCAAAGGCACCCGCAAGAATGTCCAAGGTGCTATTGAATCAGCGCTTTCATCGCTTTCTAAGATTAAAAACGCAGGTCAAAACGGTATTGCACTTTTCGTGGGTTCGGTCATAGTTGGCAATAATAAGAGCCGTATGGTCAATGTTGTTGTCGCTGATCCTCCTGAATCTTTCATATCCTTCCGTTACCGCTGTGATTCCAAGTTCGAGCTTACACAATTGGAAGACATGTTGGTTGACAATCGCTCATATGGTCTGTTTGTTATTGACCGTTCCGAAGCAGCATTCGGTATTGCATCTGGTAAGAGAATCCACGTTCAAGAACATCTAGTGTCCAATATAATGGGCAAACACCGGCAAGGAGGACAATCTGCGCAAAGATTCGAGCGTTTGATTGAAGAGGCAGCGCACAAGTTTTTCAAGCGTGCAACAGAACATGCTTGTGCATATTGGTTGCCGAACCTTGAGAATATTCAGGCCATAATAGTCGGTGGACCTGGGGCAACCAAAGATTTCGTCGTCAAAAACGAATATTTCCATCATGAAATTACCAAGCGCATCGCCAAGACGACTTTCGATGTTGGCTATTCAAACGAGAGCGGTGTTCGTGAATTGGTTGGCAATGCCGGTCCGATGATGGGCGAAATTGAGTTGGACAAAGAACGTAAAATCGTGAACGAATTCCTTGAGGAATTAATCAGACCAGCACCAAAGGCAACCTATGGTGAAATGATGATTCGCCAAGCCTTGGAAAAGGGCGCAGTAGCACGACTTCTAATTTCTGAAAGCCTGCGTAAAAACATTTGTGATTTAGAATGTTCATCTTGCCATCACGAATGGGAAGTTAGCATTGGCAAATTAGAGCCATTGCCCGATTGTCCCAAATGTGAGGCTTCAGGTGAAACAGTTATTGAAATCGCTAGTAGTTCTTTGATTGATCAGTTGAGTGAAATAGCCATAAAATCGAGATCAGAGGTTATATTCATCTCTACTGATACCGAGGAAGGCGTCCAACTTATGGCTGGTTTCGGTGGAATGGCAGCGGTACTTCGCTATCCAATGATGTGAGGTTTGTAGATGAAAGGTTTTCAGAATCTCATTGAGAAAGATCTTGAGTCAGCACTTACTGATTTAGGTGTTAGCGGAGATTTATGGCGTAAATTGTTATCACATAGTCGAGAACGTAGTCAGGGCGATCTTACCTTGCCTTGTTTCCCTCTAGGTAAACAATTATCTCGTTCGCCAATCGATATGGCTGATGATTTGGTAACTATTCTTGCTAGTAAACACGATGTTAGTGCGACCAATGGCTATCTTAATTTCAAAGCCGACGGTGAATGGTTGGCACAAAGAGCGATTGACGGTAAGAAGAAAGCGGGTAGCAAGAAAATCCTAATCGAGCATACTTCAGCAAATCCAAATGGGCCCTTTCACGTGGGAAGAGCACGCAATGCAATACTTGGTGACACCATGGTCCGCCTTTATCGCTTGAATGGCGATGAAGTCAAAGCCGAATATTATGTCGATGACATGGGTAAACAAGTAGCAATTCTCGCATGGGCACTAGCTAATTTGAGTTCAGAAGAAGTCGATGAAGTACTTGCGGATAAGGATGAGATTAATCCTAAGTGGGAAGAAAAAGCTGACCATGCACGTGTTCGTTGGTATCAAGCAGCACAGGCCTTGCGGGAACAGCGCCCAGAAATAGACCAAGAAATAGCTAAGATGGTCCATGATAGTGAGGATGGAGATGATTCTGTACTGGTGGCATTTGAGAATGCATACCAGCCTGTATTGGATGGGATGCTAGAAACTCTATCTCGGATGGGTATCGGATTCGATACATTCACCCGTGAAAGCGTATTTGTCATCGATGGCAGTGTTGCTAAGGTCATGGCGCGTCTTGAATCCTTAGAGATCCATGGGACTGCAGATAATGGCGCTCATTTTCTAGACTTAGGGGCACGAGGTCTCAAAGGGAAAACAGAGTTCTTCTTCCGACGTGGCGATGGATCAAGTCTCTATGCTACTCGAGATATCGCTTATCATATGTGGAAATGGCAACAGGGATTTGATTTGCTTAACGTGCTCGGTGAAGACCATCGCTTGCAATCAAAGCAGGTTGGAATGGCCCTTGAGGAGTTAGGAGAAAAGGCTCCTGAGGTGATATTCTATGCATTCATCAAATTACCAGAAGGCAAGATGAGTACTCGTAAGGGCAATGTGGTTTTCATGGATGATTTGCTTGACGAGGCCAAGGAACATGCTGCTGCTGTGGTCAGAGAATTACGCCCCGAACTCGACATTGATTCTGTTGAGGAGATAGCTGAGGCAGTAGGTGTTTCAGCGGTACGTTTTAACATCATCAGAGTCAGTCCAGAAAAGGGTTTTACTTTCACTTGGGACGAAGCATTATCGTTTGAAGGAAACTCGGCGCCATTCATTATGTATAGTCACACAAGGGCCTGCTCTATAGCAAGAAAGGTCGGCCGTGGAAGTAATGACTGCACGATACCTTCGCCGATTAATCAATCAACAAAGGAATTACTGCGAACCATAGAGTTAGGTGCGGATGTATTAGATCGGACCCTCAAAGAATCAAAGCCTCATCTCTATGCAAATCATCTGCTCGAATTGGCATCGACATTCAATGCCTTCTACCGGGATAACCCGGTGGTAGTTGAGGGTGTAGTCGATGAATTTAATTTTGCAATATGTGAGAGAACTCGTGTATTGCTTCACGATGGTATGGTCGGCATCGGTATCGAGCCACTGACCTCGATGTAATCATTGATCGGCTTTGCTGAACGTCGCACCATAGAGCAGGTCTCGTTCAGTCTCTTTGGGAGTATTTCCAGCAGCTTCGATTTGGGCACCTATGGCTGCTAATTCTTTCAAAGCATCTTCGATACTTTTGGTTTGCTTCATGAAACGGGTCGGGGGCCAGCCGCAATTGATCAAGTCATCACCTGCACTAGATTCCTCGAGCCAAGCCTCACAGGCATCGCCATAACATAGGCCACTATATGCGTCCAAGTCCATCCAGAATGTTTGACGCTTGCAGACAGGGCATTGGCGGCAATGGGTTTGTGAGAGGACATTCATGGCGTTTTCACCAATGATATCTACATCCCAAACCACTACGCTCGCTTCGGTTAAATGCATCACCTGGCTCTTTTTTATGAAGGCCCTAAGAACATTCCAAGCGGTTTCTTCACTACTGAAAATACCGAGTCCTATAGTCCCGCTTTCGCTATCGATAACCGAGGGCACGAATACACGGTCGGGTGCTGGCACGGTCATACGAGGCTGACAGTAGCATTTCATTATCGCGTCCAAATACGCTCTACTAACGGTAGACCACCGTCGAAAGGTAGCGGCGCATCTGGTTTTTCTATGCGAATCTCAATCATTTCAACGAGAGGATTCTTTGCGATTTCTGTGATGATATTTGCTGCTAGAGTTTCCATTAAGCGGACAGGTCCTACCTCGACGACATTATTGATGACTGCACGTTGCAAATCGCCATAATCTAGCGTTTTGGTCAAATCATCATGTTCGACATCTGTAAACAAGGTAGCCCAGATGGAGAAGATGAAAGGCTGCTCCTTCTCATGCTCATGATCAAAAGCACCGTGCTTTGCCATGACCGAATAGGACTCAAGACATACGCGAGTTGTCATGATATCACTCTTCTCTTTCGTGAACCCATATCAGGTGGTAGCCGAATTGGGTTTTAACCGGCGCAGAAACCATTTTCAGGGGTGTTGACCAGACTGCACTTTCGAATTCCCGAACCATCTGACCTTTACCAAAAGTTCCGAGATCGCCACCGCTTTGCGCAGAAGGGCAAATCGATTTTTTGCGAGCATATTTTTCAAAATCCTTCAACTTATCAACATTTTCTGCGATATTCAAAGCTTCTGACTTGGCTTTAACCAGTATGTGGCTCGCATGTGCGCTTGCAGTCATGGCACTTGGCTAGCACTATCTCTCTTGAACCTGTCTCACATTTCATCCCATGCGAGGTAGCGGATGTAGGTCCCATAGATGACGACAGAGATTCCAAGACTCTCCTCATTGAAACGAGTCATATCATCGAGATAGGTGTGATATTCCCAACTGCCGCTACCATAACAGACGGCAGCACGTCCGGGCACACCATCATTGAGGTCATAGACGAATCCGGCGTGGTCACTAGATCTGCCCATGTCTTCATGGGCTACCTTTTTGACGACGACAGTATATTTGTTCCAAATATCTGGTTGTTGACTTGCGTATTGATCGGCTATCGCCTGTACATGTTCATAATCATCGGCATAATTCATGAAGAGGGTTAAGCGTCCATTCTCGCGGAATTCCTTGTCTGCGTGATTCATATCGAGATTGACGTATAGGCGTAGATTAGCTGATAGTTCAGCAACATGAGATGCAACCCATGCGGTACTACCCCACAACCCCTCTTCTTCCCCACCCCAGGTGCAGAATTTGATGGTACGGTCTGCCTGCCCACTCTGGTTGATGAGCATCGAAAATTGCCGAGCCATTTCTAAAACACTGGCTGAACCACTAGTGTCATCGACAGCCCCGGGCCCATTGTAAACCGTATCGTGATGGGCTCCAACTATCAAAAGTTCCTCAGTTTTACCATAATGGGTACCACAAGGTACTCTGACTGGGAGTTGACCATCATTGTCTACTTCCATTTCCCAAGAGAGTCTTGCATTGTCGTTGGCAAAGGCGTCTAGCAAATCCTCACCAGCACTTTTCGACATAGTGATCATTGGGAAGTCAGTTGGAACCATACCTTGGTTGGCGGTTATTATTCGCGAGTAAACTCCCGCCTTGAAGATGGGGACACAATCGCCACTAACCAAGGTGTCACAATTGCTATCGTCATTGATTTGAATAGCGCCTAATGCTCCGTTCGTCGGGCCATTTTCCCATACGATCGAATTATTTCCCGAATCACGACCAGCTCGAATCACAATTATCGCACCATCAGCACTGGCCCAATCGATGTTTTCATCTGTGGCTCGACCAAGGTCGACTATTGGAGTATTCTGATTATACATTCTTTCAATCGATCCGGAATATC
>CAJIYT010000041.1 GCA_905181715.1 uncultured Candidatus Poseidoniales archaeon
TCGTTCCCTTGCGGCGGTTGCAGGTGATGCAGCCCAGACAGATGTTGTTGGGGTCATCAGAAGGACCTCCCTTAGCGAAGGCCAGGCGATGGTCAAACTCCAACTTGCGAGAATCCGACTCTCCGCAGTAGACGCATCTACCACCATCTCTCTGAGTCACCTGTATTCTGACCCATTGTGGGACATACCTGCTTGGCGGTCTGATCGGTTGATTGAACGATTTCACCGGTCTTGGGAGAGGTCTTTCGTTAGTATTGGCTGCCTTGTGCAGAAGTCCCTCAACCCCCATACTCTTGGGGACCAGCCAGAGATGACCTTTGTAGAGCCAGACCGGTGTGGCCACTCCCTTGTGGGTGATGAGACCCAGCATCTCTGGGAACACGTTGGATGTCTCTAGGCTGACCCTCCAACCCATTGAGATGGTCGAGAACAGTGACATACCGTTGACAATCAACTGCACGAAACCATTGTCTTCCGCTATCTTCCACTGCTTGAGAGGGATACGCCTGATGGACATCAGGCATCACCTCCCTTCAGGGCATCTGACAGGGCGGCGAGCATCTCCGACACCATCTGCGGACGACCACACTGATGCGCTAGACTAGAGAGATGAATTGCCTCAGTGGTTAGTGCAAGAAATCTCACGCTACGCGCAGAGAAAAAATAAGTGGGCCCGTCCAGATTTGAACTGGAGTCCAAGCGTCCCAAACGCCCGAGTATAGGCCAAGCTAACCCACGAGCCCCGACTCTGCCCGGGGGTCTAGGGTTCTTGAATCTAATCGAGCAGAATATAGCGGTCTTGCTCGGCTCTGAGTAACAATCCTTGGTGCACGGCTTCTTCTAGTAAATCTTCGATGCTGATTGGAATACCCTTCCTCTGCAACTCAATGGCCAATTTCTCAGGAGAAACCACACCATTTTGATCTACTGATGAACGCAAAGGCGCAAGGAAAAGACCAGCGTTAGCCTCCTCTTCGATTACCATCTCCGGGCGCATCTTTTTTCTCATTTCATCACGTAGTTCAGCAGGCATATTGGCTATTGCTACTTCACGTTGTAACTGGCTGCTATCCGCTACCTTTCCTACAACTTCAACATCTTCACCGACAAAACCACAGTAATTGCACTTGCCAACTTTATTGCGAATCCCGCGGCAATTATTACAGCCCGGGCAACGGACTATTGACCACATTAGATTCACCGCTTAGAGCGAAAAGTCAGGTCTTGAACCAGGTCGCATAGCAGGAGCTGCTGGTGCCTTGGTATCGACACGTTTTGATGCGGTTTCCATCGCTTTGTTGATCGAACGAGTCGCCCCACGAACCCTACCAGTAGTAGTTGCCATCTTTAGTGAATCTGGCAATATCAAGACAGCCATTGCCACACCATGGTGTTCTTGAGCAGCAGTAACCTCATCGACTGCCACGTCGAAATTAATCACTTCCAAATCACGACTGGCAAGACGCCGCTGTAGATTTCTCTTCAGCAATGATTCTGTCTCCTCGAAATCTAGATCGGTTGTAATCTTAGTAACTACAGCACATTCCTCACCTTCAGGAGTTTTACAGGCAGCCCAAGCGACTCCTGCACAAGCAGTAGCACCATCATAAGTGAAAGCTGTTGCCAAATGACATTCGACCAGCGAGCCCATCGGTAAAGCGGAAGGTGCGACTGCGGTGAAACCCATAGGAAGGAAAGCACCTTGAACTTCAATTAATCTGGAATCTCCTAAACCTAATTCTACTAGGCCTTGATCATAAGCATCTTCTGCATTCTCCCCCCATGGAGCAACTGCGGTCATTAGCCAGCCAGGGCAGGCCCCAGTGGGACCTCCTTTTGCAGCGGTATTGGACATCATGTTAACCCCGACACCCGCCGGGTTCATCAAGGAAGTGGTCATAGCAGGCCTGTGAACCTCGATTCAAGAGCGATGATTCTGCTCTGTGCAATATTGATACTAGCTACTGCTGCTGGCTTAGCCACAATACAAAGTGAGGATTATATCGTGCCATTATCGCTATTGATTGGCGGAGTTAGTATACTATTGTTCTATTCACTTCTATTGACCAAAAGGCAGATGGAAGTTGAACTCTCTACACCAATTGAAACATCGACCAATATGGGCGCATCTATAGAATACACTGGTGAAACAAATGCACTACCGGACCCTGCTGAAGTCGGCGTTGAAACCCCGATTCTATAATCAGGCCAAACGTATGGTTTCTAAGTTCTGTGGTGCGTAGGTCCTGACCTTGAATTTCTCACGTAAAGTCCGACCTAATTCACTGCACTTCTGATAATCACCATGATGGCATATGACATTGCGCGGTCTAGGTGACATATTAGCGATGAAATCTAGCAATTGTCGGCGATCAGAGTGACCACTAAATCCATCGATAGTCACCATGTCACAACCGATTTTGACAATCTCAGTATGACCGTTGATAACCATAGGTACTTCGCTGAATCCTTTTTGTAAGCGACGACCAAGGGTTCCTTCGGCTTGGTAGCCGACGAAACAAAGACTGTTCCTTGGTTCAGCAGCCCAATTCTGGAAATATTCCATTATTGGTCCACCATTGAGCATTCCACTGGTTGCCAGTACGATACATGGGCTACTATCCATGACAATTGATTCACGCATATCGCGTCCTTGCACTTGTTTGAACCATTTACTGGTGAATGGGTTATCTCCATCGTCCTTTAGTAGAGACTGTCTTAAAACACGAGTCAGATAATTTGGGTGACTCGAGTGAATTGCAGTTGCTTCTTGGATCATTCCATCGAGATATACCGGGACTGGTTTTATATTACCTGAACGGAACAACTCGTCAATCGCTATCATCACTTCTTGGCTTCGTCCAACAGCGAACACTGGGCACATCATTTTGCCGCCACGTTGTAATGTTCTACTAATCACATCTTGCAATTCTTGATTTGCTTCTTCTCTACTGGGCTGGAAATCACCGCTAGCACCGTATGTTGATTCGATTACTAGGGTTTCGCAGCGCGGGAAACGTACACTTGCAGCGTCGAAAAGCCATGATTTCTCATACTTCTGATCACCGCTGAATACCAGGTTATGCTTACCTTCGCCGATGTGTAGATGAACTGAGGATGAACCCAGAATATGGCCAGCGTTGTGGAATGTCAACTTGACATCAGGTGTGATGTCAACGGTTTGACCCCAATCAACGTCTATTACGTGGCGCATTGCCGTTCTGATATCCTCCATATCATAGGGAGCTCTCTTTCCTTCTGCTCCACCTACTTTGAGGAAATCAGTTTGTAATAATAGCATCAAATCACGAGTAGGGGGCGTGCAATAAACAGGCCCTCTATATCCATAACGGAATAACACTGGTAACATTCCTGCATGGTCAAGGTGAGCATGGGTTAGAACGACAGCATCTATCTTCTCAAGAGGTAAAGCCTCTGGTGCAGTAAAGTATGGCATGGGATCGGTATCGCTAGCGATATTCACTCCAACATCAATCATTACTCGACTCTCATTGGTTGTCACAAGGTGACAAGCACGTCCGACCTCACGATATGATCCAAGTCCAGTTGTGCGAACCCAGGTGGAACCTGGACGCTTTGGACGATAGATATTGAGACCGAAATCTCTGAGCAACTTACGCCTCTCCTTGGCTTGTGCAGAACGATAACCACGAACATCGTGTACTGTCTTGGAGTGAATAGGAGAGATTCGTTCGAAATTGATTAGCCAACCACATTCGTCGCGAATATTCTTTGCATTGATTCCTTTCTTACCAACTGCCTCACCAGGATTGCCACAGATAACAGTCACTTCACAATAACAAGCATCGAAATAAATACGATCGATATCGGCGACTTCACCAATCAATTCTTTGATATATCGCTCTGTATCCTCTTCACTCTTCATTATTGATGAGTGAGGACGTAATACTATTTTGCGCTTTATCGATTTAGCGATCTTTCCGATTAAACCATCTCCGCCGCCAAATTTATTGGGAGTCGGGGTTATTATCGCTATATCGCCAGCTTCCAAATCGACATCGTAGTCAATATCCTTGGGCACTATTTTTGCTATTTCGTCCTTCATTTCTTTGAAAGTATATTGCATGTAATCACCTCTCACGATCGTATGAATCAAACCTCAAAAGAGGTATTGACCGTGGAATAAGATTCGATCACTTGATCGAGGAAAGGACTGCTTGAAGATCAGCATCGGATAACTCTTGAAAGCCATCCTCTCGGGTAATTACCGCTAGATCCATTCCGTTGCCACTGGCTGCATCACGCTGTCCTGAAGCAGATAATGCTCTTGCTGCGAGGTTTATGGCTTCCTTGCGAGTCATTCCATCGCGATAGCCATCTTCAAGCACACCATACATGTAAGGTGAACCTGAACCTGTTGCACAGTAAACATCTGGAATCGATCCTCCTGCGGAATCGATGCTGTAAACGGTAGAACCATCTCCATCAACACCAACGATGAGTAATTGCACCCAATGCGGTCGGCCGGAGAGAATATTTGCGGTCAGAGTTGCTGCCCCTTTAACCGTCATCTGGTCGTTACGTCGAAGTTCGAAGAGAGAAACCTCGGCTGCTAGAGTTCTGGCCAATGATTGAGCGTGACCGACGAGTCCAGCAGTTGTTAAAGCGAGGTTATCACCGATTTTGAATAGTTTCTTAACACTCTTGTTCGCGATGAAATGTCCCATGGTAGCGCGGTGATCTGCGCCTACAATTACGCCACCGTTGTAGGTGATACCAATAGTACTAGTTCCTGTCTTGAAAGTGCTAATATTATCCTCGTTCATACTGGACCACCAAATCATAACGCCCGGCAGACTGCCGGAACAGACTTCCCTGACGCGGGACCCTTATCAACCAACCGTCACCTGATTCCGCTATGGCGGAGGACAGTGGCGGGCAGACCTCCCTCGATGCATTCAACAACCCACCAAGGACCTTGCACATGCCAAGCATGGAACAGGAAGCAACTACTCCTACGAATGATGTAGTCTATCACGACTTAGGCAAGATGTATCCTCACCCGCCAGTGCCAGTTAATCGCGATGGATTGGTAATACATCGCGCTATTCTTCACGATGTTACCGGGGTTGGTAAATTACTTGATTGGTTAGCAGATGGCGAGGCGGTAATAATCGAGATGGAACGGCTTATGGCAAGAGACGTAGAGCTACAAGCCGCATTGAAACAACTTTCTACCTTCATCGAAAACGATCTAGGCGGCCAGATTGTGAAGGTCACTGAATCGAGATTAATGCTACTGCCTTCAGGCTGCAAAGGCTTGAGAGGAGTAGAGGTTGAAAGCACTGCCGATGAACCATCATCCGACCTAGCACGGGGTTATCTTTGATGGACGAAGTTATAATCGATATCGCTTGTCCTATTTGCCGCAAGGAAGGACAAGTCAAAATGCGCACGCATATCGATGATATTCCGTATTTTGGTGAGCATACTCAAGTTACAGTTCTATGTGATGATTGCGGATGGCGTCAAACCGACTTTATACCGGCCGAGGGTAAAAAGCCAAGCGCTTGTGAATTGAAATTAGACAATGTTTCCTGTATGAGCGTCAGGGTCATCCGATCTTCATCGTGCACGGTACAGATTCCGGAATTGGATTTGGAAGTTAGCCCTGGAAATGATTCAACAGGTTATGTCTCCAATGTCGAAGGGGTGTTGGAAAGATTCCTCCGTATCATCAATATGGTCAAGAGACAAAAGGTCGATGATGATGAACAAGAGGATGTTGCATTGCTCGACCACATGATTGCAGCATTAGATTCAGCACGATCTGGAGAACCTATAGAGGAAATCACATTACGTTTGCTAGACCCAAGGGGGCACAGTATGATTCTCAGTGAAGATACTAAAGATTGGCAATTGACTGAAGAAGAAGTTGACAGTTTACCGATGGGACCAGACATCCCAACTATCACTGCTTAACGAGCATCTTCCGCAAGGAAATCATCAACTAGATGTGCTGTTTGATGACGCATTTCATCGAGGTTGGTCAGCCATTCACCTGCTTTATCGACACACATTTGCTTCATCTCACCTGCAAGTATTTTACCGGCACGATAATCAGAGTTTATATCAGCGAGTAAGTCATCATCCTCTTCAAAGAAATACATCAGATACTGATAGGCGACGTCAACATCTGGATTGCCTCCAAGCCTTCGGTGCTCCTCCAGAGTCGCTTGCCCGCCAGAGAATGAGCCCTTGATCTTCTTTTCTACAACGGATATGTCATCACCGAGGAAAATAGTAGTCTTAGGCTTTGAAGAAGACATCTTATCCCCGGTCATTCCGATTGCAAAGCGATGATAGGTAGAGCAAGGTGCAAGTAATCCCATACCTCCCATGCTGCGTTCCAATTCAAGCAGACGCATTCGGATACCCAATGCGTCTCTAGTAGTAGCACCCGGGATCGTTACCGTTCCATGCTTGGGGTTTGACATGATATCGGAGAAGCCCAAATCTACGATAGATTCGACGATTCGGGAAAATATCTGAGCTTGTTTATCCTTGTCAACCCGTCCATTAGCATCCACGCCCATCAGCGCAGCATTATCATCATGAACTGATACACTTATGATTTGACCACCATTTTTACCAGCACTGAGGTTGAACCAATTTGATTTAGCTGCCAGCCCTCTAGTCAAGCGCAAGTGAGGATCTTGATCGATTCCGACAGGGACGACTATCGGGCGCAATCCCCCGTATTCATCGAGTTGCGGATGCAGGATATCTCCTGCTTGGACCAGTGGTGCTTGAACATGAGCAAGATTTGTCGCACCATCAAAACCGTAGATTGCTTCTAATTCTGAGAGATTGGTGCGCTTACCCAATTGGAAACCCATACGTTGAACTATATTACGACTAGATTGGAAATATACATTGCATTTTTCGGGATCTAGCCCAAGAGCAGCGTAATTGGCCACATATTCCTCCAGAGCGACTCGGCGGCCTTCGGCCAAGGAGACACCACGTGTAGCATTGGATTCGAGATCAGCCACAGCTATGGTCACATCACCACCGAGATCTTGCAACCAAGAGATTTGATCAATTACCATGGAATGTCCTAAATGCATTCTCCCAGATGGCATCAGTCCTGTCAATACTCCAAATGGATCACCGCGGCTATTAGCAGTCAATACTTGATCGAAATCGCGATGAGCGAATATAATATCACGTCGATGCAGACGACTAGGGTTGGGAATTGCAAGAGAATCGGTCGACTGTAAACCAAATTGATCTATGATTCGCGCATAGTCAGTCGATTGTTCGCTCCCCCATGGGTCGATGTTGACTCCGTCATTCATCATCCCCACCTCCTTCTATCACAGGCATGAAGGCTTCGGCACCTTCGTAACCTAGCCCCTCTCTTCTCACCAACAATAGAATCACCGTGACCGATGTCGCCGCTACTGCAATGGCTGCATATGGCAACCAGGATAGACCATAATCTAATTCCTGAGGAATAACCAACCAAGTAAACAATAATGCCGGGTGATTATCAAAACGCTTGCTCCATGAAAATAGGTCACTAGTCGCATGTCCAGCAATTGTCAAAGCAGTGGTTTTGTTGTTGAAGAATTGTGTGGTCCCAATGATATCGTAATCATTGCTTTCTGATAGATTGATGGAGACATTGGTGCCATCCTTAACAGAAACCAATACCCTCTCACCATCAAGACGCCAACCCTCACGGGCGTGATTGTCATTCACACTCAATTCAGGTAGGTTTACATCGATGACTTCACTACCATTAACATCTATAATCCAAGTCACTGGTACATTCCAACGCATAGGTTCTGCAGCCAAACAATGGAGCGATGAATCAGAACTAAAATTCAAAGTTGAGCCTGAAAGAGAGTGGGATATTGAATTGCAGCGTTCGATTGCCCAATAGGACCAAGCTTCACCCCATGTGGTGAACCAAACGTCTTCTCTGGCTTCGAGCAATGCGACCACATCACGGTCATGGCGTACGATTGAATCATGGATTCGACCTTGCCAATACATATTGAGTAAACCACCGGCATCTAATTCCTCTACCAGAGTATCGATATTAGCAATACCCAATTCCAGACTACCGCCGCGCCGTCCAAGATTGTACCAATCCAATGCTTCCGATGGTATATCGGCGCTATCTCGCCACGCCCCATCCACTAATCCATTCGTGCCACCATGTACGGTGAATCCCTGATCAGCAATTATCTCGTGATCGCTAGCACTTAAGCCCTCAGGGACATAAGTAGACACTGGCTCACTTCCCCACCGAGATGCTGCTATATTTGACTCGACATAAGTTCTACAAGTTGCGGAAACACCTTTTGGATCTGTAATCCAATCCATACCGGGAATACCATAGCAGCCAAACTCATCACCATCAGCGACCATCGGAGGTCCGAGATTACTGAGCCAGCCATCACTGCGCCACTGATCTTGCTCAGCAACTACTGGAGCGAGATGAGCACTAAGCAGTAATAACAAGATTACAACTCGCACATCGGGGCCTCTAGGCTCTCGTCTTTGAGGATTGTCTCAAAGAATTAGCGAACTATGAAAAACCAGAGACGATTCAAACAAGCCGATGGAGGGGCTGGAACAGGCGTGGCTAGACCTTGAGGACTATTGGCGTATTGAGCCTTCAGCAACTCTCAAGAATCATCGTACTTACGACCTTTTACGTTGGGTTTTAGGTCCTTTGTGCCGGGTTTTTCTGCCATGGAGAATCATAGGAGTCCAACATATTCCAAAGGGAAAGCAGATGATTATCGCTGCAAATCATCTTTCACATATAGATCCGGTCGTCATCATACTCTCGGGGCGTAAAAAAATCCACTATCTCGCCAAGGATGGCCATTTCTCTAACTTTTTCGTGCGCAATTTCATGCACCTCACCGGCCAGATTGAGACAAATCGCGAGACCGGCGGCGATCAGGCACTAGCCAGTGCCGCTACGATTGTCGCTGCTGGCAGCACCTTGGGAATATTCCCTGAAGGCACAAGATCACGCAATACCTCTCCCCCATTTTTGCTAAAAGGAAAAACTGGTGCTGCTCGCTTAGCTGCAGCATACCCAAATGTTCCTGTCGTCCCTACGGCACATCATGGCACTCGAGACGTAATGGCTCCAATAATTCACAAATTACCGCGCTTATGGCGACGGGTGACTATTTCATATGGCAAACCTCTGATTTGGCTCGAATGGCTTGAAAATAATTCATCCACAGAGCAATTGGTTTCATTGGCAGAAAAGGATGAGGAGCACATCAAAGCCGAACTCGGTAAGTTGTATCGGACATTCACTGATGAACTAATGCACCACATCAAGGTCCTTGGCGCTCCGTGACAAGCCCTAAGGGCTTGATTGGCAAGCGTGTAAGCATGAGAGGGTATCTTGACCTGATGCAGCGTATTCTCGATGAAGGTGAGTCAAAGGGAGACCGCACTGGAACCGGCACCCTAAGTGTCTTTGGCCATCAGATGCGTTTCGACCTCGCCAAGGGATTTCCAATGGTTACAACTAAGAAATTGCACATGAAATCAATAATCCATGAATTGCTCTGGTTCATTGCGGGCGATACAAATATTGCATATCTACAAGAAAACGGTGTACGGATTTGGAATGACTGGGCCGATGAAAACGGAGACCTGGGCCCGGTTTATGGTAAACAATGGCGGCACTGGCAAGCAAATGATGGCCGAGTAATTGACCAGATAAACGATGCTATTCATCTAATCAAGACCAATCCAAATAGCAGACGCATTATCGTCAGTGCTTGGAATGTGGGTGAACTCGACCAAATGGCACTGATGCCCTGTCATGCGTTTTTCCAATTTCACGTGGCTAATGGCAAACTGAACTGTCAACTCTACCAAAGATCGGCTGATGTCTTTCTCGGTGTTCCTTTCAATATTGCCTCTTATGCGTTGTTAACTCATATGATGGCGCAGATATGTGATTTACAGCCAGGTGTTTTCGTTCATACATTAGGAGACGCCCACCTATACTCCAACCATCTTGAGCAAACCAAAGAACAATTGAGCAGAGAACCTCTCCCATTACCAACGCTCAAACTAAATCCAAAGGTCACTACTATCGACGGTTTTTCTTATGATGACTTTGAGATAATCGACTATCAGCATCATCCGCACATCAGTGCGCCAATCGCGGTATAGGTGAGAAGTTGTTTAGCATCATCGTCGCCTGTGATAAAAATCGAGCTATAGGCAAAGACGGTGATTTACCATGGCGTCAATCGAGTGACCTGCAGAGATTCAAGCAGCGCACCCTAGGCCGTCCGATAGTCATGGGCCGCAAGACTTGGCAATCTTTACCAGGCGCTTTACCGGGCCGAAGAAATATCGTGATCAGTCGTAGTTCAAGAGAAGATGTAGAGGTATTGAGTGTTGATGAGGTACTCGTACTTGATGATGAGGAAATATGCATCATCGGAGGTGGCGAAATCTATACTCTATTCTTGCCTCATGTTAGCATCATAGAGATGACCATAATCGACACTCAAGTTGAAGATGCAGATACTTGGTTTCCATTAATTGATGGCTTCGAATTAATTAAAGAAGAACATGTTGAACCTGGAGAACGCGATGACCATGCTATGACTTTCCAGACTTGGCAACGTATCGAATGATTGTCGTAAATGAGGGAGCACCATGTTCACAATCTTGAGGGCACTATTGAAGTGGTTCAAGGGAGAAATGGAGGAATTGAAACCTGAGACTCGATTCTTGCTCTATGCCGAAATCGGGTTCTATTTGCTTGCCATATTTGTCATTTTCATCTGGCAACCAGAATTTCTAACGGAATAGACATTCTAGTTTAATCAATCATCTTGCTGCAATCTGGTGATTAAACCACTGGCAACTATCGCACATAATAAACCAATTATCGCTGCTGCTGCCACATAGATAGTGGTCTCAGTAGTACTTAGGTCAGAGAACATAGCATCGCTTTGCACTGGGTCTTCTACCAACTGGTTTTTGGTTTCATTAGCGGGATTAGTCTCATCTTGGAGAGTGTTATCTGCTAAGTCTGAGTTGTTAACCGCCGGATCGGTGTTAGTATCCACAGGTTCAATGGGGTCATCCTCAGGGTCAGTGGTATCATCGTTCGGCATTTCTACCAGTGGTATCGAAGAATTGAGACGATGGCCATCAGCTCCGATCTCAATATCATAATAATCAGACCATAGGTCGATGTTTCTGTTACCTTCTTGGAATGCGGTTGAGCGGTTCAGGACATCGAAAAAGCGATCATCACCATAAGCAAAAATCTTTTCGAGAGGAGCAGAGGTTTTCTCAGCCATACACGCTGCGATATCGGTTGAGATGTCAGCAAAACTCTTGTGTGCTAGAGATACACCATCATAGGTGACATCGACGACCTTGGTAAAGCCATTACCTTGAATCAGTTCATATTCATCATCGAGTTGTGAAACCAAGTCTTCATCGCCAAAGACCGGCAATCCTCCTACTATTACCAATCTAACATCAGGGTCGATTGCTTCTATTACATTGCGATATGGGTCGGAGTGGAAATCTTCCAAAACCATCAGATCTGCAGCAAGTCCGACACGAATCGAACCGGTATCTCCCTGCCAGTTAGTCGCTTTGATCGGATTTGTGGTTACCATCTCAACCATCTCCTGATTGGTGAAGATATCCCCAAGTACATTCTCATCCCACCAATCTGCCATCTTCAATGAGTGTAGGACATTCTTTGAACCAGATGGCGCCCAATCAGGAGCCAATGCGATGTTGACTCCTGCGGCCTTAGCAGCGGCCACATCAGTAGTACCTCCGTAGAGTAAAAGATTGGATAATGGTGACCAGACCAATGAAGCACCTACCGCTCCCATCTGATCGAATTCTGCTGCGGTTAAGGCAGTTCCGTGTATAATAATTAATTCGCCGACCAGAAGGTCATTAGCGACAAGAATATCAAATTCCGCTCGTGACTCTTCGTCAATCCCTTCTGCCAGATGTAGGAACCAGCCATCGAGATTACCCGAAGCATTACCACTCTTGATATGATTACCCGCATAATCTGAATCAATAGATGAAACCTTGGTTTGCACATAATCCCTGCCAAAGTTATACAATTCTACATTACGGGCTAAGATGGTTTTGAAAGTAGCGGTTTTACCAATATCGCCACCTTGGATAGCAGTAGTCCCTCCAGCTAAGGAACGAACTTCAGCGAATTTCATGCCATCTGCAGCAAGGTCACAATCTGCTGCTGCACCGCTGCCAACATGGTTCTTGACTCTAGATACAGCATCTTTGTATGAGTTGAGAGCTTGCCATTCACCGCGGTTATCCCAGCCGTCATAATCATGATCCCACAATGGGATGTAATTGTAATGGGCGTGATTATGAGCATCTATTAGACCAGGATAGATGTTACCTCCTGTCTCTACCACAGGAATACCATCGAGCCCTTGCGGCTCCTCGCCATCTTTCCAAATATTGTCAATCAATCCATCCTTTACCAGAACGTTACCATTTTCGATTATATCACGCTGATTATTCATAGTTACTAGGCGACCTTTGAGGATATAACTACCATCTTGAACATGATCGACTTGTCGGTCACATAGGCCTTTATCGTGATCTGCACCAAGCCAAGCAGCATCATTTGCACCACCTGGGGTTGGCGAACCACTGGACATCTTCACCCAAGTACCTGTGCTATCCAAGCCATAGGGAATATCATAATCGGAATCGCCTCCGGGAAAAGAGACTTGGTCGATTTCGCCAACAGCATCGGTCAAAGTGATGGTATCTCCATCAAAGAAACTAAACTCCATCCAAGTATCACTACTATAGAAGGGGAGATAGGAGCCTGGTTCTATGATTGTTCCTGCGCTGATCTTACAATTTGGCGCACCGGTATCAGACGAGTGCGTAATACTCCAACCCTCGAGATTTACGGCCTCATCACCGCTGTTGTACAACTCGATAAATTGGTCGCTTGCCTTACCGAAGGAACCATCACCGTTCCAGTCGGTACCGCCATAAGTCTCGGTATTGGCCGAGACCAATATTTCATTGATGATGATATCAGTGTTAGCAGCCCGGCTATTTTCGACCAAAGAGGTCGACATTCCAAGAAGCAAAAGCAGAACGAAAAACAGTGGCCCGAACTTGCGCATGTGCTCCGACTCTCCGATGATGTTCATCAAACTGCCGCGACGAAATCACAGAGTTAGTTGACCACCAAGTGGCATAGGACTTAGTGGTCCTATCTCACCACGAAGACTCGGGCCGGTAGCAATTGTAGCAAAGATACCCTTGTCAGCGATGTTGTGTGATAATCCGAACCATGGTCGGCCATATTGATCGACACTCATATCGAGGAAGTCACCAAGACCGCCACAGCGATTGTAACCGCAAGCAGCCTCTGTATCTAGTGGGTCGCCGGGTAAATTGATTTGAACGGTAGTGAATAGTGGATTCTCATTAAAGACATCAGTGGCTATTGTAAGGTAACCATTCCAGATATCGCCACCAGAGTCACCGACATAACCGAAAGCGACTGTACCGTTACCACCGGATGTTACCACTGGGAAACCGGTACCATTGAGGCCGATAGGAGGTGCTATCATCATTGCATCACTCCAAGTATCAGCTTGATCCCTTGAATAAGCAAAATAGGGCATATTGTCTAACCCCATCCACATTGCGTAGACATTGCCTTCCTCGTCAACTCCGACCTGTGCTTCTTCACCATTCCAAGTATCTGCCTTACCTGAATCCTCGGTTGGTAACACATGCTCAGTCCAAGTAAAACCGCCATTATTCGACCTGAATATCGAATATCCATTACTATCACAACTGGGGTTGCCACGGTAGAAATTACCATCTGGTGAACCCTCTATATGGGCTGAAAGACCGCCACTCTGACAATCGATTGGTGCTCCTGAAACCTCTGGAGTCCAAGTTACACCACCGTCAAAACTAGTTGAACAGAGAGGGTGAGGGGCGTTACCATTGATGCAGAACACATAGGTGGTCTCGTGGGCTAATGCAGGATATTTGGAGGACCCAATAGTTTGGTGGTCTTGGACCGAATATGCCGAGGTTGCCACAGTAGGACCAACCCATGATTCACCCTCATTATCAGACCATTCTACAGTCATTCCCAATAATGCGTGCATATCGAATTTCATGATTCTGTCGGTCCATCTGTCGACGTAGACATATGGATCGTTGCTATTGGCTACAGGAACTAGTGGGTCATAGGTATTGATGCAAGAGTATTCGGAAAGTTCGGACATCTCGATTAAGCCAGTACATTGAACGACTGCAGTCGAACCTGCAGGCCCATTGCCATAACTGGCCATGTAGAGGTTATCGGTTGAAGTCACACCGATAGTTGGTTCAAAGGTAGACATACCGATACTATAGTAGGAGCCCTCAGCATAGAATGGGATATTACGTCCAGAAAGATTTGCGCTAATGTTTGCCGCCTTTACAGCAACTGGATCGGTTGCATCAACCGCTCCCGCATAGTGGTACCAAGTCGTCTCGGGGATTCCCTGTTCAAAGGTAAAAGGATTGAATGGCACTTCCATAGGTGCCTCTTCTTCATTGCCAAAACAACCACTCAGCATAGCTGAAAGCATCAGCATTAGCATTAACACCGACGCGGATTGGTTCTTGACCATAGCCGGCCGTCTACATCCTCGCCTTCAAACTGACCCCGTCAGCCCTTATATTCGGTGACGCGGACACCAAGTCTACCAGTAATCGCAGATCTTTGCATAATGCGCTCGTATTTACTTTCAAAAGAAGCTTTTAGGTCGATTTTCATGGCTAGACTATGCCCCATCAATAGGATGAGAAGATCTGCCATCTCTTCGGCACACTCTTCGATTGGTTTTCCTTTGGTTATGGCTGCTGCCAATTCGCCCAACTCCTCAACTGTAAGCGCTATGCGGTATCCCATATCGTGACCATTCTTATTGGCTAAGTCGTGTTTATGATGAAATGCTGCCACTTTGCGCATCATCTGTGACCATTCATCTTCATCCGTATTGGCAAGCCATCCTTCGACTGAGAGCGACATGATATCCCCTTGTAGAGGATGTTCATCATCCTTGTGAAAGAATTGCTCGAATACAATCCATGACTTTCCCGAGGCGTTCACCAGCGGTAGCACTTACCGCGTGGTGATCTAGAATCGCACTAGGGTCACCAGGAGTTCTTCCAGCTGCCCAGTTACTGCTGATGAGGACCGCAGCATAGGGGAGCGATAGTTCTGCAGCGAGTTTTGCTTCACGGGGCATGGTCATGCCAACCGCGTCACCACCAAGAATCTCAATAGCACTAATTTCAGCAGCTGTTTCAAATTGTGGCCCTTGAGTCAAGAAATAGGTTAGACCTTTGTTTGAATTCAATTCTTTGCCGAGAATCTCATTCAAGTGCACAGAAAATGGTTCGGTCATCGAGGTGAATACTGCGTCATCATTATGAAAAGTTGAACTAACCCCCGTCAGGTCGAGATATTGCTCGGCATAAGCTATCGAACCGGGAGTGAATTCAGCGGCGATGGCACCGACACTACAAATCGCAAGTATCGCTTCAACACCAGCATCAGCCAAGGCTCTGATATTAGCACGATGTTCGATTTTATGTGGCGGTGTACATCCTTCGCCATGATGGCGTTGAACAAATATAATCTCACTATCTGCTAAAGTGACACATTGTAATGGGACGTTGCCCCAAGGTGTTTCAGCCAGAATTGAATCAGATCTTATTGCATCGTCGAGAGCGATATCTGCCAGCCCAGTGCCGCCGATAACGCCGAGGCGCTTCATGGAAATCATTCCTCGAGTCTTGCAATCAAATCTGCTTTCTTACCAGATACCGGTTTGCCAGCCTCTTTGAGCAGGTCCTTGAGTTCAGCGACCTTCATCGATGAATAATCAGGAGCCGCTGTTTCAGGTTTAGGCTCTTCAGCTTTCTTCTTATCAGTGGTTTTCTCAGAGATTGACTCCATGGCTTCGGCTGCAGCGAGAATACTTCCTTCTTCGCTTGCATCCTCATCGACTGCGCCTTCTTCCTCAGCTGCAACAGTAGCTAGTGCTGCTGCTTTCTTAGCTTTGAGTTCTGCATCAGCACGTGCTTCATCACCGTGGATGTCATCTAAGCTTGGTCCTCTCTTAGAAGTCACTCCAGACTGGAGAAGTTGGCTCTTGCGGATAACACAAGTACGCATTGGGTAAATTGGTTTGATGACCTTTAGCAGGTCTACTTCAAGCGACCCATCGAGGATTGCTTGCTGTAATTTAGCGTAGGTATTCTTAGCGCCGAATGCGATCATCATATCCTGGGCCTTAATGCGAACTGCGCTCTTGACACTGGATTGGATTCTGCGTTCGGTAATCATCAGAGTTTTGATCCTAATGAGATAGCCATCGGTGGTGATGATATCAACAATGGTGTCTATCTTACCACGGTAGCGACGTATCTGTCGGCGGGTGTGGTCGGATTGGTGCGCATGACCAATAAACATGGTCAATGCATCCTGTCCAACAATCTCGTTCACACGGAATCTTAAGATTACGTGCATCTTGGTGAAGTCACCATTGAATTCTTGTTGAGTCATTTCATAGATTCTGCCTATAATCTGCTCATCGGTCTCGCCCAAGGTTTCGCCGATTTTCTGGAAGTTCCAGGGATATCTAGGCGCTCGGATGGTAAACCATCTCTTCATTCGCCACTTGTCACGCTGCTTACGTGCTGCTACACGTGCTTTCATTCCCTTCTTTGCTGCCATTGAATCTCAACCTTGGGTCTTGTGGGGGCTACCCCACTTGCAAGGCGCCGTCTCTGCTGATGTATATCAATGAGAGGGATGTGAAGCGAATGCTTCGACATCACCAACCACGTTCATCTAGCCTCACTTCAAGGCTATCTAACTCATCGCCTTTCATCGCTTCACCGACCATCATACCCATGGCTTCGGCAACCTTGTCCGGATCATCATAGTGTGCTGTTGCTAGCACAATCGCATCAGCCATAGTTTCTGGGTCTTCGGATTTGAAGATGCCAGAGCCGACGAAAACACCGTCCATACCCATCTGCATCATCAACGAAGCGTCAGCTGGTGTTGCGATACCACCTGCGGAGAAGGTAACCACTGGAAGCCGTCCCATACGGGCGACCTCTTCGAGTATCTCTTTGACCTGCGCGTGCATCTCATCGTCGATTGCACCGAATGGAGTCATCAAATATTCACCGGGTAATTCAGAGCGAGTGGAAAGAACCCTGAAGCGTTCAATGATGATGTCGGCTGCTTGATCCATCGCCGCATCATCTAGAGTCTGCACTTGTCGGATTTCTTGCTCAATCAACCGAGCATGGGTAACCGCTGCAACCACATTTCCGGTTCCAGCTTCCCCTTTGGTACGAATCATCGCTGCACCCTCGTAAATACGACGGACCGCCTCACCCAAATGGGTAGCTCCACAGACGAATGGGATGTCCATAGATTTCTTATCGATGTGGAAAAAGGGATCTGCTGGAGTTAAGACTTCAGATTCATCGACCATATCGACACCGAGGGCTTGTAGAACCTGGGCCTCTCCCTGATGACCAATGCGTGATTTAGCCATTACTGGGATAGAGGTGCAATCAATGATTCCGGTTATCATATCCGGATGCGAGGTTCTCGCAACGCCACCGACCTTACGGATATCTGCTGGGACTCTTTCGAGAGCCATAACCGAAACCGCTCCGGCATCCTCGGCTATTGCCGCTTGCTCAGGAGTAACTACGTCCATGATAACACCACCTTTCTGCATGCGGGCAAAGCCACGCTTGAGAAGATCGGTGCCATGACGTAATTCTGAGACATCTGTCGGTAATGACATTGTAACCGGCCAGCCCAAAGGCCGACCCCTCATCAAACCTGCTCACAAATATGTACTCACAAAGTCACAGATTTTAGGCAAGAAATGAAATTCAAATAAATAATTTACAACCAATCAGAATTAATGATAATAGCAATTAACTATGATTAATGATAACAAATAAAGTCTACATTGACTATAATTCGGTATTCAATCGCCAAGTACTGGTGAATCGCCCGTTGCAATTTCTGCATCAACTGATTCTCTTTCGTTACGCTCGATCCAATGTTCCTCGTCATCGGGCACATCGGTATCAGTGAAAATCGCATCTACTGGACACTCGGGAATACAAGCACCACAATCGATGCACTCATCGGGATCTATGACCAAATAAGTAGCTACTTCTCTAAATGCCTCGACTGGACAAACAGCCACGCATTCTTGATACTTGTGATCTACGCATGTGGAAGTTACTACGTGTGTCATTATTTCACCTGTTCATCCGATTGTGTCGTTGTATAAATCACTGTCTCTCACACCACCATCTTCAGGTAGGCCCAAGCGTAGTGCTTCTTCACGGGCATGAGCCAATGTTTCTCTAGCTACTTCAATACTATCGTCACCGGGATAAACCTCAAATTTTGTCTTCCCTTTGACGGTTGCTTTCCGACCTGGCTTGGTGATTCTGATACGACCCGCAATCAATTCTAGTAGGTCAAGACGGAGATGTAGTTCATTGTCTTCTGTAATTCTCTCAGTGATTTCCTCACTCAATAATTCCAAAGCGTCTGGTCCGAGGCGTGCCAAAGACTTAGTTGCCTTTCCTGAACGCTTGAAAGAGGCTTCAATTAAATGAATTACCGTACCGTGATGAGATTGGCTTTCCTCGATAGAAACCGCCTCTTCATCACCCACTAGCCAACACATGGCATCTGCTAGGACTTTATCATCGCAAAGACCACTTGAGGTAGCAATCCAAGTGATGTGATGCACTCCCATAACTCGTCGACAGTGGCATTCTCCTTGAGCATGTCGCAGCCAAACCAACAAGCGCATTGTTTATCGCATAATTGTAGTGAGAGGGAAACATGCAGTCTATGTCCACGGCGATGTTACTGGTCGCGCTGATGATGTCCGCAGGGCTTAGTGGTTGCTTTGGCGAAGAGGAAGATGGACCTTTGGATAGTTCTGATCTTACAATTGCTGAGATAGATTCGCTCGAAGCCGGAACTTGGCAAAAGGTCACACTGACCGCTAGTAAAGACCTAGCGGTTTACATTCCTTACTTCATAATCGATGCTGGCTCTAACCGTGCTCAGAATGGAACGGTGTTGGATATGCAAGCCGGAGATTCCATCACCTTGCAATGGTTATTACCACCACGTAACAATGAATCTTTACTCTTGATAGGAGAATATGGCCGCAACGCCTGGCCAATGAGAGCATCTACTCAATCATGGAGTGATTGGGTGGATAATCGCGGCATGGGTTCTGCGGTTCAAACAACTGAAAACCTTGACCCTGAAGGGCTCTGGCGCTGGTTGACCGCTGGTTCAGATAATGGAGGAGATGTTGCAGTCAAATCAATGAAAGCAACTAGACCTTTTCGAGCTGATTTAGGCGCCGACCAAGGAGTGGGAGCCAGCGATGGCTGGGTCGATGGCCGTTCGGTTTACGAGTGGGTAGAATTCATCACCGATGAAACACCTTGTGACGATACACCGTTAAACCCTACTTGTGGACCGGATTTAGCAGAAGGTTATCTTGACCGTTGGATTGGTAATGGAAACGGAGCTTACGAACATGCAATCGCATATTTTGAAGGTGTCATGAAGGGCTATGGATTACGTACAGAAGTTCACCGTTTCCAAACAGGTACTCTGTGGGCGGTCAATATCTGCGGCTACAAAGATGGAACAATGTTCCCCGATGAGTGGTTGGTCTTTGGTGGACACTTCGATATCGCCCCTTATGCAACACCTCCAACAGCAGTGATACCTGGACTCGAACAACAGGGATATGGCACTAGAACCGGTGCTTATGACAATACTGCAGGGTCTTCGATGGTACTTACAACAGCAGGTGCATTAGCCGATTTTGATGCTCGCAGAACTATGGTATTCTGTTTGTGGTCTTCGGAAGAAGAGGGACTATGGGGTTCATCGGCATTTGCCGGAGACCTACCTAGTGGAGTGACCGTTTCCAATTATCTCAATCTCGACATGGCGGGAATTAATTACCCCGGTGATTATGCACTATCGGTATACCTTGGACCAGATGGAACTGGTGATGTAATCGACCAACCTGGGATGTATCATCTTGCAGAATGGATTGGTTCAGATGCTCTTGATCTCGCATATCAAATTGAAAGAGGAGAAGCGGAATGGGCAGCTGTAGGAGAAAATCCTCTTTGGCAAGACCAATATGAGGACATGGTTGCAATCTATGAATCTCCAACAGCGAGAAGTGACCACGATTCTTTCCAACAGATTGGAGTTGCTACGTTAGGTTGGAATGGAGTGGTAGATGGCTACCCCTGCTATCACAAAACCTGTGATAAATTAGAAACAATGCAAGGCTACATGGATACTGATGATGCTACAGGAGAAGCAAATCTAGTCCATTCGTGGGACATTGTCACATGGTGGGCTGTATTCGCCTTTTTGCACATGGATCAAGTCCCTGTGCCAAATGAATTGTGAATCTTAATCCAGTGGGCTTGGAACTCCCTTCTCGCCCAAGGTCCAACGTAAGGTCTTGACAACTCCTTCCAGAGCTTTGTAATTACGGGCGGCCTCTTTCATGCCATCACGGTCACCGTCTTTCTGACATTGAGCAAACCAAGATTTCCATTCAGACAGTCTGTCGACTGCATTTTCGAGCATGGTCTCGATTTCGCTCCAACTGCGGTCATATGAACGCTCAACAGTGCCCTTACCCGCCATATTTATCGGGCCCTACGCTACCCTTTATCAAACAAGTGGTTGAAATGATTAATCTTTACAGTCAAATGAAGATTTATTCTATTGACTTTCCGCTGGTAGGCGATGGTTGGTAAGTTTCTTTGATTGGATGTCCTGTTGGTCACCAATTACCATTGCACTTAAATCGGAATCTATGATGATACAGGATTCTCCAATCACACTACCGATGATATTTCCATCGATATTACAGCCGCTCATCACTAAACTATTTTTGACAGATGATTTACTAGAGACATTGCAGTTAGAAAGAATCACACTACGCTCTATTTCTCCAGAGACATTGCTGCCTTTGGCGATAAATGAGCCGTCACTAAGTACCTCTCCTTCGGGCATAGGAAACGGTAGTGAATCTCGCATCTCGATAAGTGCTCGCTGAGCATTGAGTAATTCCAAAGGATGGCCTACATCATACCAAATACCCTCAACCGTCTTGGCATACATCGGCATTCCCAATTCTAGGACACGGGGGAATAATTGCTTACTAAAATCATATTTCTCGCCCTCGGGCACCATCTGCAAGACCTCGGGTTCGATGATATAGAGTCCAGCATTGATGACGTTCGAGAATGCTTCTTCAGGGGTTGGCTTTTCTTTGAAACGAGAAATATATCCTTCCTTGAGTTCACCATTTACCTCACCACCTGGGCTGCCACTCAAACCGACGATACCATACTCACATGGATCTTCTACCTGCCACAAAGCCATAGTAACCATCGCACCCTTTTCCTTGTGTAAACGCAAGAGTTCAGCGATGTCAAATGAGGCAACACTATCGCCAGAACCGACGACAAAAGTTTCGGTTAATCTATCGGATAATAAGCGGACACTACCCGCTGTCCCCATCGGAGTATATTCTTGATTGATGGAGGCTTTGATCTCATGACTATTCCACGAATCAACATGCTTTGACATCACCTCGCCTTGAAAGCCAGTAGTGACAATGATATTCTCAATTCCGGCAGCAACCATTGCATCCTTGACATAATCAAGCACTGGGCGACCAAGAACTTCAACCATCGGTTTAGGACGGTTCAAAGTAAGTGGCAATAGCCTAGTACCTCTGCCACCGGCCATTATTACGCCGTGCAAAGGCTCACTTCCGAGTTCTTGATGCTGAAACATCTATTCGACGCATCTGTTTCTTTCGCGATGATCCACGCTTTACGACTCGACCTTCGTCGCCATCCATCGTCCCACCAAAAGTGAGAGAGCCACTATCTAGTAATGTATCGACCAAGGCTTTTGCCACATCTTCGGATTCAGCACCTGTCTTCATAATTTCCTTGATAGAATCGTTATGTTCAGACATCCAGGATTCACGTTCGACCCGAGCCATTTTGAGTTTGTCTCTTGCTTCGTTTACTTCATCCATCATCTTGACTATTTTTTGGTGGACCTCGTCGGCTTTTTCCTTGCATGCCATAAACTCATTATGGAATCTATCGCCTTCGGATTTGAGGAAATCACGGTGAGCGAACAATGCATCGAGATCTTTGGAAGCAACCTTGGCTCGATCCACTGCTTCAATCATTGATTGATGAGCAGCATCAGCTTCAACCTTGAGAGTCTTTATGGCCTCATCACGATTTGAAAGATCGACTTTGATAACTTCCATCTCCTCGACGTCTGGTTCCAATTCCTTCAGCCTTCTCCGCATGCGTTTTAGGCTCTCCATGGTCTCTTTCTCCTTCTTAGGAGACATCCCACCGCGGGTTTCGAAAACATGTTCCAGATTGTCTACTTCCGAACGCAATTTATTGTATTCGAAGGCAGCAGATTTACTATCTTTCCCTACATCACGCTGTGATTTAGATTGGCCAATCAAATCCTTTATTTGTGCTTGAATAGCGTTTCGGCGCTCCTTAAATGCCTTGACTTCTGAGCGTATGGCTCTAACTTCTGCCAAATCTAGATCTAATTTCTCGCGGTGCTCACGATATTGTGATTGAATATTGTTACGCTTGTCGGCCGAACGCTTGGCCTCATCATGATGCGCATTACGAAAATCCCGCAACTTACGAACCTTGGACTCCATCGCATGCAGGTGATCACGTAGATCTGCATCGGGTTGTTCTTCCTCAGCGGATGGTTTGCGCATGATTACCGCAAGCGAGGGGAGGGTTTCAATTCTCTGTTCAGAGAACAGTCTATACTGTACCGAATAATTCAAGTATCTGCAGGATAATAGCGACACCAATTCCCAGTAATCCGAGTGTAGTACAAGCCAATGAACTGGTATCTCTGACAAGTGATCTAAATTCAGAACGAACTCTGACATTTATCTGTCGCCCTTCGACTAAATCACCAGAGGGATCCTCAAGACGAATAGAAACGGTGGCCTCACCGTTATGTTCAGGCAAAAGAGTCTGCCAAGCCACAGTTCCGTTTAGCAAAAGATGGGATATTGCACCGATTTGGTCTTCATTTCCTCGAGTAGATATCGGCAGAGGACCATTGGGGTATCCGCTTGAACCACCTGGCTCAAGATGATATCTAATCGCCAGATCATTTGGCCTGAAATCAGGCGATTGAACACGTAAAACAATATCGCGCGGCTTATCGGAAATATTATGGAAAAAGCAGAATAGATTCGCTCGATCGGTGACTACGTTTTCCAAATCCACATCGAATAGAAGATTATCGCTTGGTGGCTTTCTGCCAACCGCAATATCTTGCTCCATTCGGTCGACCATACGATAGAAAGAAGGGCATCGCTCTGAAGTAATCTCAAAGAGTACCTCCCACATATCCTCGGTGAAAACATCGTGGTTAATGACGAAACCAACGCCAGAATCTTTGAGGACCTCACTCAGTTCAAGCATCATTGTTTCACGATCGAGGTCGCCACGACGGCGACGATGCATGATGATGAGAAATCTTTCAACTGCCAATTCCCAAGAGATATCTGTTGCTAGATGATTTGATATCTCGATTAAGAAATCCTCGTAATCACTGCGTAGAAGGGGGTCCATGTGTGTACGCATTATCTCATTGAATACCATGTTTAGAGTAGAAGGGTGCATAGGTGGATCATATGCTGAGAGCATTCCAGATCTTTCGACCATGTGGAATTTATTTCGCCTAGTAAAGAGGTGTTGACCTACGGCAATACTGACTAGCGAGGTTGCACTGAGTATGCCTTTCTTACCGAATTGACTTGAGGTGCCAGCGAATATAACTGCCAGTGTGATGAAAAAAGCACCAATGCCGAGATAAACTATGACCGAATGACGATTCATCAAACCATTAATACGTCTTTTGAGGGAATCGTATCCGTGTAAGGAAGTAACAGGACGATTAGATAATTTTGAGCGCTCGACATGCATGAAAAAGATATCACGAGTAAGTAATGAGCGCCGTCGATGAACCATCAAACTGAGAATGAAACCAATGATGACCACCAAAGCCAATGCGGCCATAGTTGTTGAAAAATCGAAACCGAGTGCTGGCTCAATATTTACTAACCACCATGAAGGTGAAGGTCCAGCATATGCCCATGAAGAAAAGAGAAAAAGAATGATTACCGCTGGTAATATCAGAACTAAACGCAGACCCTCTGTAATGATTTGACGATCTATTGCAAAGAGTAGTTTCTCAGCTGCTTGCAACTTTTCCAACTCGGCCACTGGGTCAACAGGAACCTCTTCGTTTATCGTTACCGCCTCGGTTTCTGTAACCGGTTCTAGTTCTTCATCAACTGTGTCTTCGGTCATATTCAACACCTCTTTATGATAATCGAGGAAGATAATTCAGAGGCTATTTGAAAGTGTTTACCCTCGATTGAGTAACCCTCTCCCTCTCTGCTAATCCGTGCATCCACAGCCATACCTGAAGATGCTATAGTTTCAAGTAATTGAGGAATGAAAAGTAGAATCTTTATTTCTCCGACTTCTCCATTCTTTAGTGCAGAAAGAGGGATTAATTCTTCAATCCCTTCCATTCGACTTTGAATTAATTGCGATGCCGATGGTATCTCCTTACCCGAAGGGTCGATTTGAGGGTTACCCAGAATACGAGTCAAGCATACCTCCAAATCATCATTGAACGCATGCTCCATGCGACAGGCGGTCTCATGTATATCGCCCTCGAAAGGTAAGATCGCCAACAAGGACTCTGCTAAACGATGACGGCGCTTCATTTGCTGACCAAAAGCGAGACCTGTGGTTGTCAATCGAACTCCCTTATACGGTTCATATTCAACAAAACCTTTGCGGGCTAGCCGCTGAACCATTTCCGTTGCAGACGCTGGAGAGACACTCAATAAATCTGCCAATTCGCCATTGCGAACTTGCTTGTCGGGATTTATCTCATAAAACTCGTAGAGGGTCTCCATATACTCCTCCTCGAATTCTTGGAAGTGCCCTCCTCCCATGCCTGATGCCAGCCCTAACTCACACATAATCTGTTCAGTCGGCAATGGCGGTGAAAATCACCTGACAATGCGGACAGCGGGCCTTTGCGGGACGCCTCTCATATGGCACTTTGATGGTGCTTTCACATTCAGGGCAAGCCAATGTATCATCTGAGGAAGAAGAGGTTAGCAATTCATTACTACTTTCATCTATTGTGGTTTTTGTTTTGCTTTCAGGAGCCGGCGCCTCTTCCGCTATCGGTTCAGGTTCGGATACGGATGATTCAACTGGGAAACTCAACTCACAGTCTGGACATCGGACCTTACCTGTATATGTCACTGGGACATTGAGTTTTACCTCACAACTTGGACAATGGACTACGATTTTTTCATCAGTCACATCTTCTGCTCCTTTCGATTTGGATTTGGACTTGGGTTTTCTCACCTTCTCATCAGCATTACCTAGGGATGAAGCAATTCTCACACCCAAAATAACAACAGCGGCTAATAGAATACCTCCGCCTATTCCTTCCCACGCCAATGAAAAGCCAGTATCTGTGGTGGTAGTGTCGGTAGTGGTAGCAAAAGATTTGCTACTTTCTACTACTTGACCGCCTACAGACCAGCGCGCAGAAATATCTACTATCTCTGAATTAGGCCAAATTATTGAGACCTCCATTCCATTGCTCTTTTCAGTAAACGCTGGCGTTGCAGATTCCAATAAGATGTTGTTGCGTTCATCGAGAATAATTACTTGCCCTACCGGAATCGCCCCCGGCCCCTCATTACCAAATTGCAGCAGTATCGTAGTAGCAGTAGCGCCTACAGCCTCACCTGGTAAATCGAGTATCATTGTTGGGATAATCGAATTATCTGGCACCGCTACCTCAGCGAAAAGATCTGAATTTGCACCGACGACCCAACCTGTATTTTCTATTCTGATGAAAACCTCAGGCGCTGTTAAATCACCGAGATTCACTCTGCCACTTTCACTTCCAGCATAGATTGAACGATTACTACGAACTATCTCTTGATAGGCACCGTCGATAACTTGCCCAAAGACCAATTCCAATGAACGACTACGACCTTGAGAAAGATCGATTTGCCAATCAAGAATTATGCCATCCTCATCATAAACGACATCGACTATCTTAATCGACACATCTTGAGTAGGTGAAATCGGTATTGTGATCAATCCTGAGAGACCACCCTCAACAGCGCCATCTGTACTGGTAACCTGCCATGAATAATTGACATCGCCAATTAGATTAGCACTGACAAACGCAGAGATTTCTCCTGCCTCGCCACTATCTAATTCTACAACATCTCCATTGAAGGTTTCACCATCGACAGAGATTTGCAAACGAGCATGACCTAAACCATCGCCTTCGTTTCTAAGCAATAGTGAAAACCGTAATTCGTCTCCTAAATGCCACGGTCCATCTAGAAGGAATGGTGTTGATGAACCTGCAGCGAGAAAACTAGCTGCTTCGATATCTAAGAGATAAGTCGCTATTTGATCACTATGAGTTCGCATACCAGAATGAGTACATGTCATCAGACCAGGACGGGCTGTTGAAGAGAATTCTAATTGGCTAGTTGAGTTAATCGGCAATGATATATTACTACTAAAAATGGTTTCATCAGCAAAGATGCAACTGATCATTCCAGCAAATGTCTCCTCACCGGTGTTGCTTACATTTAATGACCAATCTAAGACCTCACCCGCTACGGGTTGAGTATGAGTCGATGTGAATAACAAGGCTAGTTCAGGCAAAGGAGGAGGTCCTATAACCAAGGTACTGCTCACTGAATCATCACTAGCGTCACCGTCGGAAAGATTCTCGATAAATATCTCAAACTCTAATTCGCCTTCCAAAAGCATCGCAGTATTAACATTAAGCTGAGTAGCTGAATCAGCACTTGAATTGACAGTTATTGTGGCAATTGTCTCACCAGCGAGGGTAGAATTAACTGTTCCATTCCAATCTACATCACCATCGTTCACAAGAAAAATAGTTAGATTAGCATAATCACCAGAACGCAAACTTGCATTGTTGGTAGCATAGCCATTCTCATCTACTGGATCTACTGTCAATGATGTAAGCGAGAGATCCAAAGGACGCAGTCTTTGCACCATTGTCCACCATGTCAAAGATTGCCCGCCGCTAGGGTCACCAACATCTCCGCTCACCTCAATTGAGAGATTGGAATATCCCAATGGTGCGTTGCCAATAGTGAATGGAATTGTTTTCACCTCGGTATCATTTACCATCAAAGTGCCAGTTTCGCTATCTATCAAGCCTCCTTCAAGATCACGCAATGTTGCGGTCCAATTTACGATTGATTCAGTCGCACCGCCTACACCCATTATGCTGAGATTAACCGATAATGGGCCCTGACCGACATCGCCATCGCCTTCGATAACAACTGTAGTCATCACTCCACCTGGCCCGGCATCAGCAAGAGGAATTAGGGCAAGGATTAGAAGAATCACGACAGCAACGGCTCTCCCCATATCCATGACCTGCAAAAACCGGTTATTGACATTCACGCAACAATATGCTGCGACGCCACCTTTATCGAAGGGTGTCAGGTGGCGCCACCGTTCACCATGGACTCTTTGGAACTCCTTGCTGTCACGCCCGAACTCCTAGCCAAGGCTATCGTCCATCGTCGGGAGCGGTTGTTAGAGTTGATTCCCGAGGAACTGGAAGCCTGTAAGGCCCAACAATCAGAGGCTGAAGCTATGGCAAGAAGTGCCCGGAAGTCACGCGATGACATCAATGAGAAAGTTGCCTCGTTGAAGAATGAGCGCAATAGTGCCCAAAAAGAAGCAAAGCTACTTTTTGAACAGGCTGGAAGTTTACGCCAGGTGATGGTAGACGAAGGAAGAATGGCTGCGCCCGAACCAAAATGGGCTAAGGCTAAACTAGCTGCACGCCTAGCTGAAATCGAAAACAGACTGGAGACAACCAGTGGCGATCACAAAACTGAGGGCCGCTACATCAATGAGATGAAAGCCCTGATTCGTGAACATGAGCAATGGGTCGAACAGAGAGCCGACTCACAACCAGAATTCACAAAGATGCGAGAATGTCAGAACCGAGCTGCCTTATTGATGGAAACAGCACAAAAAGCACATCAAGCGATGACCGAATTAGCTGAGGCAAATCTCGACCGGCATGACACCTACGTTCGCTGGGAAGAAGGGCGCAGAAGATCCACCTCCAAGAGTAAGCGTCTAGATGATGCTCTAAAATCAAGTAATAGTGCCAAGGCTTTTTGGAATGACAAATTGAAAGCCGGTTTTGGTGTGTTACTCGAAGACTCAACACGTGTTGGAGAGGGTGGCATGTCAAGCAAGGCGGTCGCCCGAGAGAAAAAGCAACAGCGGGAGAGTGAAGAGGAATGAGTTCTGAATCTCCGTCTTCGTTCGAACAGCGTTGGCCAGAAGTCCATCGGCAATTGAACTCTGAAAATGAAGAGGCGATTGTACTCGAGGGGAAATATCTCGATGCTGCCATCACTAAGGGTTTGAAAAGTCACAAAGAAAACGATTCCACAAAAAAGCGCCGTGATGGCCTTATTCGCCACTTGGAGAAAATATTCACTACCAGGTTCAAGGGATGCAATGTACAGGCCTTTGGTTCGTCTCAAACCGGTCTTAATCTACGTAATGGCGATGTTGACCTGTGTCTAATAACTGGTTCGAAGGATGTTAAGAAAATACTGAAAAGAATGCGTGGCATTCTAAATGACCAAGGTATGGAAGACATCTTTACAATTCCTCGTGCACGTATTCCTATAGTCAAGTTTCGCGACCCAAGAAGTGGTTTTGACGTTGATATCGCAATTAATAATAGTCTGGCACTGCATAATACTAAATTGCTCAAAGCCTATTCAGAATGTGATCCACGCATCAAAGATCTAATTCTTACTGTCAAGCACTGGGCGCTTCAAAGAGCGATTTGTGATGCTTACGAAGGGACTTTCTCTTCTTATGGTTGGACATTATTGGCGATTGCACATATGCAGATGATAGAACCAAACCTGGCGCCTAACCTCCAACTATCCGAGCAAAGAGAAGAAGTAGAAATTGGTAAAAAAGTCTATGATATTACAGTTTCAGAACAGATTAAAGCCGGTGAATCAAAATGCACAACTGGAGAACTGCTTGCAAGTTTCTTCGAGCGCTTTGCAAACAAATGGGATTGGCACGCAGATGTCATTTCGATCGCCAATGGAGGTTCTATTTCCCGTGCAGAAAAGGGTTGGAAGTTCGCTGAACCAAGTGCAATTGAGGTAATCGAAGCCGCTGAGGATGGTAAAGATTTGCAGATGGGTTACCATCATCTGAGTATTGAAGATCCCCTCGACAAACAACACGACCTTTGCCGCGTTGTAAGACCTGAAGGAGAATTAACGATTCGTGATGAATTATTGAGGGCTGCAAGAATGGTAGCAGAAGGTAAACCATTCACTAAGATCTGTGAAGTCGTACGACCAGAACGCTTCAAGAATGAAGAACCAGAAGATTTATTCCATGATTTAAGAGATCAAAAGGACCATGAGATAAAAAGTAAACTAGAGAACATTAACTCTGAGATAGATACCCTAACCACGCGTATGGATGCTCTAGAAAGCGAGCGGGCATCTGCAATTCGAATGGCTAGAGCAATGCGAGGAATCATTGAAGAGACCGGTGATATTCGTAAAAAGCACAAGGATACTATTGTTGAAATTCGTAAGCGTGGCAAAGAGATTGATGTTGTCCGCAAAAAACGTGATTTGATCAATCGTAATGTAGTAATCCCAGTTCATATGGTTGAGGAGGAATTACTCAAACTATACAATCGTCTCACCGCAGTAATCGATCGTGAACGAGTTCCATCTCTTAATCGTGAAAAGAATTGGTTCTCACTTTTCTTTGAATTGCAGCAAATGCACATTAAAGCTTGCGAAGCAGGAAGATTGCATACTGAATTCATTGAATTATCAAAAGCCCAAAGACAAGATATATCTCAGTTGAGAGATTTTGAAAGTGAGCATGACGACGTCACTAAGAATCTACTCGATGAAGAGGTTTTACTCAAAGAAGAAGACGTCTCAAAAAGTGGTATGAAATCATGGGACAAGCGTGCTAATAGCATTATGAGAGCTTTGCGACAGAGACGCAACCAAATGCACTCACTAAGGCGAGAGAAGGGTAGGCTTGAAGCTTGGATACGCAAGGACGAGAAGCGTCCAAGTGTGCGTAAGGGATCACCAAAAGACCAAGCCCGAGGAACTGGGAATCGTCGTGAACATCGTGGACCATCCCAGGCTGAAAAAGAAGAAATTCGTAAGAAAGCAGCCTCTGGAGCAACTATTTCTCTTGGCGACCTCGACACACTATTGAGTAGTGGTGGACTCAAAGGTTTGACTTCTGGTGATTCTAACTCAGACAAGAAACAACGCAAGAAGAAATCTGCGATGAAAAACCTAGGTGATCTCTCTGCTCACCGCGGTTCCCGTAATCGATATTCTCGCAAGGACTGATATGACATAGCCCTTAGGGTGTTCGTGCCTCAATGGGTTGAAGGACTAACTCCAAGTGAGTTATCAGATGAATGGATTTCAGCCATCGCCAAATTATTTCTTGCCGAAACCGGTGAGATCTACAACCCTGCGGCGATAAGGGCATTACCAATCCCGATTTGGCGTGGGAATTTGCTATTGATAGATGGTGATAAGCCATCTGATCTAGCCGGTTTGCTTTGGTGTATGCCATATAGTGAAACCAGAGCAAGAGTAGTAGCATTTGCTATTCACGAGATTCATCAATCGAAGGGATTAGGCACTCAGGCTTGGGATATATTCTGTGACACTGCAAGAGAAGCCGGTCATTGTGAGATCCAGTTAGAGGTTCGTAAGAGTAATGAAAGGGCTATTGCTTTCTATAAAGAGCGAGGATTGGAAATAATAGGAAAAATCGAAGGGTATTATTCAAATGGTGTGGGTTATGTGATGCGTGGTCAATTGTAGTTGCACAAAAGACCTCAAACTCTTCGACATCAGCCCTAATAATCAAACACGTCCTTGGTAAGCACCGGTTGATGCGCACACGCCTACTCGCTGATTTACTCGCCGTACCAGGAGTAGAAAACTGCATGTTGATCGATGCTGATGGCTTCATTATCAGCGCCCTACCCCAAAACCGTGATGCAACCGCAGCTGCAATACCTGGAATGTTTTCTGGTGATGAATTTGAGATGGTAACGATAGTATCCTCTGAATATACCATCATAGGACAATTATTGCCGAAAAATCACATCTTGGCTCTGATTATTGAGCCATCTTCCAATATGGGACTAGTCCGATCTAAACTAAAAGACATCTCAGTAAGACTAGGAGAAATGCTTTGATTAGATTAATCAAAGCGACAACTCATTCTTACTAGTCCATTTGAGTCAATTCAATGTTCGTTATGATAACAACATTCAGAACGACAGAGCCCATAATCTCAAAGAATACGAACATTTTATTGTCCATCTTCTCATCGACACTGTTCAAGTGGTAAATTGTCTCCAATGATGGCAGGAGTTGAACGTATCCTTTGTGACAATACTGCATTGGATGAGGTTAAATGGAGGTGGCAGTACGGAGCGCTGTGCGATGGCGGGAGTCGTCCACAGAACAGGTGAGATGAACTATGGCAGATTTGGAACAGGTCCTTGAAGAGAAGCGTAAATTAGTTGACGAAAAAGCGACGATTTATCGCAACTCTCGTGACGAATGGAATGCTCGAACCAAGACCTGTACCATCACCCGGAACGAACTCAATGCTGAGGTTCGTGAACTAATTCAAAACGTACGACAACAACGTGAAATCAGAGAACAGATGAACGAAGTCGTCCGTGACATGAAGAAAATAAGAGCCGATGGCAATGATAAAGTCAAGGCTGCAAAAACAATTCTAGATACTGCACGCGGTGAACCAGCCGAGTCAAAACAAGATGGTCGAAGAGGTGGAAAAGGTCGCGACCGCCCTATGACAGTACACGAACTGCGCCGCCGTGCTGACCGTTTAGAATTAGAATTCGAGATGGGTAAACACACCGGTCAGAACGAGAAGAAGGTCATGGAAGAAATCAAAAAGATTCGCTCTCAAGTAAGAGACATGAAACTTGCAGAAGATGGCGATGATAGTTTGAAAGACGCACGTTCCGAACTAAAAACAGCAATGGAAGCTCAAGAAGTGGCACATCTCGAAGTGCAAAAAGCAGCAAATGCAGCCCAAGAAGCTCACGATTTAATGCTACAGTGGAATAAGGAAGTCGACCGTCAAAGGGACAAGGCTGAGTCCAGCCATCGTGATCTAAGGCGTTCAAAGAAGGAAGCCGATAAGGCCCACCATTACTACATCGTTTCACTACGATGCCTACACTCAATCCAAGATATCCTCAGAGCCCGTCGTGGCAGTGGTGATAGAGGCGGTAAGAAGGGCGCACGTATCGAAATTCAAGACTTGATGAGCAAGTTGATGAGTGGCGACACACTAACTACCGATCAGTTAATGCAATTACAGAGATTCGATTAATACGAAGCAAGGGGGATCTCAATATGATCGAGAGAAATGAAATCGCTGCCATAGTCGAGGATTATGAACGTCTTAAACTACGTATTGGGATGACTGCTAGCCACTCTGCGCTAGATATCTGTGATGGCGCAATCGAAGAAGGATTTTCGACCGTTGCATATTGCCAAAAAGGTCGAGAGAAAACCTATTCGGAATATTTCAAAACCCAGAGAACATCTTCTGGTCGTGTCCGTAGAGGAATGGTCGACAAATCGATTGTTCTCGATAGTTTCAACGATGTCATCAATCCAGACCGTCAACAGAAGATGCGCGATAGAAATGTGATATACATTCCAAATCGTTCTTTCACCTCCTATAGTACCATTGATGATATTGAGAATAACTTCCATGTCCCAATGTTTGGAAGCCGCAATATGCTGCGAATGGAAGAGCGTACTGAAGAACAAGATTATTATTGGATTCTTGACAAAGCAGGACTACCTTATCCTGAGGCAATTGCAAACCCAGAGGATATCGATTGTCTGGTAATAGTCAAATTACATCACGCACAAAAGAAATTGGAGAGAGGATTCTTCACCTGTGCTTCTTTTGAAGAATATCAACAGAAAAGTGAGGTTCTTCTCAAAGATGGAGTGATAGATCAAGCCAGTCTTGAGGGAGCGAGGATTGAACGCTACGTAATAGGCCCGGTTTTCAATCTGAACTTTTTCTATAGTCCGCTAGAGGAAGAGATGCCTAAGCTAGAACTACTCGGTGTCGATTGGCGCTTTGAATCATCATTGGATGGACACGTTAGATTGCCAGCACCGCAACAGATGACAATGCCACCTAATCAGCAAATCCCGGAGATGACCGTAGTCGGCCACAATACTGCTACAATTCGTGAATCGTTGTTGGAGACCGCTTTCGAACTAGGTGAGAAATTCATCACCGCCAGTAAAGAGCATTACGACCCTGGTATCATCGGCCCATTCTGCTTACAGACCTGTATTGATAAAGACATGAAGTACTACATCTATGACGTTGCTCCAAGACTCGGCGGTGGAACAAATGTCCACATGAACTCCGGACACCCATACGGCAATTCGACCTGGCGCAAGCCGATTTCTAGTGGTCGAAGAATTGCAATTGAATTGCGTAGAGCAGCCGAACAAGATCGTTTGCTCGAAGTCTTGACTTGAAACATTAATTCAATTAGTGCCACTACTGTCCTTGGATTCATGGCAATGGTAGAACACATCAATCTAGTATCTAGCAATGTTGACAAAACTGTTGAATTTCTTCAGACTGCGATTCCTAGTTGGCACATCAGAGGCCAGGGTTCTAGCAAAAAATGCCCCCGCTGGATTCATTTCGGGGATGATGAGACCTACCTCTGTATAGAAGACAGAGGGTTCGGAGAAAAGAGTAACCATGAGACATATCACCATGTAGGTGTCAACCATATCGGAATCGTTGTTGACGATGTAGTAGCACTTGCTGAAAGAATGAGAGAGATGGATTACAAGGAGGGGTTACATGCTCCCGGTCACAACAGTAGGTCACGATATTATTTCTTTGATCACGATGACTTTGAATACGAATTTGTCGAATATCATGATGGAAAGGAAAAGAATGACTATTCCGATATCTGAAAGTGGTAAGCACTACTCTGCATGTGCCTGCAATATATCGATTGAAATCAGAGAAAGCGCTTCTTCGTGAGTGCTTTCAAGCGAAACTGGGCAAGCTATTCCAGCAGTGACTGCATCGAGCCAAGTCTGAGCACAAACACACCAACGGTCACCTGGTTTTAATCCAGGAAAACCATGTTGTGGTGCGGGAGTGATTAAGTCGTTACCTTTAGAGAGAGCGAATTCGAGAAACCCTTCAGTTAAGATGCAACAGACAACGTGCAAACCACGGTCTGCTTGGTTGGTATTACAACAGCCATCGCGAAACCATCCAGTTATCGGATCTACAGAACATGATTCGATTTCGGTACCGAGAACATTGAGTTTTGGATGCATGAATCTCGCTGGATGGGCACTTCATATCAACAATCCCATCACTGGTGTCTATTAGTTAGTTCAAATCGGGATAGATGGACCTAATATTAGACCTACAATTTAATTCAAGACTTGAGAGCAGAACATTTTGATCCTATTACTATCGGCATGGACTAATTCAGTGGACCGATATAGACGCTAGGAGCCAAAAAATCATCTAGAAATCTTTAGATAGGCCATATCTAGAAATCTTTATATTGGCCATTTCTGCGAATTTGGATATGAGTTTATTGATTCTGGTTCTTATCTCCAATGATTCCTGTGATTCATACGACAGCAAGGCCAACTCATGTTCGTCGGTAACGAGATGATATTGATGAAGCGTTTTACTTCTGTATTCAGAATCTTCGTGCGAAATCATACTATGCTTGATATAGCTTCTAGTGGTTACACTCAGGCATTGCAGTTTGATAATTTTGTCGTCAGCTATTCGATAATCTATCACAAGATTTTGTTCGGCGAGATAAACTTTAGCCTCAACGATTTCACAGTTTTCAAAAAAAGGACCGTTATCAAAGGCGACATAAATGAACACCAAACCTAATCCTAACAGTGGTAAAGTGACTATGCCAAGGACAACAAAACAAATTCTCTTGGTAACATTCCAGTTTGCATTCCGATCTTTAAAGAAAATAGTTGGTTCCAATTCATTATACTCAATGGATTTGACTAACGATTTGATGGATTCGGTGTCGGCGCTTATTTGATCGGATCTTAGTTCGTCTTCTAAATCTGCGAACTCATCCATAGGTGGTGCGTCATGTAATCAGAACTTAACTGTTGACTCGATACCCTTCCAACACCCACCCGTGAAAAATCATGGTAGGGTAGGCAGTGTACTGGGGGACTGAATACCCATTGTACTCCTCCATAATGTCTTGAGGGGTTGGAGAGAACCCTTGCGATTTCATGGGAATGATATGTCGATTGTCTGTATCAACCCATTAGAGACGGTGTGAATCCGGAATAATCTATTTAATGTGGCCCTAAATTCAGCCGACATGGAGAGTTCTGATTCATCGCCACCCACAATAATCATTGAGGCTGATAGTTGGCTACAAGATACTGAAAACACGGAGATTGGTGGGGGAAACGGAAATGAACCAAATGTTTCTGAAGAGTCGGCTGAAGATGGTTCAAAAAAGGCCTCACACGACCCTAACAATAAGGCCAAAGATGAGTTTTGGCTTGGTTTTGTAGTTGCTATTGTGATAGTAGTAATTGTCCTTGCAGCGATTTTTGTCCTTGATATAATTGGCACATCTATGTCTAATCCTCCTGATTGGATGATGGACGAAGTACTACTTTTTGGAATAATACTATTCGGTATTCCTGCAATGAT
>CAJIYT010000042.1 GCA_905181715.1 uncultured Candidatus Poseidoniales archaeon
GATTTGGCACCACCAGCGCCTCCAGGTATGCCACCGGCACCACCCGAGATGCCACCAGCGCCTCCCGGTATGGATTTACCACCACCAGCTCCACCCGAGGTTTCAACTGGCGACGATGAATCATTCGTATTTATCGATGCAAGTCCATCGGGATCATTAGAGATGCCTCCGGCACCACCAGGTCTGGATTTAGGTGATTTAACTCCAGTGGGAGAAACAGATGAGGATAATTCTGAGAAAGGGGATGTAAACGATTCATTATTGTCTCCGTTTGCATCAGATGCATTACTTGCACCTCCTGCACCACCTGAATCTGTTCTCGACTCTTCTACTGAAACTTCAGATGAAGTAGCCTTGCCAGATTTAGACCCACTTACTCCTGTAGTGGGAACCGTAGAAGAAGATGATTTCGTTAGTGCAGGGGCGAAAATCCGCCTCTCACGCGCTATTGATGAGGTTGTTGGCGATAAGTTGGAAGGTAATCTTCACGAGGTCGAAAAGGCAACCCTAACGGCGAATGGTGATATCGTTAAGCAAGATGTAAAAGGTGTGATTACTGTAAGCAATCCATCTTCTTCAGATCGTATCTTCGATATTGATGTAATGCTAAACAATATTGCAAATACCGATATAGGTGGCGACCATATTGCTGTTGATGAACTCGAGTCGAGCAAGGACTTTACCACAAAATACAATGTTAAGGGCGCACGAATGCTGATTCTACGTGAACGTCTCGATACCAACCCTGACCGCGATCAAGAGAGATCACTCTCGGCGGCAATGGGCGATGATGGAAAGATTTCACTAGAACTCGAAGTGGAAAACGTGAGTGCTGTTTCGATTGAAGAAGTAAATGTAAGTCGAGATATACCACACTCCATGAGTCTTGAATTGATAACTACCGGTAATGCTTCAGTTGACGGTAATACTCTAACCTGGGATGTTGGTTCTCTGGCTTCTGGTGAGACCCAGATTCTTACTGTATCGGGAACGCTTAGTGTAGATTCTGTTAAACCGATTAAAGCAGGAGTCGCTTCAGCAAATTACAAGTCTGATGCAACTCTATCAACTCTCTCTTTCAGAGAATTAGATGCATTCTGTCGTGGATTCGCTTACATGAATGTAGTCGAAGATGAGAGGCCAGATAATTGGCAATGCAAGACAATCTTTGAAAATAGATCTTCCTTTGCAGTAGATTTGGTTAAGCTCCAGGTCAAGATGAAAGGTAGTGATGATTTCTTGTTCAATATCACCGATGTGTCGCAAGATGTTCTACCTGATAGTAAGTGGGAGTCCGAGGTTAAGGTTGTAGAGGCTAATGAAAAGCCTGACTTCACCTATGATTTGGGATACACCGTGTTGCCAAGAGTATCAGAGGTTACTGAAGGAAGTATAAGATTGGAACAATCCGTACTTGAAGTATTGGATGCCAAAGTCGAAAAGAGCTATTCAAAGACGGTTCTTCCCTCCTATAGAAAGCAAGACCTGGTTGCGAGTATTGTTATTGCCAACACCGGTTCTTCACCAATCAATCTGATGCGATTAACCGACGATATCCCTGGCTTATTTTCAGCACCTGCATTGGATACCATCACTGTGAAAGTTGGTGGAAGCGATTTGCCTGATGACCAATTCAAGGCAGAAATCAGCGAGGGTGTTACAATTGAAAAAGAGTTACGCAGTCCTGATGGTATTGGTCATACTTTGACCATGACAGTTGGCACAAGAGGTCCAATAGGTCTAGCACCTGGGAAGTTATTGGAGATTTCATATCCACTTACAGCCCCAGATCCAACACCTGAAAATAAGAAGATTGCAGGTCCACTAAGATGTGAATTTAGTGCAGAGCGATACGGTCCGATTTGCTCAAGTGATGTCATCGATTCACCAGTGGTAACAGTAAGACACAATCGACGTAACTTCAGTGCTGGTAAATCTGTGATGCCAATTGGAGGAAAGGGTCGTTATGAAGTATTGATAATCTTTGAAAACAACGGAGATACTCCACTACTAGATGTGTCACTGAATGACTTGTTACCGAGTAATTTCGAGATTAAGAATTGGTCGGTTCAAGGAGCAGACGGTAAGAGGGACAATGTTGAAATGACCACTTCAGATGAAGGCGAAAATACTGCCATAACTTGGGCTATACCTCAGGTTGAGCGTAATGAGAGAGTTGAGGTTTGTTTCGAGATCAAGGGTGATGGCGAGGTCAATGCCGAGCAACTGAACAAGTTCCATGGTGCTACATTTGGTGATGAAGTAGAAGATCAAAACCACGTTGTAGCGGATGATACGAGCACAGATTCTGAAGAATCAACTGAAGAATCAACTGGCGAACCAGGTGAAGGTTTCAAATGGCGTGAAGATGTTCTTGAAAAAGTAATGGCATCACATGGTATTGAAGACCGTGATGCGTTCTTGAATTTCGCAGTTGGTTTCGATCATGATAGCAACCAATATCTCAAGAAGGCCGAACTCGAAGAAGCAGCTGTGGCTTGGAGTGAGGCAGCGGTATCTGAAGATATTGCAGCAGAGGATTCATCTGACGAAGAGGCTAGTTCCGAGGATACCAATGAAGATGACTCAGTAGAAGACTCAGTAGAAGATTCAGCAGATGAGAACCCTGTGGAAGAGAATGAAGTTGTTGAAGAGAATGAAGTTGTTGAAGAGGACTCGACTGAAGAAGCAGCAACCGATGATTCACAAGAATCCGATGATGAGAGCAAGAAATGCCCGATTTGTAATCAATCAAACAATTCCGACGCTACTCTCTGCTCAGCCTGCGGTTTTCACTTTGAGTGAATTCAGATTATTAATTCCCAAGGCGGCCAAGGTTGACTAACATCACCTTCGCTTACTATGATCAAAACGGTTCTCGGCATCTGCCTAAGCAATTGTTCAAGTGGTGTGGAAGTAGAGGGTGGTATCACTCCTTGGCGTAGATCTACTGCAAGCCATGCATCAGGATATTGCTTACTCCAAGCATCGAATTCTGCCATTATTCCTTCTGGCGGGACTCCTTGTCGTACACTAGCAAGATATTCCCACTCTCCTGGTATCGAACGATTCGAATCGGACCATAGGAATATTCGTGGTTTACGGGGTAATCGTGCAATCTGTTGTAATGCAGTGTGTTCGTTAACCACGCACGGTGAGCGCGGCATTGGCATCGGTTGAGGATGTATCCACTTGTCATTACTCATCGCTCTGCCCCATTCGGTCAAGTATAGCACGCATGTTTGACTTCTTCGGTTGCATTGGGATAGTGGCAATGTTCAAACGACCTCTTCCCCCCCCTTGAGCATGAGCGCCAGTCCGGCTCCACCTCCTCCGGCTGGAGGTTCGATGATGTTCATGATGCTATTCATGGTCATGATGACCTTTCTGTTGCTGTCAGGTGATTTTAGAAACACTCTTGGTACTTTTGCTGACCCTTACCTCTCCCCTTGGCTACCCGATGAGAAATGGTTTATTCTCACCGTTTTCGTGCTTGGTTCAATCTCGATGTTTACCAATACCATCTTGCGTAATTTTTTCACCGACCCAATCGCACAAGCCCATATCGCTCATCGCCAAGGCCAAGTTAGAAAAATGATGAATGAAGGAAGGGTGGGCAGAGATCCGATCCTCATCGAAAAAGCCCAGACAATGCAACAGCACATGATGCCGGAACAACTCAAGGTGCAGATGGGTGCAATGAAACCGATGATGTTCACTATGATTTTCATTATTGCAGTATTTTCATGGATGGGTGCGATGGTTGAGAACTTCCGCGTTGATTATGTCAGTCTACCATGGATGTCTGAATGGAATATGGTAGACGGTCGTTTCCTTTTCTTCCCTGCATGGATATGTGCCTATATTTGCATGTCTGCACCACTTGGGAGAATCGTTGATCGTCATCTCAAACTCTATCGTTACCGAGCTCATCCTTTGGTGCTCGCTGGAGAAACTATCAAAGAACCCCTCCTCGAGTTAATTTCAACTTCACAACCAAAATCAAAGGCAGCGCAATCTCGTGAAATGAGAGCAAAGCAACGTCGCCGTCATGGCCCTCGGAAGACCGATAGTTCATCCAAGGAAAGTACCGATTCTGAAAAGCCAAAAAAATTGGTGGCAACTGGGCAATGCCCAGAATGTGATAGTGAATTGATTGAGAGAGATGGTCCCTCATTGTTACGCTGTCAGATATGCCGCCACGAATGGAGATGAGAATATCCTCAAAGTTTCGATATCCGGTCATCCCGGAAGCGGCACCACTACTCTTGTCAACAGTATCTGCAAGTTGATGTCGTGGACAACTGTAAACGGCGGTGACATATTTCGTAATCAGGCAAAGGATAGAGGTATTTCATTAGCGGAGTTCTCTGAGATATGCCGTAGTGATGAATCTATTGACCGTATGTTGGATGCCATGCTAATCGAATACATGGAGGCAGAGGATGGTCCTGAGATCGTCGAGAGCCGTTTGGCTGGATGGTGGGCTTATCGTCAGAATATCTCTTGTGTTCGTATTTGGTTAGAGGTCAGTGATGAAGAAAGAGCACATCGAGTGTCATCTCGTGAAGGTCTTAGCATGGAAGAAGCTCTATCTGCAAATAAAAAACGTTTACTTGTCGACCGGCAAAGATACGAGTCTATGTATGGGATTCGGCCAAGTGATGCAACGCCATACACTCATACCATCGATGCTACCACCCTCTCTAAAGAGGAGGTTCTCAAAGTGGCACTTAAGATCCTAAAGGAGGAAGAAAAATGACAATAGTTTTCAGTCCAGATTATTCTACTGATCTCAAATACGGTAAAAAACCCGAAGATCGTTCAATAGAGGAATTACTCGCCTCGGGTTTCATTCTCCTCGACAAGACCTTCGGTCCAACTTCTCATCAGGTCTCTGCTTGGGCAAGAGATATGCTCCTATTGGATAAGTTGGGTCATGGTGGAACTCTAGATCCCTTTGCTACTGGTTTGCTTACCTTGTTGAGTGGTAAGGCTGTGCGTCTCTCATCCAAAGTTCTCTCTCATGATAAATCGTATATTGCAGTGCTAAAGATTCATGCTGAGCATAGTGAGGATGACATCAGAGCAGTGATGGCAAAACTCACTGGCCGAATCTATAATGTTCCACCGGAGATTTCGGCGGTTAAGGTTCAGGTTAGAACCAGAACTATTCATCGCTTTGATCTGATTGAGATGGTCGGAAATCACGTAATTGCTCATATCGAGTGTGAATCAGGTACCTATGTCCGTACTCTCGCTAGCGATATGGGACTAATGCTAGATTGTGTAGTAGATCTCAAGGAATTACGCCGACCTACTTCAGGCCCATTCTCTCTGAAGAGTGCAGTTACTATGCAACAATTGGCTGATGCATATTGGCTGTGGAATAGCAAAGGTGATGATTCTGCAATGCTTAGAATCGTTCATCCAATCGAGAGTTTACTCGAAGGATTCCCACGTATGGTGGTCAAGGATTCAGCAGCAGCAGCACTTACCTATGGCGCTCCATTGATGCGTCCAGGTTTAGTTTCATTAGAGTCTACAGCGAAGAAAGACGAACGTGTATTGATAGTTACTATGAAGGGTGAAGTGGTTGCACTTGCCAACTTAATGGTCGAGCCCAATAGCATCGCAACGATGGTAACGGGCGAAGTAGCAAAGCCTGACATCGTCCTAATGGACGAAGGCACCTATCCTAAAGGATGGGTCAACTAATCAAGCTTCAACAAATTCTTCAAATATCCATTCATCGGTTTCAATTCTAATTTTGAGTTCACTCATCATTCCACAACCTGCTTCCCAGCATGCTGGAGGTCCCCACGACCATAGAAGCAAGTCATTCTTACTACTAATACATATGAACCTTGAGGCGTATTTTGTGATTATCCGTCACACGGGTGCTCTGAATGGTCTTTTTCAATCGATTCTCTTTATTTTACTTGGTGCGAATAGCGCAAAGAGTGTGATAATGACTAAAATCACAGCGATAGTTGAGCCCCAGGCAAGACCATTAGGCATAGTAAATGATTCTACATCATCGGTGATCTTAACTTCTTCAGAGCCGATTGTTAGTATTATTTCAGCCTCGTTATTATCTTCATTCTTTTCGTCTATTTCTCCGCCGATATCTACTATTGCACTCAGCCTAATGACTGAATCTCCCTGAGGGACTTGCATATTACAACTGACTGAGCCTAGTGTGCCAGGGTTTAGAATTGGAATTATTCCTATGTCTATTGTACTATCATCGACTAAACATCTAACGCTAATCATCTCAGCTTTTACTTGACCTGAATTTCGCACCATTATTTTAATGGTGATTATGTCACCCGGCAATGGAGTCATAGTGTCAGATCTAAGTTCTTCTATGAAGAGGTCTGGCAAGGCTTTGACCTCTAGATCCAAAATTCTCTCAACACAGTTTGTAGCATCGCATGCACTTACTAAGATCGAAGTGAAACCAGGTGTGGGTGCGGTGATATATAGAGAGTTTTTTGCAATATCAGTTACAGCCCAACTTCTGTTGGTAGTGATGGAAAGTTCTGAAATTGGGCTATCTCGATCGGTCAAGATAAATGGTACTGTGGTCGAAAAAGAATGTTCGACGGGAATGATTGCAGGGAATGCTGCCAATTCCGGTTCATCATCGACTTCTGCGACATTAACCGTTGTGATTTGACTCCAACTATTACCGGCAGAATCGGTGACAGTTGTAATGAAGTCAGCACTTCCTGACGCTTCTTCAAGTAGACGAATGCGAACTTGTCCTTCAGTCAAATCAACTGCAATAATGCCTTGGTCGATTAGAGTAAATGAAACCTGTAAGTTCTCTGTAAGATCTCTATCATCGGTGCATCTATCCATCAAAGGTAGAATTACACCACCGCCATCTTCGCTCATTTCCTGATGGGGTATTGCCTCACAGATGGGGTTTTCATCCCATTCGATGGCAAAACCTCCACTGATGTCTATATTGTCAATATTGAGAATAGTAGTAGAAGCATTGCCACTTGAATTCCAACTAAACCAAGCTTTGATTTCAATGTCTATGCTTTCATTTTCTAGGGAAAGGAATTCACCTATTGGCGCAGCGATATTAAAAATGCCAAGTTGGGCTACCGGCTCATTGAGGGCAACCATGCCGTTGACTAATACCAACCAGCGTGAAGAAGTCGGTTCAAGTCCTTCAATTGAACCACTAATACTGCCACTAATTGTGATGGTGGGGTCATTAATATCTACCCACATGCGTGAGACGCAGGTGTTGTTGACCTCTAATTTGAAACGTGTGTAGGGATTATTTGGCACAAGTGAATCTGCGGTAATTGTATTCCAATCACTCCAGGTGGAATTGTCACTCGATGATGAATATTCGATCAAAACCTCACCTAAAGAATCCGCGGTAGTGATATGTATTCTACCCACGCTCTGTTCGGCAGGCCTCTCAAGATATCCTGAGATCCATATTCCGTTCACATCGTCCTGTGAAGGTTGTATTCCACAGGGCGCTTGAGCCATATTTGTGAAAGTGCCATTACTCCAATTAGCTTCAGCAACAGGTATGGTTTCAACTACACTTGAAGCAAACGCCTCTGCTCTTTCAACGCCATACCACGGAGTACGTACTTCGACCATAATAGCAGCAGCATCTATCTGAAGTTCACTATCATCGTTTTGACCAACCGATACATAATCGAATGTTAGTTCGATATCTTCAATATCACTCCAGGTGTCGACACCAAGTTCCATCACATTCTTGCTCCAATGGGCACCATTGATAAAATCCATGCCACCCTGTGAATGCTTCCATTCAGCTAGTAATTCATTGGTATTACCCCAGGCTAATGAGAATCGCACACTATCTTGATTCAATTGTTCAGGGACTGCAAAAGAAACGATGACCTTGACCGCCATTAACTCATATTGGCTTAGTAGTGAAGTATCAAATCCATCTAATTTAATCAACACCCCATTTGTGTAGGTGTAGGCTCCGTCAGCACTGCCGATACTGGCGTTGCTATCGGTAGGGGAAGTGCTTGCCCAGATGTATTGTTCTTGCGAGTTAATCTCTCTTGAATGATTAATGGAGATCTGACCATCTGTGATTATAGCTTCGGTATAAAGTGATGACTCATCAGAGAATGCTAACTTGTCACTCAAAGTCCAATTATTCGCATCATCCATGCTACCGTTAGGGAATAAATCCACATCGTAAGCATCGTGAACCGACCTCGCTTCAACCATGCTTAATGGTGCAGCCACCAACAAGAAGAGAATACAAAACACCTTACGCATAGCCATCTCTCAACTGCAATTACACTTCAAACTCATGGTAAGATGTGTCCCGTAAAACGGAATCGTTGAAATAACTCGGTCATCAGGGGCGCACATCGATGGCTGTGATGGTGCAGTGGTTAGCACAGCAGGTTGTGGTCCTGCTAGCCCGGGTTCGATTCCCGGTCACGGCCCCTTTTCAATGATAATCAGATGGATTTGATTGTTTAATAGTTAATACCATAATTAATCGATGAATGAAAAACATAGTACCGTTTTGGATTAATTCCATGTCGGCCTCATTATGTTCGTTCGAAGTTATGATAAGGTTAAAATCTCTGATAATTTCATGTATTGGGCTGGAAGATCTACCTTCAAAAACGCTTTCTTGGGGGATTAGTCCCTCCGAACATTCATAACGCCGCCAGTGTCCCTGATTACTGGATGGGATGCATATGGTTCAGCGAGAGCGGGATGGAATTAACAAAGCCTTTCTCATGGCTTTGATGAGAGAGCAGCAAGATAGTGAGACGAATGGGATTGTAATAGATCTACGTGAAAGGCCGCAAATAGAGGGTGATAAGACCCTTGCTAGCCTTGCGAAGAGAGTGGTAGAAGAAGCGACCACAGTATCTTCACGCGGTATGGCTCAAGATGTTTTGAGTCGAGCTGGAATCGATTCAGATATTTTCACAGGAGTACCCGAAATTGAAACAGGACATCTACGACACGTAGGGCGCAGAGCCAAAAAACTCTCAGTTAATCAAAACAAGGTCAGAGTGCGTAAAGCGGTAAAGAACGCACAGTCAAGACCTGCACTCGGACAAGAAGTCGTGCCTCGGAAGAAAGCTCGAAGAATTGCTCGAAGAATTGCTCGTTGAAACGACACACACAAAAGACAGAACACATCGCACAGATGTGAGGAGTCAGCATGGACATTGCAAATCCCAGTGATGAACACGTCATGTTACGCGAGATGATGCGTGATTTCGTTAGTGAGAAGGTCGAACCGCAGGCTTTAGAGTACGACCGTTCAGAAAAATTCAATCTTGATTTATTTCGTTCGCTTGGAGAAATGGGACTACTCGGTATCACAGCACCTGATCAATACGGTGGTTCTGGACTTGATGCAACTGCAGCAGTCATAGTCCATGAAGAATTATCAGCCAGTGATCCAGGATTTGCTCTTGCATACTTAGCCCATTCAATGCTCTTTGTCAACAACCTTGCACAGAACGGTAGTGAGGAACAGAAATCTCGAATCATCCCTTTGGTTTCAACAGGTGAATGGGTTGGAGCAATGGCTATGAGCGAGCCAGATTTTGGTACTGATGTACTTGGTCTAGCATCTACAGCGACACAAAGAGATGATGGTTCATGGTTACTAAATGGCCGTAAGATGTGGATTACCAATGGCTGTATCGACGAAGAAGGAACTCCTGCTGATGTTGTTTGGGTCTATGCCCGTACTGGAACAGATTCCAAAGGTCGTTCGCAAATCTCTACCTTCTTGGTTGAGAAAGGAATGCCTGGCTACTCTGTAGGTCAAAAGATAATAGACAAAACCGGTATGAGAGCATCAAATACCGCAGAACTCGTATTTGAGGATTGTATTGTACCCGCGGCTAACCTTGTTGGGGAACTGGGTGAGAGTCTTATTCACATGATGCGTAATCTCGAGATAGAGCGCCTCTGCTTGGCTGCAATGAGCTTAGGTATCGCTCGTCGCTCACTATCTGAAATGAATCGCTATGCGACTGAACGCAGTGCCTTTGGTCAAGAGATCAGGCAATTTGGTCAGATACAGCGCCATATCGGTGAATCATGGGCTAAATACCGGGCAATGCGCGCCTATATTTACGATACAGCATTACATCTGAACCTTTCACAATCAGGTAATAGACTAGATAGCGATGGTATCAAACTCTTTGCTGCAACTGCGGCCAAAGAAATAGCAGATGCAGCAATGCAAGTTATGGGTGGCTATGGCTACGTGGGAGAATATGTTGTCGAGAGACTATGGCGTGATTCCAAGTTGTTGGAAATCGGCGGTGGAACTTTGGAGAGTCATCAAAAGAACATCACTAGAGATTTAGAGAAAACCCCTGAAGTCATCGAACAATGAATGGTTTCAAATTGATTATCTTGCCCCCTCTGGGAGCAATATCCTCAAAAGCCCTTGACAAACGATGCAGTTCATGGTTCTCAGTGCATTACCGGGTGTCGGCGACCGATTGGCAAAGAAAATCACCGACCATTTTGGTGATGAACAAGCGGCCTTAGATTCACTGAGATGC
>CAJIYT010000043.1 GCA_905181715.1 uncultured Candidatus Poseidoniales archaeon
TTTTGGCTGAAATAAGTATCTCCATAGAAGGTTACTATATCGATTCCAGATTGCAACCAAATATAACCAGTTGGTGCAAATTCAACAATTCCAGCAGGGATATTGAACGGAGCGGTTCCACCGGCCAATAAATCGGCGAATGTATCATTCCCTGCACCAACACCTGCTCCGAAACCATTCCATGTCGCCAGATTAACTGCGGTAAATTCATCACCTGCAATTGGATCTCCATAGATGCTCATATTTTGGCTGAAATAAGTATCTCCATAGAAGGTTACTATATCGATTCCAGATTGTGTCCAAACAAATCCTGAGTGATTTGTGTCGCCGCTAGATGGGGTCGAAAATATTGCATCAAGAATACTCTGAAGCCAAGCATCCATTTCTTCTTGCCAAAAATCTGCAGTATACCAGGTATAGCCTGCTTTGGTGAAAATGTCGGCACAATCGATATTATCTTGATGAGTGGGGTCATAATCTGTTGAATTACCATTACCCTTAGTTTCGTAGATATGGATGCAATCTAAACCATCCTTGGCACCGATTCCTTCAAAGTAGAAGTTGTCTCGATAATAATCTTGGAAACCATAACTGAACATCAATACAAATACTACGATTAAAGTTGCAATATATGGTTTAGCATGATGCCCTCCTGCAATAAAAGAACGCTCTGGTAGAGTGGTAAATATTTGTATGCCAGTAGTTTCAATATCCTCTATTACATCTGATGATTCTTCTTCTTCTTCTTCTTCTTCTTCTTCTTCTTCTTCATCAGCCGACTCTACCACTTTTTCAATTTCTAAATCAATGGTATTTACCGGTTCTACTTCTTCTTGTTCAGAATCTAGATCTTCATCAAAAGTTAAACCGATTATCCGCTTTACTAATTCGGCTTTTGACCCTATGGTGGATAAATCATTTTCTTTGGCCATGTCAACTAAATCAGCCTTTTTTAATTTCATCAATTCGTCAGATGATTGGGTCACCATATCACCCCCGCCATTAATGCGACAACAAATGGAATACCAATCATAAGATTCACGCCCCATAATAATTTGCGTTCATCCCCAGGCCATGCCCAAGATACTTTCAGCATCTCTTCATCAGGTTCAAGTGCATCAATCAGCTTTTTCTCCCAGCCAGTGGCTAGGACTAGAGCGCACAAGACTGCCAATACAATGTCAGGCACTGGAATGATAATCTCAAGCAGAGAAGTAAATACCGCAGTTATCGCCACCATTACACCAAGAGCAACTATACGCAATATTTTCTGATCTCTTTCGCTTTCAATCGTAATTAAACCGAATTTAACAGCATGTAATAAAGCGATTGTGGGATAAATTAAGTGGAAAGTGAAGCCATCGCTTAATGCGCTAATAATCTCAGCATTCGAATCAATTGGTTGCCCGATGAAATCCCATTCTGCATATTCGCTTACAAAAGCCCAATGACGGAAGATTATCAGTGCCCATATCACTAGGATATAGGCTGAAAAGACCGTCGCCAAACCGGTTTGTTGTTTCTTACGAATGCACTGAACAATATGGAATAATGCGCCAAAGGCAAAACCGAACATTACAAATGAGAACATTCCCAGAATGAATGTCATCTCAATGAGAGTGATCATACCAGCATAAAAGCCATCTGAGGCGGCTGAATAATTAACCATAGGAAAGGTCCACCAGGTATCACCAGTCCCAGTGAAGAAACCAATGGATCTGAAAACCATGTTATCCATTACAACTGCGACAGTACCCAGTGCGAAATACCCCGAGCGTCTTAATGCAAGTGATTCTTCATCTGTGCTATCTACAGGAGGAGGGAATAATAATAACCGTAGTCCAGCTAAAAAGCAGACAAATACTGCCATCATAATTAGAGTCGATGTTAGCATCGAATTGTAAAATGGATCTGCATCAGCGCTAACTGCTTCCTGATCGAGATAAATGAATACAATAACAATTATTCCAATTGCTGCAATTTGCCATCCCTTTCTAAAGAATGGTATTGGCACTAATAGCATTATGAATAGATGAATATAATAGAAATTAATTGCGTAGGCCATTGCAGATATATATTGTATGAATCCACTCGCAATTGTAGCATCGACACCGAGTGAAGGTTCGAGTTCTGTTATACGCTTCAATATGAAATACAGTAGTAGCCAAATGACCAACGAGGCTCCCATTTTCCGGTCCCAAGTTCTGTCATCATTCAAATTCCTTAGATGGAAATAGGAGATGAAGAGTAGTATGAATACGCTCAAAATTAGACCAATGTCATCCAGCAGTTCTAAACCTTCGGCCATATCGGTTCTTCTTAGTTCTAAATAATAACCTTATCATGAGGAAAAATGAACTGAATTAATTTTAGTATCAAATCATATGGCCTCAGATGCTTTAAATTTAATTTATAATATCTTTGCCATACGATAAAATAAACAGTTACACCGGTTTTATTACTTATCGTAAAATGATAATTATCGTAAACAACTAGTAGATCACTATGCTGGAATTGCCTTCGACAATTATATCTTGATAGTATAATTGAACTAATAATTCACAAGATGAATTACATATCTGGAAATTATTTTCTTTGACATAAATAGTTTCATTGCTACTCCATTGGTTTTCATTTTGATCGGTATCTATCAAAATACACGGTGATGGTTGTACTTTTTCAGGGTCATTTAACGCCTGAAATGATTCTCCGTCTATCCAAGAAACAATCATACTAATTTGCCTTTGCTCATCATTTGAATTATAATAACTTAAAAATTGAATTTTATATTTACTTGAACCATCATCGATAATATAGACGCGATCTTTTGCTTCCACACGGTGTACTGAAAGATTATAATCATACCAATCTAACCGCTCTTCGGAACTCTCTGAATAATTTTCATCTTTGACATCTGAATAATTTAATTGGCTAAAAAGTAGTTCATCAGTGTAAAGTCCTACTACATTTTCACCCAAAAATATATCTGTTTTTGAAAACTTAATGGTATAATCGCTTTCGTTGGACTGTTCCATATCACCGACATCCAAATACACAAAATTATCCGAAATTGCATCGATTGCCACATTGAAAGTAACACCATCCGCAACGAGTGAAGATTTTATCTTCTCACTATCTTCACTTAAGGAAATTAATCCGCCAGTGGTGCATTGGAACTCTGTACCATTCTTTACTAAAATTACTTTTGTGAGGGCCCAATCTAAATTATCAGTTCCAGAATTAAAGTCCAAATCAAGTAAAATATCACTATCATTATCGGAAACAAATGATTGATTGTCGGTAATTGTAAATACATTTTCAGTACCTAAATTTGAATCATATTTGTAGATAATAAAACCCCAATAGATGGATCCTATCAAACACAAAAGCAAGAATCCAACGGCTGTTTTTTTTGCGTAACTATTCATTCTGATTCCTCTACTTGGGAATTTTGCCTATTTCCTTTGTGATTATAGTAATCCAGTGCCGCACCTGCTGGAAGCAATACAGTCCACCATTTTGGCCTTCGAACATCTCCTTCCTCGGTAACAAAAGAACGAATTATCATAGATAGTAAATCGATAATTACCACTACCACAAATACTACGATTAGCAAAGCAAATGCTCTGTCATAATCAAATGGTGGATTGATATAATTATCAATGTACATCCCAATTCCGCCAGCACCTACTAAACCAAGAACGGCACCATGTCTAACATTATATTCAAACATAAACATCAGTTGGCTTAGCAAATGATTACTAGATTCAGGGATTACAATATGAAATAATCTCTCAGAGTGTGTAAGACCCATCGCCATACCTAATTCAAGTGGAGCATTTGAAATTCCTTCCATCGCCTCATACTGAAGTTTACCAAGATATCCAATAGTGTACAGAGTCATCGCTAGGATTCCAGGTAATGGTCCAAAACCTAGTGCTATAGCAAACAGAAGAGCCCAAATAATACTCGGCAAACTTCTCAAACCCGCCAAAATAATTCTTGCTGCCAAGTTGATTGGTAGTGGAGCAAGATTATTTGCTGCAATCGAAGCAAGCGGAATCGCAATAATAGCACCGACTAATGTGGCGATAAAAGCCATCTTTATTGTCACTACCATGCCAGTCCAGGCCTTAGAACAAAATAATTCAATACTTTCATCACAGACATCACCATTAGGCTTGTGAAGCGAACCGTCAACCCATACTTCAGCTTCTAAAACAGACCAATCAGGAGGCCACAAATCTTCCGTGAAAAATATCTTCAGATTTTCTGGAGCATTTTCAATTTGATCCCAATCTTCAACTAGATCGTCCAAAAAGACCCATGCTAAAATAAACAAAATCAAACCAGTAAGGAGCAATTTCTTATTCATCGAAACCACCTTCTTCAACTAGTTCATTTCCTTTAATTCGCCATACTCTATCTGCCATTTGTAGGGCTCTTTCTTCATTATGTTCTACCATAAGTAATGTGGCACCTAACTCTGTTACAGCTTTCTGTGTAGCTTCGACAATAGATTTTACATTCTCTGAATCCAACTCTCCAAGAAATTCGTCAGCCAAAATCAATTGCGGCTTTTGAATCAGTGTACGAGCAATTGCAACCCTTCTTTGCTGACCTCCCGATAAGATTCTTACCGGAAGGTCTGCTAGATCTTGAATGTGCAATGATTTCATCGCATTTTCAATATCATTTCTGAGTTTTCGATCTAAGGGGAAAAATACTGAAAGCCATTTTGACCTTCTTGTTATAGCTCCCAAAGCAATATTACTTCGAACACTAGAGTGGCTGATTAATCCAAGTTTTTGTGGGATATATCCAATACCCCCTCTCCTCGGTATTTTATGAGATACTTCCCCCGAAAGAGGTCTTATCAAACCTGCTATAGTTCGTAAAAGTGTAGTCTTTCCAATGCCAGAGGGGCCCAAAATAGCAATTATTTCTCCTCCGAATATGTCCTTGCTGATTTTTGAAACCAGAGGCTTATTGTAACCTATTGAAATATTCCGCAACATTAGTATTTTATCCTTGGAAATAGAGCCATTGATGTTCTCCATAGCGGATTCATCTACTATATCCAATCAAACATCCCTCCCTTCCATTGATTACTATATTTCGATTAGGGGCTTGAATATCATGCAGATGTTTCAGCAGCTGAAATACCATATTTTTCAGCATGATAATATTGTGAAAGTCCTGGAATCTCATCTAGTAAACTGGAATAGCTTCCGAGATGATTCTGGCTGTTTCCTGCATTCAATTTGTAACCCTTTGAGGTCACGGAAGAAAGAATCTCATCTCCGCATTGATTCAGAGGAATATCCGCCACTTGGTGAGTCACTGAATTGTAACAACCAGTGTAGCTTTGACCTGCCATTGAATAATTTTCGATCCACATCTCATCGCCCCAGTTTAGCATAGCATTCAGAATTGCATTTCTAGTGTATACATCTAACAAGTCAGCGTTATACATTACTGGATGGCTTGGGGATTGACCAAATGATGGCAATTGCACATATTGATCGATTTCTAAGCACCATGCTTGGTTATCTGATGCATTGGCGTTATCGCAATATTTTGCTACTGTACTAAAGTCATCACCTTTAGCGAATGCTACATCTCCATATCCTGAACTCAAGCATTCTACTGCTCCATCATAGCTAGAATAAAGTGCACCACTATCTGGAATCGATGCAGCGTTACCGTTGCTGTTTGAACCATCAAAGTGAGCATCTATAGTTAATCTAAGTGAGTTTATATCCGATGCATCTCCGACTGGAGTAACATATCCGTTTCCTATCAAGTAACCCATTGGCATAAGCATTCCTGCAGACTTTAACCAGCCTGTGTGACATGACGTCTTACCTGCCAGAAGTGCGAATGGGTCGGTAGATTCGTCTCCATCAAGAGCAGCGTTAGCGACATCAGTCCCCTTCAAGACCCAAGCAGAGGCATTGTAGTAAGTATCTCCTTGAGAAGTGGTTGTTTCAACTGCTAGAGTCGAAAGACCATATTGCTTCCAACCAATCCATGCTGGTCCTCCTTCCATAAATCCGAGATCTGCAGAACCGAATCTTAGAGCCTGTATTATCATCCCCTCAGAAGAAACGTCGTAAAGGTTGACATTTACACCAAGATCTGAGGCCAACCTGTCTGCCATACCTTGAGCATTGGCATTAGTGCTACCATCATCTGCAAGATAATATGCAATATTGATTGTTGACTTAACCGCTCCTGTTGCAGTTCCATCTGAAAACGCATTTCCATATTTACTAGAAATACCTGGGATATTCATCAGTGTAGCCCCATAGGTGCCCAAATGAGCATCTGTATCTGTTGCTATCATTGCACTTGTTCCTAGAACATTAGTTAGAATCTCTAAACCTTCTAGATCATCTTTCATTGCGACAAGAGCATCACGAATCAGAACTTCCTTAGCATCATCTAATACAGCATCATTATACATTACCGCGTGACTTGGAGATGAACCAAATTTAGGTAGTGCGATATATTCATTCATTGGTAAACACCATGCCTCATTTTCAGTAGCAATTTCATTACCACAATAAGAGCCTGGAGTAGAGTCCTTTGCAAAAGCAACATCCCCATATCCTGAACTTAAGCATTCTAAAGCTCCATCATATCCGGAATAAAGGGCACCACTTGCTGGAATAGATGCTGCATTGCCACCGCTCTTACTACCATCAAAATAGTTGTTTATTGTTGTACGAAGTGTTTCGGTATCACTCATATCCCCGGCTACAGTAACATATCCATTACCAATCAAGTAACCCATTGGCATTAGCATACCTGCGGATTTTAGCCAGCCAGTATGGCAAGAGGTTTTACCTTCCATCAAGGAAAAGGGATCTGTTGAATTATCATCATCGAGATATGCTTCTGCGATATCTGAGCCGTTTTTAACCCATGCGTGCGCATTATAGAAAGCACGACCATCTGATTTTGTATCTGCAGCCATTACATCCAACCCATATGCATTCCAGCCGACCCATGCTGGTCCGCCATCAATATTCATTGCAATATCCGCATTTCCAAATCTTAATGCTTCCATTGCGAGTCCTGAACTACCTACGTCATAGAGACTGACGTCCATATTCAACTTCTCACAAAGATAATCTGCAACTTGTTGAGGATTAGCAATTTCTGTTGCGTCTTCTTTTACTTCATATGCGATTTTTAGTTCGTCGCCAGTACAATTGTCAACCGCAGTTATATCAGAATTTTCCACAGTATCTTCAATGCATCCTGCTAGCGCAGCACTACAGATAAGCAACATTATTGTCATGGATTTCATTTTTAAATTCGCCATCTTGACACACCAGTTTAGGGGGCCCTAAATAGAGGACCTACATAAGGTTTAGGTCGCCCTAAAAGTTATCATCGCTATATCCATGTCCGAGTTTAGAAAACGATTCTGCTGGAATTACCTGTAGTGTGTATTTCATTGGATGTGAGTCCGAACTTCACATGATGAAGGTTGCTTGGGGGCTTCGCTAAAACCGAATTTACAGGGATTAGTCATCGAACTTATCTCACCAACATCTTGACCATCTATAGTCGCACTACCCTTGATGATTTTCGATACACGGTCAATGGCGTACCATTCTTTCCGATTGTTTTTGGTAGTCCCATGAGTTCGAGTTCCAAAAAATACTCTTGCGAAGAATAATTCAACTGTTGCGATGAAAAACAATGAACGTTTAAATGGAATCTTCCACCCTTTGTTCCATTCAAAATCGAGAGCGAGGCCCTCTGATTTCAGTGAAAGTGTTTGCTCTTTATTCTCAATATCAATATCTTGAATCTGGATTTCATCAAATGTATACATAGCTTGTATGTAGTCCGAAATAGTGGAATTAGGTGCAATTAAAACTCTATGGCCGTCTGGTTTGGCCCACATAATGTCAGTAAATCGACCAAATGGAGATGACATCCAATCACCAACAACTATCCGATCTCCGCTTTCAAAACTACAGGATGAAATCCTTCCTTGGAATACATCCATCGATTCAATCGACTTTTCTTTTCCTTTAAACGGGGTGATTTCTCCGATCCAGGAGATTAGAAGAATTAGGAAAATCTGTATTATCAAACGGATTACGTGCCATACGTCGTCATATTGCGTACCATTGAGAGGGATGTCATTGTACCACATGTTGAAATTAGCCCAATACAATATTACAAGCAAACCATTCAATCCGACTGCTCCTATTGACCTAGTGGCTGGAATAATCAACAATAGTCCCAGTAAAGTTTCGAATAAGCCACTGAATAATACCCAGAATCTCGCAGAAGGTAGAACTTCAGGCACTATCGGTTCATACCATACTGGGTGAATGAAATGATCAATTCCTATCGCCATGAAAGCAAATCCTATGCTCAGAGCAAGGATATTCCGCAACATGGAATGAATTGTCACATACCGCCGAAACGTGGTTCGGAGATAAAGTAATGTTCAGTACCAGCGCTTCAATAAATCGACTGACTTTCCCAGTTTCCAGATTTTACTCGTTCAAATTACTATTCCTGGAATGACGATTAACAACATCCATGCTCACGCATTGGAGCGGCTACGAAGTTTACTTTGTCGATATCATGGGTGTTGTTAAGTTTGTCAATAGCTGTACGGAAAGATTTGGCATCACCACGTACCTGCATTGTATCTACACATGTGTGGCTGTCTCTCAAGCAATTGTGATGAAAAGATAAGACATCGATCTCATGAGAATGGCGAAGTTCCATGAGTTTATGTTCAATTCCATGCTGATAATAAATCACGATTGTACCTTCCAAAACAATACCGTCGTCCATCGCAACAAGTTCGCCACGGCGCTTCGCCTCCGCAAAGTGCAAACTGGCATCCCTAAGGAATAAACTTCGGTTTTTGTAGCCGGATTGCTGAATCAATGTATCCAACTGTTCGGCGAAATGCTTGTCAGTACTAAATGAAAGAACTCGGCTCATGGTTCTCGACATTTGCAATAATTAATAATATTTGTTAAATACCTATTAATGAAGCGATAAGCATGACTAACCCGCCCATAGTGTATGCATTGATCACTCTCTTCATAGGACTAACCGGGGGGCTGCTCCCTGTTTTATCTAAAATAAAAGAGAACCCAGAACGCTTGAAAACACTCACAGGAATTGCTGCTGGAATTATTATTGCGTCTGCCATGATGGTTGTAATCCCCGAAGGATATGAATTAGCAACGAAAGATGAACATGACGCTCATGCCGAAGATGATAAAATCGCAGGCTCGATTGCATTAGTGATGCTAGAAGTAGACCATGGTGAAATCAATGCATCGCAAGCAATCGAGGAAATTGAAAACCTAGTTGGTGGTCATGAGGCGCACGCTGGTGAGGGTTCATACGATACTCATGAAGATGAATCAACCGAAAAATCTCTTTCAGAATCTGTACTTCATGTCATTGAAGAAGTCGAAGACGGCGATATTAATGCAACAATTGGTCTAGAGGAAATTGAGGTTTTGATTACAAGTCACGTACATGCGGCTGTCGAAGAACATCATGATGTCGATGGCTGGTTATTGGGTGGAGCTATTCTTGCCGGATTTGTTTTGATGCTGATTCTTGAAGGATCAGGAATTGGGCACGCAATTCACGAAGAACATCACGACCATGACCAAGAGCATGGGCACGAACACATCCATCACAGCAAAGGTGGATGGATGATGGTTCTTGGACTCACACTTCACTCTGCAACTGACGGATTAGCAATTGGGGCTGCTGCTGCGACTGGGAGTACGGCGATTACTGCAACTGTCGCTATGGCCGTTCTGATACACAAAGCACCTGCTGCATTTAGTCTAGGTATATTTTCAATGCATGAACGGGAAAACAGAAATGATTCGATTCGAGACGTGTTGGTCTTTTCTCTCGCCACACCAATTATGATGATGATTGCCTTCTATGCATTGGCAGATTTGGAGACTCACATCATTGGGTTGACTATGTTATTCTCTGCTGGAACCTTCCTATATGTTGCAACTGTCGACACATTGCCTGACATCCATAACCCAGTGACTGGTAGGAAAGCGATGATCTACGTGCTATTAGGTGCGCTAATATTCGCATTGATGTTGATAGGAGCCGATGCAGCAGGTTTGCTGGAACATGCTCACTGAAAGTCCATCCGGGTATACAAAGGGGATTCGGATGACCCCTTGCGATTTCATGGAAATGATATGTTGGTTGTCTGTATCAACCCACAAGAGACGGTGTGAAATTTCGTCAAGAATTGAGGGCGTTCTGTCCAGTCCCTTGAATGCACATACACGCAAGGAGCGCCCTCTGATCCAATAATATCAGACGATACGCTCGACTGTCTCTGGAGTCACACCTTCTTCTGCGGTCACACGGTAAACCATGACAGCTAGATTCTCAGGTGCGTTCCTGAATTTAGATACAATCATCGAGGTCTCGAATTCTGAACCGATTCCTCTGACTTTGAATTCCAAAACCATGTCGGCGATGGCAGCCATCTCCTGTTTGGTAGCCGCATCGATTGCATCTCTTGAAATCATCAATAATAGCAAACCGCGATACATTTGAGTGTGGGCTTGCATCATTCGCAACATCGAAATAACTCTAGTTTGATCATCCCTCTGAATAAAGAAATCAAGACTGTCAATTACACCACGGAAATATGGCCCCATCGACATAACCTCATTAGTCATCTCAGTAAGGAAATCTTGAGTATTATCCTCGACAAATCTAGTTTGAGCCAAACGTTGAATGTCAGGCAACTTGAATCCTTCCAAACGGTAGCGGCTAGCCAGTAATTCCTTTTCTAAAACCTTGGAATTATATTCCTCTCCTAGGGTTCTGACTCTGATATCCTGAGGCCAATCATATTTGGTGAAGATTCGAGAAATCTCGGCTTTACTCTCATTGGTAGAAACGTACATTGTATTATCGGACTCTTCCGCTGGAGAGGTGAATTGTTTACCGAATAATTCTGCACCGCTTCCTGTATCTGTGAAGCCTATCATCATGAAACCGCGTGGAACGCCACCGCGCATTGCATCATCGAATTTTGGCACACCAAAACTACCAACGCTACCGAAAAACTCCTCATCTTCTGGATCGAAACTTACTTCTCTACTCATACTTCACACCTCAATGAATCACTACCTGTCCACGATCTATCAAATCTGTACAATATAAGTCAAGATTCGAAAGAACAGATGGTGGAACCTGGTCGGGAATGTTGAGGATTACGGTTAGTACCTCTCGTTGTCTGAAAGTGTTGATGAAGGTGTGCAGGTATTCTGCCAACATTTTCTCCTCATTGTAAATTGCTAGTGCATTCACCGAATCGATGAGGACAAAGTTCCTCGGGTTGTCAGTGGTTCGCAAGCGATATAGGGACCTCAACAATATACTCTCAAGCATTATCGGGCTGTCGATAAAAGTGATATTGTCATAAGGCACGTCGGTTCCACCCAATATTCCTGATGAAACAAGATCAATGAAATGGATATTGGACACATCTATTCCTATCGACTCGAAAGCTTGGATAATCTCTACCGCACCTCTACTAGCAGAGATGTAAATTCCACCCATCTCAAACATCTGAATCAGCGGCACCATGGTACTTGCGGTTACCATGAATGCATTCGAATTGCCGCAACGTACTTGAATTGCGGAATTTAGACTAATCTCGGTTAATTGTTCAGCGATTCCATTGTCAAGTTCAAACATTTCAAGCACCCCATGAGCCAGCACGATCATTCAAAGCGCCCCATTTCAACATCGGGGTGAGCATTACTCCCAAAGGAGTTAGTTCAATGGCATATTTTGCCCTACTATGTTGAGTTCCACGCATTTTTACAACTTGAAGGTAACGTAATAGATGACCCATTCTTTCAACATCACCCATCACAATGATTCCATCGGCAATCGCTTCCTCTACACCAAAAGACGACCAGTGGGCGTTTTCTGTTGCTGATGTGATTTCAGCGATAAGTAGGGTAGTGCATCCTAGTGTAGCTAATTTCTTGCCGAGGGTAAAGAGGAAATCTCTGATCAACTGTTCACTCTTAATTTTATAACAAAGAGTCGTGACCGAGTCGATTACTAAACGGGTCACTCCGATGGTATTGACGATATCGACGATAGCCTTTATCAGGGCGTAAACGTCTTGTAAATCGAAACTAGCCTTTTCAAGACCAAGCCAAGAGTACAGTACGTCCATATCGAACACATTGATTAGCCCTGAGTCTATCATTTTCATATCGAAGAAGGAATATTGTCTGATATTCTCAAGTAATTTAACACTTGGTTCTGTAGCGGTAAAATGGGCGCATGCCTCACCAGAAGTTGCTCCTCTGACTAAGAATTCCATGCCGAGCGTGGTTTTACCAGAACCGCAGGTTCCTGCTACTAATACCGTCGATCCATAAGGGATGCCGCCGCGCAAGATTTCATCCATTCCATGGACTCCTGTGATGCATCGATCACGACTGTAGACGGTACTTGGCTGCATGGAACAAGGGGACTAAGCCGTGTGAGTTGATGAGTATTTGGGCTGATAGATGCTCCTGAGTCCAACAAACCCAATCCTTCTTGACACTCAAACAGCATTATCAAGTTCAAATCTCACCGGGAGTGGGTGAATAGGATAAGTCCCATGCGCGTGTTGAATAATTCCAATCCAGGCTAGATCCGCCAACAACACCGACACCGGGAGTCCAGACGCATTTGTCGACGAGGGCTCCTTCTGATTCCGTATCATACGCATAACGCATCTCGACTCTGCCATTTGAATCAGATAAGCCATCTATTGAACCAACTCCTAAAAACCCGGAACTACCCATATCGAACACAGTACTGGCATTGCCTACATCCTGCGCTGGAATACTACCGGTAAGAATCGATAGCGAGTTTCCGGGAACTACGCCTTCTGTAAAGAGATAATTCAAGGTTCCAGTAGTTCCAAGCCTTACAAAGGACCAACCGCGTAAAGTTACAGCAAAACCCTCAGGATTCTTCAACTCAATCCATTCAGGACTACCGCCATTAGGGGCGGGGAAAACCTCAATCATTTCCAGTTTAGGGGGAGCTTTACCTCCATCATGAACCTCGACACTGACTTGTACTGTTTCACCTGAAGAGGTAAAGGAACGACTTGCGGTTGAACTAATACTAGCGCTATCTCTTGTGGTCCCGCCTTCAAAAAGAATTAGTCCCTCGCGTTCTACGTCAGACGAATCGGTCACTCTGATAAGCAGGCGCATATTTAGGCCGTCATTCAATCCCAAACCCTGTACCATTGCACCTTCAGTGATATTTTTCAGTGCTGCAAGTCTCTGAGTGTCGAGCACTCCATCGCTTATCAGACCTGGTTGCAGATTACCTTTTGATAATTCGACAGTGTTGTGTAAATGCCATTCCGAAGTTGCGTTTGCAGTATCTCGATTTCCATCGAGTTCTGGTACGAGCCAGCCCTCATTCGCCGTCAATCTCTCTAATGCTTCAGTAGCCGCTCTGTCAACGAGATCAGTATGCGGATCGTTTGAACTGAGAGGCAGTTGGGCCAATGATAAGAAAGCGGTGAGTATTATCAAGAAAAGGGCGAACGCAGTGAGAAATTCAATTACTGCCACAAGTGCTTCTTCATCCTGTTGCGGATGTTGACGCAATGAAGCGGCTTGCATAGGCGTATGCAAAGGCGGAACCGACATGAGACTATCGCCGTTTACCCACCTACAGCGCGCTAATAGGGCTTCAAGGCACTTCTCCACCGATTGGTATTTGAGCAGTGCTGGCGAGGAAGTATCAATGTCGAGGGCTGATGCTGTATCAAGGGCTGGAAAGTCTCGCAGCGCCATTGCGATTTCGATGTTGATTTTACTATCTGCATTTGTCGGATTAGCAACCCTACCCACAGCATCTGCACTTGCTTCTGGTGACCTTGCTCTCACCGACACAATTTCTCCGATTGCCGACAGGTACTATACATCTTATGGCTCAGTAGAACTAGCGGTAAAAATCGAAAATCTAGATACTGCAACAAGCCCAGTAAGAACATTACAATGGCACGTGTGTGAAGGTGTGACTCTCGCCTCTCTATGTATTTCTAATAGCATCAAAGACGGACAAGAGGACATTCAACCGATGGCTGCCGGGGAAATTAACAATCATGTATTCTCTGGTGATGGTTTCATCGACTGGGGAGCGAATGGAATCCATACAGTCGTGTATAAATTCGTGCAATCCGATTCCCAGGGCGGCAATAATATGCTAACTTACAGTTTTAATCTCACTACAGAATTTGTCGACTTCAATCTTGATATCCAAAACCCAATTGATGATATCCTCCATCTAGGGCAATATGATGGTGAAAGTATATTGAATACCGATACAGATTATAATCTTACAATTACCTTTGATTTCAATTCATGTGGTACTTGTTCTGTAGATGCGACAATGGGCTGGGAACTCTATTCCTCTAATGGATTAACTTTGCTTTCACAGGCAAACCATACAATTGCAATGGCTAGTACAATCGGTATCGGAAAACAATTGAGTAATCAAATCCCCGCACTCACCTATAGTTCCGAAGGTAGATACCTGCTGAAATACGGATTATTGAACACATCAGGTTCTATTGATATGATCTCATCGAATAACCTTGCATCAGTGGACATCATATTTGATGATACTATCGACCTAGTTGTAGAGTCGATGCATCCATTACACGATCCAAGTTCAAGTAATCTCTATTATGGCAACCAAAGCCTTCAAGCGACATTTAGTAATGATGGAAATGTCAGCATCTATGACCCCGATGTTGAATTCAGACTCGAATGGCTGAATGGAACTACCTCTGAATCACAATCATGTGAAATACCGGTAATTCACCCGGGAGAGTCACAAAGTTGTGTTTTTGACGTCACTACCTTCGGTGATGTAAATGTGCGAATGTCGATTCAAGAATTATTCAGTTTTGGCGGTGACGCAAAGAATAGCAATAACCTGATAATCCAGTCCGCTACTGTGATAGCAGGTGATATTTTACCAAGTATCATACAAACCAATAATGGTGGCTTCTATTACAGTGGCGATCAAATAACCTTCCAAGCAATAACCTCTCCTTTAGCTGCTAAACCGGTAACATTCCAATGGCGCCATAGTGCCTTAGCGATTCTTGGCACCGGTCAAACCATCTCTCCTAACGGCACTATATTTGGCAACATGGGAGACTTTACCATCACTCTATATGCTACCGACGCCTTAGGAAATATCGAATCTGCATCGGTAGTAATTTCAATCCTTAACAGTACAAACATCGGTGACGAAACATATTTCACCGGCACTGCAATCACCAGAACCCATGCCTATGCCGAATCTTATTTCGCTTATCCTATTCTCAATGGTAAATACGGAGCAGGAGGTAATCTCTCTGCTCTAAGATTGATGGCGTTTGATTTGATTCCCAATGATGGAGAGAGCGATCTTGGATTGGAATTCATAGAGATGGATGTCAATCTATCGCTTATCCTCCCTCTAAACGTACCATTCGATTCGGTCAAAGTGAGAAAACTCAATACTATGAATGATACAACGTGGCAAGAATTCGGTGACCTGGATTCTTTCACATTAGTCGATAATGTGACGATGAAGATTCGTCTTAATGAACCAGCAAATCTTCTTTTCGTCGGCGTCTTACCTCCCCCGGACGTAAGCCCTGGCAACCTAAACCTGACCCAATTACCAGCAGGCCAATTGCGCTTGGATTGGCAGCCGGTTGGGGATTTAAGCAATCCTTACTTCGGAGAATGGAATATATATCGAATCACAGGTTCTGCTGCAGCTGGTTCGTATTTCCCTGAACCAAATGGTACAACAAGTACTTCCACTTGGAATAAACTACTTGAAAACACAAAAGTTGCAACGGTGAGTCCAACTACTTCATCATGGATTGACCCAAACTCCTTGGAAAATGGGGTCTGTGCATCTTACGTGATTATCCCAACTGATAGAACAGGCCTAATCGACATCAACTCAGGAGTGATTTCTCACGATGAGGAAGGAGAGCCTGGCCTCTCTTGTGGTGATTCCATCGTACCTCAATCCCAAGTTCTTAATCTAAATGCTATAACAACTTTTGATAATTCCACATCGTGTCACCTGAAGTATAATGATTGGTATGCATGCTATCAAGTCGCCCTGAGTTGGACATTCCCTGTCGGAGAATCCGATGGTAACATTTCATGGAATCTCTACCGCTTGGAGATACAGCCTGACGAGATTGATCTACGCTTTGTTCCACCTGTGATGAGTGGAATAATCAATGCACCTGGAGAAGTTAGTACATACATGGACAATGGCAGTGAATATAATGGGATTCGGCCCTATCGCACCTACTATTACGTACTAGCCCCGATAGATGTAATCGGTAACGAGGGCACTATAATCAACTACCCAAGCAATAATGCCATCAGAGTCCACATCGATGATGAACATTGGGAGTTCAACGCATGGCGTATACCGGAGCCTGAACCCGAACCTGAACCACCTATGGGCAGTCCTTGGCTAGGTGGGTTATTTGAGCAGATGAATAACGAGGTATTCCAGATTGCGGGCATTACTATGATCGGAATAATCGTTGCTAACTTTATAGGAATCCCACTATTAATGATGAAGAATAAGAAACTCAAAAGGAAGATTAAGGGTAAAAAAGGCGTAGATGTTGATGTCGACCTCGAAGATGATTTAGCAGATTTCTTCAGCTAATCAGTTTGAATTGCTTTCGTACAATGCTAGGTACTGTTGAGAGCGCGACGAGAGGGATTTGAACCCTCGTGGGATAACCCATCGGATTAGCAATCCGACGCAATGGCCAGACTATGCGACCGTCGCAAGCAACCTCGCCACCTGCGGCCTTCCGATAAATAAGACGGTTGAAAACCATGTTCAATTCAGGCCTAGTATCCCAAGCCAAGATGGCGGTATTGCCACACAAAGCACCAATCCAATGAACATCCAACCAAGGTAATACAGTGAACGGAAAAATGATTTAGCAGCACTAGGCATTCGTCCCTTATCGTCGAATGGTTCCTCATAATCAATTTGCCAAACCGAAAGCGCATACCACATGGTCAGGCCACTGGCTACTAGCGACCATAAGATTGGGAGACCTGATTCAGGCCAGAAGAAAGGAACCAAACCCAGCGTAAATAGGGCGAAACAGTAAATCTTTGATTCCAATAGAGTTCGCTTTGCCCCTTTGACCTCATTCATCATCGGAATTTTTGCCTTTGCATATTCTCCCGAGCGGTAAAGTGCGAGGGCCCAGAAGTGTGGCGGAGTCCAAAGGAAAACCAGCATGAAAAACATCCATGGGATAGGTGAGCCTAAATCAAAAGGATTCATTCCCGATAATTCCGCTGATGCAGCGCCAGCCCAGCCGATTACAGGCGGGGTTGCCCCAGCAGCACCGCCGATAACGATATTTTGTGGAGTTCTGCGCTTGAGCCACATGCTGTAGATAAAGACGTAGAATAGTACTGAAAACAAACTCCAGAAAGCAGCTTTCCAATGAAGGGTCAAGAAGAGAGCTGAACCTGAAAGAGCGGTTATTACACCAAATGTCAGAGCAGTAGCCGGTGAGATCCAACCCATTGGAAGTGGGCGCTTTTCGGTTCGGCTCATCAATGGGTCGATGTCGCGGTCATACCACATATTGATCGCATTAGAGCCACCAGCAGCCAAAGTCCCGCCAATCAAGGTGATAAACGAAGTCCAGATGGTGTCGAACCAAGTCCTCTCACCTGCTATTGAGCCATGTCTTACCAGCAGATCATGTGCAAGAATAGCACATATAGCTGTTACTTGGAGTAATATTACAACCCTCAATTTAGAAATTTGAATCAAACAAGATAACAACCCCGGGTTTTCTTGTTCACTCACTCTCTTCACCCCCTATAGGATAGGCTAGTTTGACCAACATGTATCCGAAGGCTGCTGCTAAGAAACTAGATATTCCTATCACTAAATGCAGAAGAGAAAGATATTCGGGGAAACTATCGATTTTAGCAAGGACAATGTAAAGACCACCGACAAATATGTTTAGCAACCAAAAACCAGTAGCAAATTCCATGCACTTACAATAGATTCCAGGTGCATCTGCTTCAGCACTACTCTCTTTGAGGCGCAGTGAACCCATTATCAAGACAACACCAACCAAGGCTGCACCGATTCTGTGGATCATCTGTACCAACACCCCAGGGCCGCCCATACTAGGCAAAATATCGCCATTGCATTTGGGCCAGCCATCAGGAAGGCCAACTGAACAACCTTTATTGTAATCGCCGCCAGCAGTGCTTGCCACCCATGCCCCCATGATCAATAGAATCAGGATAGTGGTGACGACAAGGCCGATACGTTTTCCTTCACTGAGTAAGAAGTTCTGATCCACCTTAGGGAATAATGTTTCATCACCTTCATTTCTTCGCATCAATAGCCACTGCCAAATCAGTGAACTAGTGAATGAAAGAGCGAGAACTAGATGTAGCGCTACCGACCAATCTACATTATCGAATTTTACAGTTAGCGCACCGACAACCGCTTGAATTAACAATAGTGCTCCAGATACCTGGGAGGTTAGGAATACCTTTCTACCCCATTCGCCTTTGTTTTTATGGCACAAATACATATTTCCAAGAATGGGGACTGCGATAATACCTACCAATAAACGATGAAACCACTCAACGAATATCTCAAGAGTTGAATAGCGATAATCTGCACCTCTAGAATCGATTTCATCTGGATTCGCCTCATACCATTGACCCTGCTCTTCTTCTGAAACGATGAAAGTTACTTCACCGAAACATGTTGGCCAATCAGGACAGGATTCACCAGCATCGAAAATACGAATAGTACCTCCGATGACGATTATGAGTAAGGCCATTACCGTCATAAACAACGGTAGAGTTGAGGGGCGCCTCAAAATACCACTCGCCATGTTCTGCTCGTCATGAGGGCCCTCCTTTAACAAACCGCATCCGCTGCGCTTGACATGCGAAGGTCGATTTTGGCTCTAGCACTATTATTACTGGCGGTCTTACCTAGTTCGACAGCCGTTAGTGAGCAAGAACCTGGTGTATTGCTAGATGTGATTGTTATCGATCTCGATTGTTTAGCGACCAATACCACCTGTAGCGGCTATCGCCCAGCGCATTTGGTTGAATACATGGGCGCTGATTGGTGTCAACCCTGTCAGATAGTCGAAACACAACTAGATGAAAGAACTGAAGATGATACCTTCATCCTTCGTCATCACCCATCGCCAAAGGATGTGAGTTATCTCTCGGAATCATATTATCGATTCTCAACGATTCTTGGCCTGTGGGGATTGCCTACTATGGTGATCGATGGTGAAGGATTGCTAGCCGGATCATCCCAGATTGCTGAATTGGAAGTCGCTTTGTCTAATCGAAGTGATACAAATTTCACAGGATTAACAGCAGTAGAATTGGTAAATGGCACCTTACAATGGGACACTGCAACTTCTAATACCTTCATCGAGGTATGGACAACTACTGAAATAAATCATGAAGAAGAGGGGTATGCACTTACAAATATGGCGGTAAATCATACTTTTTCGGCTGGCGCAGACATCGCTGTCGATACCGATGGTGATTTCCTAGTAATAATGCTGCAAATCGATGGCCCTGTTGAATTGGTTTCGGATTCAAAAACTCTGGCAAATGCGGGTATTGAAGCGATTGAAGAAGGTATTGCTATCGACCCCTTTAGTAAGAATCCTGCACTTCTCGTAATCGCCGTCAGTATCTTTCTACTGCTAATCTCGATGCCAGCAACTGTGATGCTAATCAGAGAAATCCGCAATAAACCACAACCCGATGAGTCCGAATAGACTACGTAGGGTTCAAAAGCAGGTCCAGTTACGAGCGACCATCCCCTCTGGAGGTATCGTAATGGTTGTACCAAAAAATCCCCACACTCGGTTCGAACGTGCAAGAATTATCGGAGCACGCGCTCTTCAAATTGGAATGGGCGCTCCACTCAACGCTTCTGAAGATGACCTCAGAGTTGCATTTATGGGCGAATTAGTCTCTCTTTATGGATTGGACGAGGCAAATGTTAGATTCGTCCTCGACCCTCTAAAGATCGCATTATTTGAGTATGATAACCACTTGATACCAATCGATACCGATCCGCACGAGTGATGTGCTAAGCGGCGAATCCGTAGAATTGCGGATTGTCAACATCATCTAGTAATTCTCTCTTTACGAGAATCGTTCTTACAGCCCAAAGGTCAGTGAAGATTCTGTATTTCAGGGTCATGTCGAGATAATCTACACCTGAAGAGCCACCTGTACCCATTCGACGGCCAATCATTCTCTCGACCATTCGCGCATGATGACTTCTGAACAATAGCATTGATTCCTCTAATTCAACAATTGTATCTAGCAAACGCCTTGGCCAAGCCAATAGTGGCAATTCACGGTATGATTCAATGAATAAGAGACCGACACGTGCAGCATCTATTTCTCCATCTGGTCGCAAGAACTCCTCTGCGCCAGCTATCCCTGATTCGATGCGTGGCCTGATGCTTTCCTCTTCCCCATGGCCAATATCTACCATGTGGGTGATAACCTGCTCTCCGTGTGATTTCATTATCTCAAGATGACGTTCAACATATGAGTTTAGCACTTCTTTATCTCCTGCAATAGCATTAACTGGAGTCCTAGATAACCATGTTCTCATAGTCTCGTTTAGTGAAGGTGAGGCATCGATAGTCTTGAGATCCGCCATAACGTCAGATGAGATTGTTCCTTCTGCTAGTAATTTTTCAAAATGAATCATTGGATCCATGCCACCGATTCGTTGACTCGATTCAAGACCAAGCAACATCTCAACAGCACGCATTTGCCATGATTCAAAACCTGATGATGTTCCGAGGCGGTCTCTGAATGAAAGGAAATCTTGCGGGGTTAGGGTTTCCATCACCTTCCATTGTTGAGCCATCAAGTCAAAAAGGGCCACACAACGTTGAAGATGATGTACTATCTTTGGGATATCTTCCTCTGGCACTGAGGCTACTGAAAGCAAAATATGAGCTTCCTTTAGTTCGCGTATGACTATCTTGAACCACAATTCAAACGCCTGATGTACCACGATGAAGTGCATTTCATCATTGCAAGGCAAGGGATCATGGCCTTCAGGTCCATCTTGAAGTGAAAGCAATTTTTCTATTTGCAAATAGTTGCCATAAGTCATGCGACTACCATCGTCATTTGCGCCCATAACCCGAGGCAGGCGTGTTCAACTTGAAGTCTTGACGGCGTTTCGGCAAGGTTCTATGGAGTAGTGAAAAAGGAATGAAAGTTGGTTATGGTAGTAATTGTCATTAACAAGACACAGAAGCCGTCGACATGGGCGTAGATGCGACAACTCTCGCGAATTGGTTGTCGTCCTATGACTGTGATTCCATCACAATAGGTGTTGTTGCCTCCCATTCTTCACTACAAATTTTGCATGGCGCACGGATGGAAGGTTTCCGTACCTTAGGTATTGCAGTGGGTGAAAACCGTCGCCGTTTTTACAGTGCTTTCCCGGGTGCTGAACCCGATGAATGGTTGATGCTAGATGATTATCGAGAAATGCTAGACCATGCGGAATGGTTTAGAGAACGAAATGTGATTATAATTCCTCATGGGTCATTGGTTGAGTACCTCGGTGCTGAAAATTTCCGTAACCTCGAGGTTCCAACCTTTGGTAATCGTGGAATTCTCTATTGGGAGAGCAGTAGGGCACGTCAACGCGAATGGCTTCAAGCTGGTGGGTGCACACTTCCCAAGATCATTGACAATCCACATGATATCGATGGCCCAGTCATAATCAAATATGCTGGAGCAAAAGGGGGAGAAGGTTATTTCATAGCCAGGGATTATCGTGATTTTAGAAGGAATGTTAATCTCGAGGAGGAGTTTACAATTCAGGAGTATGTACTTGGATGTCGCTATTACATGCATTTCTTTTTCGATCCGACTGCCACTGATGGGTTCCAAGTACAAGGACGTGGTGAATTGGCTGGTAAAAACCTCGGCCGCCTCGAGTTAATGAGCATGGACCGTCGTGACGAATCCAATGTCGATGAATTCTACAAATTGGGTAGTTTGCGCGATCTCAGAGAAATGGCACTCGAACCTTCTTTCGTGGTAACTGGTAACCAACCGGTAGTCATCAGGGAGAGTCTATTACCGCGAGCATTCGAAATGGCAGAGGGTACAGTTTCAGCATCCTTTGAACTTGAAGAGAATGCTAGAGGAATGCTTGGCCCATTCTGTCTCGAAGCCATAGTCACTGACAAACTCGAATTCAAAATATTTGAGATAAGCGCAAGAATTGTCGCTGGATCTAAGCCATTCATTGGCGGTTCACCCTACAGTGACATCAATGAACCGTTTATGTCGACTGGAAGGCGTATTGCTCGTTGCCTTAGGAAGGCTTTGAACCAAGGTAATATCCTAGATATAATCAGCTGAGAAGCACTGAAACCAGGTCATCGTCATCATCGTCGTCATCATCATTATCAGCAGCATCGCTAGCATCTTCTGATTCAAGAGTTACTTCTTCGACAGTGGAGTCTTCATCGCTTCCCATCAAATCGGTAAGTGGATCATTCTCCGCCACCAACTTGTCAACTGTTGTTTCAACCTCTTTGGGATCATCTGACTCTGATATGGCTGTATTGATTAGTTTTGATTCTAGTGCTTGATAATCAACATCTTCACCACGTTCGGCAGCCTCTAACGCCAAGCGAGCTGCTTCTTTGCGAGCATTACGTACTTCCGGTGGGTCTACAGAGAATTCGCAGACTAGGAGTATAGGATCACCAAAGGTAATTTGGCCACCGTATTCCATCAACTTGTCCTCGACATTGACCAAAACTGTATATGCGGTTGGATCCTTACTTCTTCGCTTCTTATGTTTCTTATAATGATGGACATAGACCTTGTAGATTCCACCTGGTGCATCACTATCTGAGTCGCCACTCTCAGCAGACCAAACCACATTCTCGACTGGTTTCTTGGTATCAGGTCTGACATTTGCATCGACATCTAATTCACCACCACATGCAGAGATTCGGTTACCACCGTGTATCCTTTCACCTGATGGAGCTACTACATGGAGATCGAGATCATTGAAATTATTCCACATCAAAGAGACTTGCACATCCCCTGACTTTGCACCTTCTCGGGCAAGACGTTCCATCAATTCAGCCCTAGCTTTGTCATCTGCCTCTTTGGCATTTGCATCTTCTACTGCTTTTTGGGAGGCTATTTCAGCCAGACGAATCTCTTCGCCTTCGGCGATATCATGTTGTCGTTGAATTTCCTCTTCAGCCTCTCTCGCTTCAGCCTCGGATGCAGCCCGTTCTTCGGCTTCCTTTGCTAAGCGAGCATCTTCAGCTGCTTGCTGTTCAGCCAATATTTCATCTTCTGCTGCTTTCTCGGCTGCTGCTGCCTTAGCTTCTTTTGCCTCTTGGGATTTGATTGCTATCGCTTGCTCCATGATGGAGTCCATATCCACCTCTTCACCAGCCTCAGACGCTTCAAGAGCCATCTGTGCTGCTAATTTACGAGCATTGCGGATTTCTGGTGCATCGACTTGGAATTCGCATACCTGAGTTATTGGATCTCCAAAGGTCAAATCACCCTCGTACTCGGAAAGTGTATCCTCTATGTTGACAAGTACTTTGAAGGATGTAGGATCCTTGGTTTTTCGCTTCTTGTGTTTCTTGTAATGATGGACATAGACCTTGTAAGTCCCACCTGGTGCCTCAGTGTCTACTTCGCCACTTTCGGCAGACCATACCACATTTTCAACTGGTTTATTGGTTTCAGCACGGACATTTGCATCAACATCAAGTTCACCGCCGCAGGCGGAAAGACGGTTTCCTCCGTGGATTCTCTCTCCAGATGGTGCGACAACATGAAGATCGAGATCGTTGAAATTATTCCACATCAAAGAGATTTGCACATCGCCAGACTTTGCACCTTCTCGAGCTAAGCGTTCCATCAATTCAGCCCGAGCTCTTTCTCCAGCCTCTTTTGCAGCTTGCTCTTCCTCAGCCTTTTGTTCGGCGATCTCGATTAGACGTGCTTCCTCGGTTGCAGCCAAATCACGTTGACGTTGCAATTCTTCTTCTTGCTGACGTACTTCCGCTTCAGCGACTCTACGTGCCTCGGTTTCTGCTAATAGGCGCTCTTCTTCCGCCACTTGTTCTGCTGCTAGACGCTCTTCTTCAGTTGCGCGTGCCTCTTCCTCGATTCTGCGCTGTTCTGCTTCAGATGCCTCTGCTTCTGCTATTTCCGCAGCGATGCGTTCTTGTTCGATACGTTTCGCTTCTTCTTCAGCAGCAAGTTCTTCATCCTGGATTCGTTGTGCTTCTTCTTCAGCTAGACGCTTCTCTTCAGCCTCAGCAGCAAGACGCTCTTCTTCGAGACGAAGTTCTTCTGCCTCTGCCGCCAATCGCTCAGCTCTTTCACCAGCAAGGCGTTCTTCCTCTGCTCGCAATTTAGCAAGTCTTGCTGATTCGGCCTCAGCGGCCTTCTTAACTCGCTCTTCAGCTTCAATTTCTTCCTTGATTTTTCGTGCCTTCTCACGGGCCTCGATAGCTTCTTTATTTTCTAGCATATGTCTCTCGACTTCCGCCAACTTAATCGCTATCGCTGATTTTGCAGTAGTGAAATCTACTGCAGCGATACTGGACTCTTCGCCTTTGAAAGGAACTTTTCGTGAAAGCCCCACGCTGCTGTCCCGGCGCTTGATAACAGACCAGATTCCAAAGCCAAATGAGCCTCCGAAGAGACCCATCAGTAACCAAGAATCTAGTTCCATGTTTGCACGGGAGTAGGTCCACCACGATATTATCATCGGTTGTCTAATTTCATATTTCACTACCATATTGAATTTAATTCAACATTTTATTAGTGCATTAAACGGTGTAGAAAATAGTCCCTCATCTATATCATGGCAATACAAAATTGGCGTCATATCTTATGCTGATGGGACTATGCAAGTTATTTGTTCAAAGAAATGCTTGTGTACGTTGGCACTATCCCCTGAACAATGTCCGACTATGATTCGATTCTTCCAGAGGGAAGAGGGGTGTGGGTTCCTATTGATCATGGGGCCTCGGATTATCCCTCCGAAGGCCTAGAAAACCTAGCCGAAACCATCGCCGCAGTAGTCCGAGGCGGGGCTGATGCAATCATTGCTCACAAAGGTGTAATCAGTGCTTTTGGCCATCTTCATCCCGGGCATATGATCGCTCATCTATCCGCTTCAACTCGTCATGGTGGTAAACGCAGTGACGATAAAGTCCTAGTCGGAAGTTGTGAAGAAATGCTCTCAAGAGGAGCTGTCGCAGTAAGTGTACAGGTTAATTTGGGCTCTGAACATGAAGCGGCTATGATAGAGCGAATGGGTGCGGTAACCGAGGAATCACATCTTCTTGCTATGCCTAGTTTAGGGATGATCTATGCCAGAGGTCCGGGTTTGAAATTAGACCCGGCTGATGAAACCAATGGTATCGCTCATGCTGTGCGTCTTGGCTTCGAATTAGGCTGCGATGTAGTCAAAACAAGTTGGACTGGAAATGCTAGTTCCTTCACTAAAGTCACCGCTGCCGTACCAATCCCGGTACTGATAGCCGGTGGTGACTCTCAGATGGGAGATTTAGGTTTGCTAGAGATGATACACCAAGCGATTGGAGCAGGTGCCGCCGGCGTTTGTATGGGCCGACAAATATTCACCCATCCCAATCCAGAGAAAATTACTAGAGCAATAGTGCAAATAGTGCATGAAGGCGCTACTGCAGATGAGGCTTTTGCCACACTTTGAGGGTTTTAGATGGAGGTTTGGATCGAGAACGAGATTTCCCCAGAAGGGGTCGACCGCTCGATTAAAATCGCTGATAACTGCATTCTTGATAACGGTAAAAAGATTGGAATACAGGTGTTAATTGATTCAAAAGAAGGACAAGCACGTGCTAGATCATTAGCTGGAAGTATTGATTGGATATTACTTGAGTTTCAGGATTGGACTATGATCCCCATAGAGAATATCGTGGCTTCCTGTGACGGGGGACCGACCAAAGTCGCAGCGAGAATCAGTTCGCCAGAGCAAGCGCAGGGTGCAGCATTTGCCCTTGACATCGGAGTTGATGCGATTCTAGCAAATGAGGAATGTCTAGATTCGGCATTGATTGCAAAAATGCAACGTCAAGAATCGAGTATTCCCACTGCTGATATTGTCCGTGAACCTTTCACTGCAGCACTTCTTACTGTGACAGATGTCAAAGAAGGCGGTGTAGGAGATAGAGTCTGTGTCGATTTCACATCCTATCTCGAAAAAGGCGAAGGGATTTTAGTCGGTTCCAGCGCCTCATCTATGGTTCTCGTTCATTCGGAAACCATAGAGAGTGAGTTTGTCCCTACACGTCCATTCAGAGTAAATGCTGGTGCGGTACACTGCTATGCTTTGATGGCAGACGGAACGACAAAATATCTTTCCGAAATAAGATCTGGCGATGAAGTTGCGATTATTTCAGCGCAAGGAAACATGCGCTCAGCAGTAGTAGGCCGCTTAAAAATTGAACGAAGACCATTAATTCAACTCTGCTGGTGCGATGACAATGGTAAAAAGGCACATACCTTCCTGCAACAAGCGGAGACCGTTAGGCTGATTGAACAATCGAGTATCCCAACCCCTGTCACCGAAGTAAAGACCGGAGTAGAATTAATTGGGTCTAGCGACCCATCAGGGCGCCATTTAGGTTTGGCAATCAGTGCTGAAGTCCGCGAGGTGTAATCATGGCAGTATTAGGGAAAGGCGAAGCCAATGGGGCTATCAGTCTACTTCATGCCGCAGGTCTTGGCTATGGAGCTAGTCTCGCTATCGATTTACCATTAATCGTCAGACTACTCGATAGCCCTTACAAAACTCAGCCAGATGATCAAGATGATATTCTAGGCCATACCATTCGTATTTGGCAAGATAACGGATATACCCTTCCTGCTGGTGAATTACATTGGGCCGTAATTTCAAAAATACCGCAAAGACAGGGTTTGAAATCCTCATCTGCATTATGCATCGCTGCTCTACGCGCACTTTGTGATGCAACAAATACCTCTTTGGATGATAGTCTAATGGTCGATTTAGCCCGCAACATCCAATTGACTGCTGGAGTATCGCTTACCGGCAGTATCGACGATGCATGGGCTTGTCTCACCGGAGGTTGGAAATTAGTTGATATCAATGCTGAAAGTTCGGCTGAAGGGATTATCAGGGAATCCCCAGGTCTACCAAGTGCTGATTGGGATATTATTATCGTATTGGGCAAGGAGAGAGAGAAAAAACTCACCTTCGAGGATTTTGCACCACAACAATCTTCATTTTTACAGGCATTTAATGCTCTACAAGAAGGTAATGACATAATGGCAATGACTTGGAATGGCCGAGCGATGCTCGGAGTTCTCAATGATGCTGAATTGAGAAGGATGACCAATGACTCGTTCGTCAATGGCGCCAGAGCCGCAACTGTTACCGGCTCTGGAAATGCCATGGCAATTCTTGTCCCAGGCGCAAGTAGTTCCCTTCATTCTCATATTGTCGCCTGGTATACTCAGAGAAGCGATTACGAGGTTATCCAAGCGAAAATCATCAATGGACCGATGCCCAAAGTCGAAGAGCATTGAAACCCTCAACCAATCTGGGCCCGAGTGATATCCGTGAGAATGCGCCTCGGCCAGACTGTCTGCGTCACCTTATTTGGTGAATCACATGGCAATAGTGTTGGTTCATTAGTCGAAGGTGTGCCTGCTGGTACCATTATCGATGCTGAGATCCTGATGGAGGATATGATCGCTCGCAGGCCTGGATCTAAACTTGCGAGTAAGCGCAAAGAAACCGATGAAGTTGAGATTCTATCTGGGGTATATCAGGGTAAAGCGACCGGTGATCCAATCCTATTGCTGATTCGTAATCGAGATGCTCGCTCAACTGATTACGAGTTCCTTCCCAACCAACCACGTCCAGGGCATGCCGACCATGTCAGTAATGTCAAGAGTCAGGGATATGCTGACCCACGTGGCGGGGGTTCATTCTCAGGAAGATTGACTGCAGGATTGGTAGCTGCTGGCTCAATATCGCGCCTAATCCTACCATCTGAATGGAAAGTGGAGGCCAAAATACACCAAATAGGCGGCCTTGATGAGAGCGAGGGGAGAATCTTGGCTGAGAATTGTCGCAAGGAAAAAGATTCTATCGGCAGTTCGGTAATTCTAGAAATCAGTGGCTTACCAGTTGGTATCGGGGAACCTTGGTTTGATGGCTTAGAGCCGGCACTGGCTGGGGCACTAATGGCTATACCAGGAGCTAGAGCGGTAGAATTCGGACGCGGAGTGATGGCTGGCACCATGAAGGGCAGTGAGCACAATGATTTGTGGCTAGATGATTTCAAACTCTTGGAAGGAGCAGATGGGGCTTTAGGTGGAATTAGTACAGGTGCTAAATTAACCGTGACAATTACTTTCAAACCACCTTCCAGTATTGCTCAGCCCCAACAAACCTGGAATGAGGGGCTCAAAGAAATTAGGGAATTGATTGTCAAGGGACGCCATGACCCAGTATTGGCACCAAGGGCTAGGATGGTTGTCGAAGCGGTTGCCCGATTGGTTCTGGCAGATCTAGGGGTTAGAGGAGGATACATCGATGCCTGAATTAATAGTTCACAAATTCGGTGGTTCCTGCCTAAGAGATAAGGGCGATATCGACCGTATTGGACAATTAGTTAGTTCATTCACTGCAAAATCTGTAATTGTAGTATCAGCGCTTTGGGGGGTCACAGACCGTTTGATGCGGGCTGCAAATGATCCACATTACGCAGGCAGATTAGTTGAGGATTTACGACGTCAACATTTGCGATTCTCTCCAGGAATTGAGGACTCTATGCACTATGATAAATTCACTAAAATCCTCAACGGAATTAGTAATGATTTGGTTAATCTTTCAACTGAACCTTCTAATCCAGCAGCAAGAAATCGAATTCTCGCTGCAGGAGAGCGCTTGTCTGCTCTAGTTGTAGCCCATCGTTTGCAGCACTTTGGACTCGACGCCCATCCAGTTGGGGCTGAGGATATTGGGCTGAGGTTAAAGGGACGTACTGCTGCAAAGATTGTCGATTTGGAAAACTCAAAATTAACTTTAAGCCGCGATAATATAATTGGCATCCCTATTCTTACCGGATGGTTTGGTGAAGGTGATGATGGTGAGATTGCTATTCTTACCAGAGGTGGTTCCGACCACTCGGCATCGGCATTTGCCAATCTCCTCAAAGCAGATCGGGTCATTCTTTGGAAAGATGTCGATGGTATTCTCGCCCTAAACCCCAGATGGGGTATCGCTTCACCGACAGTGGATTACCTCGGTTATGGCGAAGCGATTGAACTCTCGGTTCACGGTGCTTCTATTCTTCATCCATTCACGGTCGAACCATTGATAGAAAGTGGCATACCACTGGAGATACGCAATGTTTTTGCTGCTGTGGGAACAAATGCTACAACACTTATTGGGCCCGATATCTTGTCATCAACCTCTAAAATAAAGGCTATTGGTTGCAAAACCGGTGTGGCTATTATCACGACACCAAAGCCACTAAAAAATGAATTCTTTCAGATTATCGAAGAAGAAGGAATTACTGTTTGGTCATTGAATTCAACACCATCTGGTTCAAGATTGATAATCTCTGCTCATGATCTTGAAATAGTTGAACAAGAACTAGAAGATGCGAAGATAGAATCTCGAACTGCTATTGTTAGTATGGTTGGAAATGGTATCGATACAACTATTGTCGAATTATTAAATCTGAAAACCGAAGTCATCAGTGAAAGTGAGCATGGTCTCCGGTTAATACTTGATACAGAAGATCTAACCGGTTCTTTAGCAAAACTTGCTAGATGCAATGGCTTGATTAGCCAGTGATTTACTCTTCTTTATTCTCGCGCCAATTCTGCAGATGAGTTGGTAAATCCAAAGCGAATAAACCACCGACGACGATGAATACCATCAAAGTGCCAAGTGCAACTCCATAAACCGAAATCAATTCAACGGACTCTTCCATTCGCAAAGCTGTTTGCTCACTGAATAATGCAATGAACCAAGGCAGGATACGGTTGGCGGAAAGAACAAGGAATGCTAGTCCTGCTGCAATTGCTGGGTTGATGATTAATGAGCGATGATACTTACTGGCTATTCTCTTAACATTCATCACGTAAACCTCATTGGTTCGGATGCTTGTATCGAGCATACTGAAGCGTAGAACACCATTGGATAGTTCGAAGAACATCACTAGCAGAACCGCATATGTCACTACTAACAAGGTAAGCAGAGTAGCACTTTCTGCAAAGCCGAATGGATCTTGCGATAGGCTGACCTTTGAAGATGCAAAGCGCAACACTGAGACGATAAATAATAGATAAGAAATCAAAAGATAACGTGCATCTCTACTCATAGTACCCCAGAAACCACAAACTACTGCAGCAATGATTACGAATAATTGCACAATATTGGCCACGAATAAACTACCGCTTACAGAATACCAAATTGTCCCTAAAGCCGGAGTGATAACATAGGTTAGAATACCCAGTGCAATCAATACGCCATAGGTTCCGAGTTGAAGATTCTGAACCATCTTATCCGCTGGTAGGAATTTCATTTTCGGAACGATTGGTCCGCCTAGAAGACTCTCAATGAATGATGGAACCTCTATTTCGGGAATCGCTTCTTTTGGAAGTTCGGAAGATCCGGCCATCTGTCCAGCGAGTTTTTTGCGACTTGGCGCTGCTGAACGAACAGTTTTTCCATCATATAGGTGTGATGTATCACCGGAGTTACCACTTTTTGGCTGCTGCATCTATTTCACCTCAGAATCCTCTGGCTCCAGCCAGTGCGGTCGATAAGAGCATGTCTGGCTCCCAATCCATGATGTTTACTCCTAAACCACTTAACTCACTAATCAGTATATCTCGTTCGGTTTTTAGAACTTCATAACCAATTCGATCGAGACGTTTTGCGTCGAATTCGAATTCTAGGCTTGAAGGTGAAAGGACGGTTACATCAAAATTACGGGCTCTGAAATCTCGCAGGGCATTGACTATTGTAGGATCATCCTCTAGATTTGAGAGAACGATGATTGGCGAACCACGGTTGATATGCGGTAATATACGATTAACAACAACTTGTAGTGGGATATTTCCGCCAGCCATAGCTCCGGCTAATTTGGTTAGAATAACATACAATTGCTTCTTTCCAGTATCTCTGTCCACACTTACGACCTCGTCGCCATAGGTAATGATTCCAACCGAATCTCTACGGCTAAGGAAGAATTTTGCAAGACTTGCTGCTGCCCTAGTCGAATAGACCAAAGCATTTCTAGAGACTGGACCGGTTTCTGATACCGACCTACTATCTACGATGATTATGATGTCACTGACAGCATCTCGCTCCCTCTCATTGACCATCAATTTGCCACTACGGGCATATGCACTCCAATTTATAGCACGGAATGAATCACCATCGAAATACTCTCTTAGTGAATAGAATTCCGAACCAGGTCCTGGTTGGCGAATATTTACCGCACCAGTGAAAATCTTTGGAACACGTGATTTGACAAAGGTATCCTTGAGATCTTCCATCTTCGGGAATACCAAGAAATCATTGTATACATGCAATTCCTTTTCCTTGTGGAATAGTCCAAATGGATCCTGAATACGAATGGCAACAGGGCCAAGACTGTAGAATCCTCGCAAGGGACAATCAACGGTATATTCAATGAATGTCTCACGGCGTGGACCTAATTCCATCAAGATGTAATTAGCACCTTTCTTGATTCTCATAACTTCTGGAACTCTGTCCTTAACCTCAAGAATCTTTGATAGCGCTGAATGGTTTTGCACCCTCAGAGTTACATCGATCTCACCGTCTTCGAAAATTCTCGCTCCTGATAGTTTGCGCATTGCACTAACATTCGAAAGAGCGACTCCTTCTTCACCAGTCCATTCCTCGGATCTGCGGCCGCTGCTAGCTACATCTGCATGGCCACCGAATAACGCCGCCCATGTCAAAAAGACGAAAATAACTACAGCAATAGTTACCAATTGAGAATTACGAAGCGTAAGACCAAGCATATACATCGAGACAGCTAAACTGCCCAGCAATGCTGATTTACGGCTCCACATCTCTCATACACCTTCCGATTTTCCCATCTGGGGATACTCAAACAGTCGGCACAGGAACTTCGCGCAGAATTGCTTGGATAACCTCTCCCGGCTCCAGACCCTTGATCTGGTGTTCGGGCTTGAGAATCAATCTGTGAGCTAGTGCTAGTTCTGCGATAGACTTGATGTCATCAGGGGTGATGAAATCACGACCGCGCATTGCTGCTGCACCACGGCTGGTCTTCAGTAGTGCTTGCGAACCACGTGGCGAAGCACCAACAAGGACTCTTGGATCTTCACGAGTTCTCGATACTACCTCTACCATATACATTCTGAGAGCTGGGTCGACGTAAACGTCTTCACACGCTTGTTGCATAGCGATAACACGTTGAGGATCGGTAATGACATCGACCTCGACAGCATCGGTCTTTCGGGTGATACGTCGACGGAGAATCTCATCTTCGTCAGCACGGTCTGGGTATCCAACACTCATCTTGAACATGAAACGGTCCAATTGAGCTTCAGGCAGAGGATATGTTCCTTCTTGCTCTACCGGATTCTGTGTTGCCATAACGAGGAACGGTGCTGGTAATTTGTGAGTTACTGTTCCGATTGTAACCTGCTTCTCCTGCATAGCCTCAAGCAAAGCAGCTTGGGTCTTTGGTGGAGCACGGTTAATCTCGTCAGCTAGTAGTAGGTTACAGAATAGTGGACCTGGCTTAAAGGTAAATTCACCTTTCTTAGCGTCGTAGATGTTGGTTCCTGTGATATCTGCAGGAAGTAGGTCGGGAGTAAATTGTACACGCTTAAAATCGCAACCGAGAGCATCGGCGAAGGTGTTGGTCATCAAAGTCTTAGCCAAACCTGGATAATCCTCGAACAGGAGGTTTCCATTGGAGAGGATGTTGACAAGAACATTGTCGATGACGTGAGCCTTACCGATAATTACCTTTTGTACCTCAGCACTAATTGCACTTGCAATAGCGCCAACGGCGTTTAGACGCTCCTTGACTTCAGGGCTGCTTTGGTGGCGCGGTTGGGCTTGTACGGCTTGTTGTACGGCTGGCATTGGTGCTGCTGGCATTGGTGCTGCTGGCATTGGTGCTGCTGGCATCGGTGCTGCTGGCATTGGGGCTGCTGGCATTGGGGCTGCTGGTGGTGGCGGTGCTTGCATTTTCAATCCTCTCCTTATTGTGTTTTATATTTCCCCCAACGACGAATTTGTTGAAGTAATTCCCTCAACTCTTCGTTGGAATATGAACGCTGTTGGCTGTAAAGTAATTCTATTAGCCTTGGGTCGCTGATCATCATTTGAATCTCAGCTGGGGTTTTCCTGACCATCTCATCTCTGGTTAAATCTTTGAATTGCCTAACTTTAGACATCAATGATTCCCTGACGCGGGTCAGATAAAGACTAGGGTCGACCTTATTTGGTCGCTCTCTGAATCTAGTGAGGTCGAATACATGGCGCCAATTCTCCTTTTCGGGGACGACCATGATAGCGATACTTAGAAGCGCCATGAGGTTCAGGATAATCAACCACTTCAACAAGGTGTCGCTAGTTAGCATTACAATTGCACCCATGGCTTCGGTGAAAGGAGCTGATATTGCAGAGGTGACGTGACGTGATTCGTCGAAGACAATGTAAAACTGATTATTATATCTGGCGACAGTTGAAGACAGTTGATCATTATCGACCTCCATCATATCTCTTAGTAAAGCGGAGAAGTAGAGACTATTGCCAAGCCATTGAGTATCGCCTCCTGCGGCAGAAAGACCTCCAGAACCAGCACCCCAGCAATTGTGCCCATAAGTGGAGTATAGGTCTGATGTGCACTGTTGTTTACCAGTCAAATCCGCCGTATCTCTATCCCATAGGTGATTAGCTAATGCTGAATGGTCTGAAACGAATACGATACTACCTGTAACAATGACTTCTCCTTCGCGGCTACCCTGAACTTTATCCACTACCTCAATACCTGGATAATCGATTCTGACAATATAGCCGGTCGCTAAATCTCCGGGGATTGGGTTACCTTTGATGTTTGGATCGAATACTCCATCTGCCAGATATGCTGCTGGAGAAGCGTGGGCTAGAACCTTGACTACCCTGTTGCTAGAGTCGCCATCTGAACCATTATTCAACACCTGTATAGCTGTTGGGCGATGGAAAAGCACTGGCATGAAGCAGTTATCGATTTTATCAACATCGACATCTCCTTGGGAACAAGGCGTCCTAGTTTGACTCGAATCCATCGTACTTAGATCCTGTTTTACCGATGCGATGGCATAGGTTTTCCGAATATCCTCTGAAACTCTCTCTCCTGCGATTTCCACTTCGTAGAATCTCTGGTCATCGGCGACTGAAGGCCCCATGTAGTTTACACCGAATTTGTTGGCGACTAATTGAGCATTGGTAGAATTTGAAGCCAGTAAGACCTTGCCACCTTTGTTTGTAACAAAGTCGTGGATTGCATCGGCCTCGGCAGCATCGAATGGTTTCTCTGGTGCTGTGATTACCAAAGTGGTACGGTGCGGCTCGCGCCAATCATTTACTAGCATCGGTGTCGACATGGTATTGGCGATATCATAGCCATAACCATCACCGTCGGTTCCGTCTCCGAGATCTGCTCTCATCAACGAAATCTGCTGTAGTTGGATATTATCATCGCTTGAATCTTGGACGTATGCGGAGAATACTGTGCTTTTGTCAAAACTGGTAATTACAATTACTGAAGTAGATAATAGGAGGGTGATTACAAATCCAACCATGAGCCAAGTTTCTAACTTGATTCCCGTTGCTCCGTCACCTGCCATATCTCTCACACCTATACCGCTGGCAACCTAACGTTCGAGCGAACTATACACCACTGATATATGTTATCTCAGGCTGTTCGATTAGAAGTTGATTCAAGAATGAACAATTATCTCTCATCTCTGCCTAATATCGCAGCAAATCCCACCATTGATAGTGTCGAAAGGATTGTCAGCGAAGGTAGGATTCCAGAGTCGTTTATCTCAAGATCTCCACTTCCAGTCTCTTGGTCAGAAGATGATGTGTCATCATTTGTGTCATCGAGTTCTGGAGCGAATACATAAATGGTAAATTTTTCATAATTTGAATACCATAAACCGGAACCTTCGCTGCGAACCTTGAATACTACTTCACACTCTTTTTCTGGGTGACTTTGGGGCGCAGTGACTGTTAATGTCTTATCTAAACTCCATTTGGAGTTGCCAACAACGCCCTCTAATCCCTCAATAACAAGTTGTGGGCAAGATTTTATTTCTACCTCAGTATCAATGATTGTATCTACTGCATTGCCAAGATTGTCGATGTTGAGTTCAATCCTCTTATCTGAACCAGAGTAGACAGCTTCGACTGAATCCTTTTCCATGTACACTCTATACGCATTATATTTTGAAAATTGAAGGTCTTTTTCTATTTCTTTTGCCTCAGTAGGAGTTGCTTGACCCGCTACCAACTCTGATGCAGTTAGTGTAAAGACGTGAATTTCCATCTTCAATAGCTGCCGATATTCAGGATTGTCAGGATAGAATCCATCACCGCTAATCACTACACTAAATGATTCATTTGATTGTCCGTTTATTGTTGAGACATCGGGAATATCAACCTCGAAATGGTCATACCAGAATGAAAAATCAAACTCTATCTCCACAGGTATTGGCCGTGGATTATCGACCCAGAATTCTAACGTCAGTGAAAAAGTCATATCGCCAGAAGATCCTAAACCGTTTTGTGACTTAAGGCGGCTATCCTTGCCATTCAATTCCATTATCTCCGGATCGGTTTCAGTCTCCCA
>CAJIYT010000044.1 GCA_905181715.1 uncultured Candidatus Poseidoniales archaeon
TCGTCCAGTATGAGCCAAACCTCTACCTGCTAACATCGGCACTCGCAATCCTGCAGCTCGTAGTAGAGGTGCGAGAATCAGACTCATCTTGTCGCCAACTCCACCGGTCGAATGCTTATCGACACGGTCTGGCTCTGCAACAAAATGTTCTCCTGAGAAAGCCATCTTCTCAGTAAGATATGCGGTCTCATCTGGAGAGAGACCATTGATTTGGCATGCCATAAGCCATGCTCCAATCTGCACAGGTGACATAGAACCATCTACAATCCTAGAAACCACTGTTGAGATCAAGCCCTGATCCATTTCATTGCCATCACGCTTGTGAGCAATTATTTCTGGAATAGTCCATAGTTTTGGCAGAGAATCACCTCACGAAGTTAAACCGATTTCAGCAAGTCGCTGGAACAGGTAATCATTAGCATTTATTTCAGGATAGAGCGCTTTTCCACCAGTTTGGGCAATAAACTCAGGCAATGGTGTTAGGTCAACATCGCCACGTGGGTGAACGAACAATGGCATAGAATATCTATCTGAAGTTACATTTGGAGGGTTTACTACACGATGAGTAGTAGATTTGAATAGACCATTGGTCAGGTTTTGCAGCATATCCCCACTATCGACAATGATATGTTCGTGATTACCTTCGACCTCAATCCAAGTGCCATCATGGTCCATCACTTGTAGTCCATCTGCAGTTGCTCCTATCAGTAGAGTGATGAGATTGATATCCTCGTGTTGAGCGCTTCTTACCGCTCCATCGGGGGTTTCTGGTGCAAGTTTTGGGTAGTGAATGACACGGAGAATAGTATTGCCATCCTGTGCCATATTAGGTAACCAATCCTCTTCTTTGTTGAGACATAGTGAAGCTGCTTTCAGTAACTCAATCGACATCTCCTCCATCGCGTTATAGAGGCCGTCAATGTGCAATTCAAATTCTGGAGCGCAAGAATGTGGCCAGAAGTTTTGCGGGAATTCATTTGCTAGAGGATTGTCTTTGGCCAAAGTACGCCCGGTCTGCCAGAACTCTTTGAGGTCAGGTTCAGGATTATCCTTCGCGTGTTCGATACCATATGGTGTAAATCCTCTTTGGCGCGCCATTTCGGTGTTTTCATATGATTTTTTGGTGTTTTGATCGAGATTGAAGAAGCGTTCAATTGTTTCATAGGAGGCATCGATATTTTTCTTTGAGATACCGTGTCCAGCAAGGGCAAAGAAACCGATGTCCCTGAGAGCATCACCCAACGTTTGGATGAAATGCTCTTTCCGTTCGCCACCGGCGAACCAATCCTCTAGATTACAGACTCGAAGTGTCCTTGACAAAACGACCCCTCAGTTTGAGCGCAATTTCGAGATTAAGCGTATCATCTCAATATAGACCCAGATCAAAGTGATAGTCAGTCCAAAGGCTCCCCACCATTCCATATTCTTGGATGCACCGTATTTGACACCTGATTCTATAACTCCAAAATCAATTATCAACATCAAAGCAGAAATCGAAACTACGATGAGAGAGAATCCGATACCAACGGGCCCTGAATCGTGGATGAAGGGGACAGATAGACCGATCATCGATCCAAAGAAACTGAATAGATAAATCAACATTATACCACCCATTGCACTCATTACTCCAATTACGAATTTCTTGGTTGGTTGTATTATTCTAAAGCGATAAAGAGTAAACATCAATCCAAATACGCCGATTGTTCCCATGCCAGCCTGAATCGAAATACCAGGGTAGAATGATTCCATGAATAATGTAAATCCACCGATGAACATACCTTCTGCAAGAGCATAAGCACCCATCAATATCTCGGGATTAGATGGGCGACTCATAATTATGACCAATACCAGTATGAAGCCACTAATTCCCCCTCCAATCATCATTAAAGACGCGAGTCCGGGGTTATCTGCTCCGACAATCCAAGTAACTGTCGCCGAAGATATAATCAGCGCAAATAAGATTAGAACCTTGTTTATTGTTCCCTCATAAGTCATTCTTTCCTGACTATTTCCCTGAGCAAAAGCTCCTGGGTTCAAAACGGGGTTACTACTTCGATACACCATGTTGTTCAGGTGATGCTTAGAGCCTGTACCTTGTAAGTCTACTGCTGATGATCACTCATCTGCTCAGCATAATATGTAGTTAATTGGTCCCCGGTCCAGCCTTGCTCGATGAGATCGAGCACAGTAGCCTCATCCCAGCCGGGATATAGTGACATATCAGGCGGCGATTTAGAGGTTCCATCTAGTACTGGCATTTGGAATGAAGTGGTTTCTGTAGTCATAGGCGGTGTTGCATCAAGAACTGGTTGGTCGAACGATTTGTCCATCTCCATCTCCAACTCAGAATATACAAAATCCTCTTCCTTCTTACGGAGAAGAAGTAGGGCCAAAGCGGTGATGAAAACAAAGCCTCCGACGCCAACTAGCATCAGCATGAAGTCCATACCGCCAGACGATTCGGTCTGCGACTGAGTGCTGTCTTTAGCCGATTCCTTGAGCTGTTCAGCAGAGCAACCATTGCTATCGGTAGCAACCCCTGTTGGTGTTCCTAAGCACTCGTCAAGAGAATCCTCAATCAGATCACCATCAGCATCTGTAGTTGTAGGGGTATTGTCGTCACCGATTGTATTATTGCCATTGTTATCGGTATTGTTGTTATTATCGTTTACATTATCATTCGACCACGGGTCGGTATCGGCAAGGAATTCCTGAAGGTTGGTTTTCCCATCTCCATCAGGATCGAGTTCCGCTTCGGTTAATCCAAGAGGCATACTTCTACGGCTGCGGTTTAATCCGTTTGCAACTTCCCACCAATCAGGCATACCATCACCATCGCTATCTGTGGTATCATCAGTACGATTCCAATCGAGCCACCAAGATGCCAAATATGGCGCAGTGGCTTCTTCTGAGTGGATTAACACACCCATTTCTCGATTGCGTAATATTGAGTTATCTCCCCAATTAATCGATGAGATGAGTACACTTTCACCATCGATAATCGCACCTTTGTTATGCAATTTGATGATGTCATCATTCTCAGTCATCATAATTGCCTGCACATCATATCCATATTTTGCGCTCCAATTCTCATTTAGTTCTTCGACCGAGTCACGCACATCTGGATTCTCATCGAGATAGTGAGCATTCATAATCAGACGAATGGATACACCACGCTGAGCCGCAGCCAATAGCGAATCGAGCAGTGGATTAGCCTGCCATCCCCAATACCAATCCAACTCTAGGTATTGTAAGGATAACAAAATCTCCTCATCAGCAGAATTAATCATCTCAGCCAAGGTTTGGATACAATCATCAGGACAGGTCAATAATTCTCCATTGACTTGAGCTTGCATTGAACTGGTAACAGGTCCACTTGGAGAGGTAGATGAACCGGGAACCCAGCCATTAGGTGTATCTCCTGAAGTAGTTGTCCCAACTGAGAAATCATAATCAAAGCGAAGTTGAATCGAATCTGCAAGATCACTCGAATTGATGAATGCACCCCATTCTCTATTGCCTCCTTGATCAGGGGCAGGAAGGGTGCTTGATTTCCAATTTCCAGAACCAATCCATATACTTGAGTTGTCTTTTACTGCAACTTTACTGTGCATCATGGCATAAGGTGATTGAGAATCTGGGTGTCCAAACCAACGGACGTTAACCCCTCCCTCGACTAATAATGCGTGATAACCAAAGGTTGTTTCTTCCTGATACCAATCCCAATAGAAAGTGGGGTACTGCAATAAAACCTCGACGTCAATACCTCTTTGATGAGCAGCAATAATGCGTTCGGTTAATACCGGGTGATGTAATTGATAGAGAGCGATGTCGAGGCTAGTAGTCGCTGAATCGAGCCAATCAATCACGTCGACCAGACCTGATTCAGGTCCGATTAGAGGGGTGAAGTCAATCATTCCAGAGAAACTTGTATCATCACAGAAATGACTTGCACCAGCCAAACTCCAGCGCAATTTCCAATCCACGCTGGAATTGCTATCTGGAAGATGATTGCATCCATCTCCACGTAAGTATACCAGATCTCCTAGATTTTCTGCTGGAGGTGAAATGGTTACTCCTTGCCATCCTCCAATCGATGTCGGACCATTACCATAAACAACACTATCCGCTTCCATTCCACTCGATTCTTGCAAACTAATCGCCATGCTGTCATCATCCAATACCAGTGAAAGTGTAATCATCTCTCCACTGGCAAGAGAATTATCTAGGGTGATAGATGTTTCAACCATTGCTTGAGTTGTTGTCGTAATCGACCAATCAAGTAAAAATGCTGTTTTACTGGCGGTGTTTTTGATAGAGATGAGATCTTCTGCTGGTGAAACCATAGTGAATAGCAAATCCTCTGGCCCAGCAAACGCGCTAGCAGTTGGGTTGTGTGCACCAGCGGTAGGATAAGGCAGGATTAGCCAGTCTTGTGATGCATAAGCACCCATGCTTTGTCCGGTGGTCAGAATCGTAGTTACATTGATGTCTGCCGAAAAAGTTAGTGAGTGAACCACCATTCCATCTGGGTCTTCTAGAATTAGTTGATCGCAGTCATTATTGATAATGCCGTTGACCACTGCATATTCTCCAGCAGAAAAGGAAGCGGTGATACTGTTTCTTAATGCTCCAGTCCAGATATAATCCGAATCGTTAATCGATCCGTCAGCCATACATTTTAGCAACCAAGCACTAAGATCTATGATTTGATTTCCTGTATTTAGCAATTCGATAAATGGACCCTCTCCATCAGTTCCCGCTTCATTGATGGTGATATTAGTTGGTCCATTATATGGTGTGAAATTGGGATTTTCCTCACCAGGTGTCGGCCACATTGAATTAGACCAAGTGCCAGAATTATCGACAAGACTCTCACCTTCAGTAGGTGCATCCCAAGTAGCCCAATCCAGAATATTTCCATCATCATCAACCAATTCAATACCATCGCTCAATTCATTTTTCATGTAAAAACTCGAACTACCATTTGTCGCAATTAAAGCGATATCTCCGGGAGCGACATAGGTATTAGCTTGTAGAGGCATTCTTTCAGGTGTTATAATCAGAACTCTTGCACTTGCCCCAGAGGTAAATCTGAAGTCTTTGATATCGACGAATGTAGTACCATTGTTGACTACTTCAATCCATTCTCCAGCCGGATAAGCAGCACTATCTGTTCCAATTGGTGAAGGCATAATCTCATTGATGTAAAAATCGATAGCCGTTGTGTCACCGGTTGGTTCTGGCTGCCCAGGAGTTGGTGTACTCGACGGTGACCAAGTGCGATTGATATCAGAATCCCGTATCAGAGAAATATTTTCACCGAAGTCAGAATTCCACCAAGCCAGGTCGACAATATCTCCTGTGTTGTTGAATAATATGACATGATTAAATTCATCCCAGAGTCTGGTTTCTTGGTCAAATTGGACCAGACGTCTTTCTCCTGCATTGATCATTGTTGCAGATTGGCTAGAGTTTGTCACCAATGAGTTTTCATCAAGAGTTGTCTCATTACCCATGCCATCAATGATTTTCCAACCTGATAAATTGATATCAGATGAACCATTATTGTGCATTTCAATCCATTCTCCAGTGGGGAATGCCTGACCATCATCACTTGCATTAGGCATTACTTCAGTAAATTTGACATCTGAACTGGAGTTGATTAGAGAATAAAGTGGCCGTGGGTTTTCCATCCCTGGTGTTGGGTAAGAAGAAAGTCCAATAGTCCCATCAGCATGTGGCATAAGCGTGAATCCAGCTACTGTATCATACCAGAATAGACTTTGTACAAATGAACCGTTGGGCATCACCAATTTCACAGTCTCTTGACCGTTGTTGAGAATGCCCCATTGAGTGCTGCCATTGAGAGCGATAATACGGTATTCTCCCGCCAGCATCAAACTATCATTTCCAATAATATGGTCTTTATCGAAGGGTAGGATATTTCCTACCGCATCAGTAATCTTCCATCCGCTGATATTGATTACATCACTACCATTATTCCATATCTCAACCCACTCTCCGGCTGGCCACGTTCCATTATCGCTTCTAGGCCAAGTATTGGGCATAATCTCAGTAATCTGAAGATCACTTTCGAAATAAGTAGGTCCACTGCTGGCACCAGAATTAGCGCTGCCGGGGGTGTTTCCAGTTGAATCTACATAATCACCAGTCGCAGTAGTTCCTGGAACTTTCGAAATGTTGACCAATGCTGATCCAGTGGTGACAGTATGAATTATCGTGCCAGTTGGGTTTTTCAGATACAGTGTTTCTCCTGCATTATTGAGTTTTAATGAACCCTGAATTGCTTCGCTGATAACCGCATAATCTCCGGCAGGAAGGACATAAGGAGTGGTTAGATTAGCGAAACCAACCCATGTATCGGCATTTATTGGATGAGCCCATCCGCCTAAGTCTTCCAGTGTCCAGCCTTGGAGATCTACTCCTGAACTACCATTATTATGCAATTCAACCCATTCTCCAGCGGGAAAGTTTCCAGTATCATCACCAGATGGGTTGGGCATCAGTTCACTAATACAAACATCACCGTTACAGGCACTTGACCTAGCTCCAGTTCCAGAAACAAGTCCTGTAAGAGGGGTCAATAGTAGGATTAGCGTGAGGAAAGAGGCTATAGCACGCATCGTATCATTCCCCGGGCTACTTTCACACCACTAAGACTTTCGCTAAAATCAGATGAATCCAAATGCGTCAAACTTTTGGGCGAAAGTATAGATCATTATCGGCACTAGGATGATTCCCATGCCATGAGAGCGTCTAATCCCAATTCTTGGTGGCATTAGACCCATGATTGTGCCGACGATTAGAACGCCGATACCGATCCAACCTGTTGATAGCCAAACCAATGCAATGATGAAGATAATGACGCCGATGACCATCGATTCAAGGGGTATGGTTTCGTGCAGTCGTAATATACCCTTGCCGACGTGCCGCATTATAGGAACAGCAATCAGTCCAGCGGCAATGGTAATTCCAAGTAAACGGATGAAGTCAGCAGTTGGATCTATCCCCGACCAAGTATCGATCGGGTACATCATTTTGAGAGCGAGAGTAGCACCGGAACGTGAACGGCCGATGATGTAGAGGAATCCGAGAACCATGACGGTAACCGCAGTATTGGTTGCCGATAAGAGAGCGATAATTTCCAAATCTTGTTCGTTCTGAGGGCTCTCACCTTCACCGGCAGCTTCAGCCCGGGCAAGGGCTAATAATTCCTCATCGCTCAATTGCGAGAGTCGACGGGTTTCCCAATCCATACCATAGCCCTCTTCACCTTTGAGTTTGGCTGCAGCATTCCTACCACCCATGACCAGAACCGTTGCTTGAGATGCAGTCATCCCCGGAAGAACTCCCATCGCAGCACCAGCGCAACTCGAGAGGAAACATGGAATGATCAGTGGCCCGGCTGGAGGTAGAGCCCATTCGTCCTTTTGTGGTGGTAATTCACTGGTAGTTGCATAGATGTCGAGAAGATTAGCAACTCCGAATAGGCCGGCTAGACTTGGTAGCAATAGACTTGCATCGGGCATTCCTACTGGTGATCTTGCTGGTAATTCGAAAACCCCCCAGCCGTAAAGTCCTGCCAGTAGGAAGAAGGCTGTTGCAGCAATGAAGCCAGCTAAGCGGCTATCCTTGCCGAGTTTGCTACGAGTGGCTTTTTGAATCCAAACCGGGAAGTCGAGACGAGTGGTTTCAGTCGCTAATAACAGGAGCGATATCGAGAGAAGAACAATTGGCAGAACATCTCTGAGACTATCATACCAGCCCACTTCCGGACCAAAGACGAGACGAGCCACTAAAATCAGTGGTAGCGAAAGTAATAATCCAAGTTGACTGCCTCTTGCTGACCAAGCTACGCCCTTGGCAGCATTACCAGAGAGTAACATCCGATGGCCAGGCAACAGTGAGAGTGCAGTATCCCCGTCTGGTGCTCCAATAAGCGCTGAAGGTATGTAATTGAGAAAGGTATGAACTACGCCGGTAGAACAGATTATTCCGGCTACAGCAGACAGAGGTATTCCTAATGCCAAAAGGGCAGGTGATACAGAAAGAAGAATTAAAGCTACGTTGTTAACGTGGAATCCGGGGATTAATCCGGTGAGTGAACCAAGTCCAACCCCTAGCAACAATGCTGCTATCATCCACGATAACTCGTATAGCCACGGATCCATCTAAATCACTCCAATTCATCAGGTATCCCGTTGCTATTTTCATCGATTGCATCAGCGTTAGCCAATACAAAAGCCTGAGCCATATTGCTATTATCATCTTCTTGCAATAATCGCCCTTCCCATGTCAGAGTATAATCGGAATAGTCAGAATTAAGGCCAATTGCTTGGATGACCGGGTCGAGTCTTACCTTCTGAGTTCCACCTTCGCGTTGTAAGTAATATTGGCCACCTTCATCGACGACCTGGCCACTAATTGTCACAAGTTTATTTCGTGAGTAACTCCATTGTGTTGCACCATCGTCCCAAAAAATATTGCCAGCAGTAGGTGTTTCACCACTCAATTCGAATGAATTAACCATTACAGACATTCTAGTATTTGCATCATCCCATCCAACCGAGACATTGATGACCATCTCCTGTCCAGCCTCAATCCAAGTATTCGTGCCGTCGAATGAGCCGTACAATGTAGTCCAATCCTGTGAATATGCGGGTGAATCGACAAAGGTTATGTCAGTATCAAACGGCTCAACTGAATATTTAGAATATGCTTTGACGATCCAAGTACGAGAAGAGTTTGCTAGCACACCGCTTGGGTCGGCAGAGATCATTCCCAATAGGTCTACAGCGTCTCCAACAGCGACAATTCCCGCGCTACTAGTACCATCTGCGGCTTCATCAATACACCAATTATTATGTGATGGTGACCATAATAGTCGTCCTTGGAAAGTGATGCTTTGACCGAGGTTTGCACTGGGGTCATCTTTTGGGATGATACAAATCTGGTAACTTTCGCCACTCAAAATCCAACCTTCGCCAAGAACTCC
>CAJIYT010000045.1 GCA_905181715.1 uncultured Candidatus Poseidoniales archaeon
CGAGTATCGATGATGTTTCAGCTGATGACATCGTGGCAAATATTCAAACTCTGCATGTTGAGCCTTTCGATGTGCAACTCTGTGAAGCTAAACCTTTAGCTTTCGGTCTCAAATTCATTCAGGTCCATGTCGTAATGGATGATGGGGAAGGTCTTTCCGATAAATTTGAAGATCAGATGAAGTCTTTCACCGGCGTCGGTGAAATCGAAGTTCTTTCAATGGGCTTACTCTGATCATGCAAGAGCATCATTTTTACTAAAGCAATAGTGCAACTTCTCTCAGATTTGGTTGAGTGGGCAGTGCATAAATTCTCTCAACAGTGTGGTGGCATATGAGCCACTTGAAAGTGTGAATCTAAAACGGATACACGCACCTTCTGCGTGCCAGATGGCTCCTTGTGCAGGTCCTGATTGCCATCTGTCATCGAGCGAACTCAATTCAGCGACAGGGACGCTATCAACGACAAGATCATCAAAGGTAGTTACCAAAGGTCTTCTCGTACCTTTGGTTGAAAGCCGACCGATTGCTTTGACCTGCCAATCTAGACCGGCTAAACCCATGTCTGCGAGAACCTCATCTTCTATTTTGCCGATTTTGGAACTTGCTCGGAGATAATCTCCACCAGGTAATTGACCAGTAACAACCAATCTACCCAGGCGACAATTACGGGCTAAGCGAGGTAAGATTCTATCGTCTACTTTCACCATAGATGATACATCGAGTTGTCCTTTCTCATCTACTCGTCCGACGATATCGCCTTCGATCGGAACCGAGATTGGCATGTCATTGTCAATCCTTGCCTGTAAAGTTAGATTGAAGGCAACAGATTGCAAAGCATGAACCGTCATAAGTTGCAAATTATTGGGTAGTCTTCGAAAAGCCCCAATCCAATCACCTGGCTTTTCAACCAGATGGCGCATGATGTCGGCTTCAAAGCCAAGCCATGACGGAATTTCCTCTAGCAACTGGGCGCTAATACCCTCTTCAAGAACCCGATTGCGGAATGTTGAGGCTTCGATTCTCTCTTCTTGACCAGTCATTGTCAAATATGCCATGGCTGCTTTTTCCCAATCTTCAGCGATTACGTGTCGGCCGACTACGGGTGTAACTGGGCGGCCACGGCCAAACCTCTGCGGACCTATCCAATTTGGAAAAAGTCCTTCTCCCAATTTCTCGGCTAGTCCATCTTTGATCTTCTCTACTCTGAGTAGTGCTTCCTCGTCCGATAGTGGCTCGCCATTTTCATCTGCACAACCCCTTGCGATGATGGTAAATCTGTTACCACGATGGTTTCCGAAGCCGAGTTTTTGATGGGTTCGGCCGACGATCTGGATGTCAACATCGGGGATTTCGACTTTCTCAACCTTGTTTGGTGGTGCGTCGATAATGAATAATTGCTTGGTTATCGCTCTCTTATCCTTGGTTCCTGCAAAGAAGATTCGATTGCGAGAGATAGAGAGATTCTTTGCCAAGCGATTGATGAAACGATTGGTTTCCCAATTTGTAAGAGTAATGTTGGCGGCAGTAAAACGGCCTTTTGGGTCGAGGCTGATTTTTGTTGCAATCTCTTCCACTCGGAAATCTTGCACTCTAGCTTTCAGAATCCCACCGATGCCGGGTGAATCGACAGCAAAACCCGTCAGTCCAATTGCTTCAGCAGTATCTGCCGTAGTGGTCACGGTAACCAGCCTCACAGGCTGATGGTTGAGAGATCTTTGCCAACCGCAGAAATCAATTCTTTGAGGATATTCTCTGGAGAGGTGCGTCCTTTTACCCTGATGTAGAACTCTGGGTCATCCAAGTCAGGATGACCTGGAAAGTAGTTTGCATATTCAACTCTGCTATCGCTATTTAGTTGCTCACGCAAGATTTGCAGACTAGTATGGCTTTCACCGATAAAGCGGAGTCTGAGCTCTTTTTTGTCTCTTGCAAGTACTTTGACAGGCATGGTAATCGAGCCGTCGTGCAGCCTTCCTGCTTTCAACCTTTGGCTGTTGTTCCCCTACTATGCAAGGACCTTCTAATCGCATTGACAATCGCTCTTGCTGCCATGCCGCTTAACTACCTATTGTCATTACCAGAAACATGGCAGAGCGTGCGGAGGGTCTCCTAATCCCCTTCGCTCCGACCTTTAGGAAGGCTTCTTGGGCCATTCTAATCGTTTCTACGCTGATAACAGCGGGACTTATTGTCAACCTTTCAGTTCTTGACCCACCCTCCTTCCATACGGACTTAGCCGACTTCTCACCCGATTCAGAAGCGAAGGATGCCCACGAGAGAATCTCGGCTAATTTTGATGATGAAACCAGGCCGATGTTCGTTCATGTAACCCGTGATGATGGCGGTAATATCCTCGAGATGGAATCAATACATCTTATGGCGGAACATCTCGAAAAAATGCAACAGAAAAGCGTTGATCTCAACGATGCGGTTGACGCATGGACTACAACCCCGGGGGTTATGCAATTAGCACTCGATGAGGAAGCAAATGCTACGCCACTGAAATCGGTTAGCACTTGGGAGCAAATGCTCGACCTAACACTTGAGAGTGACACCACCTGTACCTTGGCTGCAGATGATCAGTTACTCAGTGCAGCAACATTTGCAGCCTCAGCCTTACTCAACAAGGACTTGTCTCTTGATTCTACTTGTCTTTATCTGGAAACAGGTAATGGTACTGCCGCTCCATATTCAACATCTAATCTCTGGGTTTTGCAAATCGATCCGAGTTTGCCAGTTGACGAACGCAAGATAATTCAGGACCAAATACGTGATGCATTCACCAATCTATCCGTCGAATCAGAATTGACATATGGCGTCGCTAGTATCGATTTGATCAGTCATGATATCGACGAGGGTACCTTTGACAATCTCGCCTTGCTTATCGTATTGGCATTGGTATTGGTAATCGCATTATTGGGTATTTCCTTCCGCTCAGTAAAGAATGTCGTATTTCCAATGGTCGGCTTATCATTCGCTTTGATATGGACGTATGGAGCACTAAATCTGTTCAATGCTAGATTTACTGCCTTAGAGGTCGCAGTCGCACCACTTGTTCTTGGATTGGGAATCGATTATTCGATTCATCTACAACGTCGTTACGCCTTTATTCGCGAGCAGGTTGACGATGCTGCTGAAGCATGGATGCGAACCTGTGCCTTCCTCTCAACTCCATTGCTATTAGCAGTAATAACTACTGTAGCTGCTTTCCTTGCCAACATACTTTCTCCTTTACCGCCATTGGCTACCTTCGGTAAGGCATTGGCCTTCGGAGTAGTAAGTGCATTTTTGACTTCGACAATAGTTGTCGGAGCATTTCATGTAATACTGGACAAGGTCTCGCATACTGGAGATTATCAAAGGGGATTGAAAATGCCTCGCTTCAGTGCTATGCTATCGAAGTTACATCGTGAACAGCAGGCAGCAATCCTTCTGGTTGCAATCCTGATCTCTGGTGCTTCAATACTGGGTGCTATGAACTTGGAAACAGAATTCGACATCTCGGATTTCCTCGGTGACGAAATGGAAATTATGCACGTCCGTAGTGATTTGGAATCATCATACGAAAGTGCTGGTTGGAAAATGGTTTACATCATGATGGAACCAGTTGCTGGAGCGAACACAATACCCGGCGATGCAATTTTGCTCAATGAGTTGCGCGGTTTGCATAGTGATCTTGAATCAAATCGAAATATAGTAGGTAGTGATTCAAATAATCCTTCACCATCTTACGAAGGACCATATGTGGTGATACGTGACGCTATATTGCGTGATTCCTCCTTTGGCGAAGAACATAATTTGGAGGTTTATTCTGGCGACGGGGAAGTTTACCCTTCATCCGAAACAATAGATTTGGCAGCCCTTTTCGTTGATTTGTCGACTAATGACACGGTTGCTGATCCACTTACTGGTCGAACTTGGGCGCAAAGGGTAGAACGAACAGTAGATTTGCAAAATGGATCTATATCGCATATACGCAATGAAATCAGGGTCGATGTCTCGACTTCGAGTGAATCTAGTATCGTCATAAGTGGAATTGAATCGATGTTAGGTAGTGAAGATGATATCGGTAAGACCCGTCAGACACTGGCAAATCACGGCGTGATTCACGTCACAGGTGATTTGGTCTCCTTACAGAATGTTCTCGATGGCCTCAACTCCAGCCAATTGAGTTCTACTGCGATTTCATTAGGCGTATCCTTCTTTGTGCTACTTATCCTGACTAGGAGATTCGTACCGGCGTTAGTTGTTCTATTACCTGTGGTGTTCTCTACACTGTGGGTGGTTGGTTCAATGATCCTCCTTGGGATTTCATGGAATGTACTTACGGTGATGGTCACCGCTCTCTCCTTGGGAATAGGAATAGATTACGCGATCCACATGTGGCGGCGCTTTGAGATAAACAAATCCGAAACCGATGACCCATGGGAGGCACTAGAAGACGCGATAGCCACCACAGGTGTCGCACTAATTGTCAGTGCTGCAACTACTGCGCTTGGTTTCCTAGTCTTGATTCTATCACCTATGCCACTGGTACAAGATTTCGGTCTGATATCTGGCATTACTGTGATCTTCTCATTGATTCTCTGTCTCTTGGTACTGCCCGTATTATTGATGATGGCAGAGAAGGACCTATCAAGCGGTTCTGATAGCTGAAAGAGATTCGATGATATCAGTCATCTCAAGGCCTTGTTCTCTGGCCACTAGGCACAGTGCTAGCCATGATGTACAATATTTGAGAGCCAAGACTTTTCTTTTGGCTCTTCTTTCGATTTCTCCTCGCTCAACCCCCGAACTCTTGGCGATATGGCTGCATAAACGCCTCTCCAATTTCGCACGAGGATCATTGGATACATGAATGGCCACAGGTGGTTTTTCAATCACTAATTGCTGTGGTGTGCTCTGTTCAATCTCGAGACTTGGAGGAGCGATTTTCTCTAACAACCGCGAAGGTCTTGGTTGCCATCCTAAGGGCGCAGTTACTCCTTTCAATTCGCATTGAGCGGTAAGTTCCCCCTCTCTTTCACGCAACCAGCCACTACTACACAACGAGGAAATTACATCGGCTGCTGTTTCATCGTTCATCCAATCCATGTCAAAAGTCAGAATTCGAATCATTTCTGCAGCACTGACACTAGACCGCCCACGGAAGCAGATGGCGAGAACCCTCTCGATATCCTCTCGTGCAGCATCGCTCATAGCCCACTAGAGGTGCCAGGGGTTCTTCAACTCATTCATATGAGATAGTTTGAGCCAAAGGGTTCATTGATTCGGGCGTTATCCGCGCCCCAGAATGGTAGAATATATCGCTCGAGATCCCCGCACGGGCCGCCCTATTCATACGGCCGCTCCACAGCGTAAGGTAAAGGGTCCAAAAGTCCCTGAAGGGCCATTTATGGCAATAAATCAAGGACAAATTATCTCCCTCGCCAGTGGCGAAATCGACCTGACCACCGTTAGATGGAGGGGTAAAGAACACAGGATGTATCGTTGCGATGGTATCCAAGCTCTAGTTCGCCTACACGGACGAGAGGCTTGGGAAGGTCACTCTACTCTAATTGAAGCCCTGATGGATGATGATATAGAGGTTCGTTGTGCAGGCTTGTTAGCATTACCTCATATGGCAGAGCAGCGCTCTGACGAATTATTCGATCACCTCTCGGTATTATTAGATGATGACTCCAGTATTGTGAGAAAAGCTGCTGGTCGCTGCCTAGCATTGACCGCTCCGGTGTTCCCATCGGCTACTGAGAGCATACTAGCGAATGAATTACGGCACCACCTGAAAATCCGTTGTGATGAAGCTTGGCGTGGATTGTCAGGCTTGTGCGAAACTTGGCCAGAGGTTGCCGGCGATCATATCGATGAATTATTACTTGAGGAAGATGTTGAATTACGCAGAAAAGCCTCAGGGTTATTGCGTAAAATAGTTCACAAGAAGGATGCGATGGTTTGGGATTTGGTAGGTTGGGCTTTGGCTGATGAAGATGCCGGCACTAGAAGAAATGCTTCCCGCTGTTTACCTGGTTTGGCAAAGAAAGCTCCCAAGGTTGCTATCATCTTGGCTGAGAAGGCGATCTTTGACTCCGATCCTAAAGTTGTCGATCAAGCTATCCGTTGCATCGAGGCTCTAGATACCGACCATGGACGTGCACGTGATCTAGTCATCAATGGTTGTAGCAATGCCAATGTAAGTGTCAGATTGGCGTGCATCAATATCTTGCCTCGCTTGATGAGTGATGAGGTATTGAGAGACCAAGCCAGCGAATTACTGCGTGATGAAAAGAATCCAAAGGTCATCAAGGAACTGAATTCACTGCTAGACGATGTGCAATGGAGTGGCACAGAGTCACAAAAGAATGCCTTCTTGGCGCCCGCTCCAAGCGTGCCGCAAGTCGACCGTGAAATAGTGGAATCGCAGGGTGGAGTAGTGGGCTTGGAGCCATTACCGAAGAAAGAAGACCTCCGTCATGATTAAAGACAGGTGGATGGTCGCAGCGCTGCCCAAGAGGTGTATATCATGAACAATGATGCATTCAATGACAAACAGGAACAGTTTAGCAATCTGTGGGATGGTATCACTCCAAAAGGTGTAAACCGTACCAAGTCGCTTAAGTTCAGACAGTACATTCTTGAGCATGTCCGTCAGATGCGTCGACCCTTAACTCGTGAGAATGCTCGCAAGTATTGGATGGGTGAGTTAAAGTCTGAAATCCAAGATAGGGATAGTTTCTGAAGATGTGCAGGGGGCCGTCATCGCTCGATGGCCCAAATTGGTTTTAGAGCGATTGAGGCATTCGGATGTTCACACAAACTACATTTTCAACTTGGGATTTATCTCCTGAAATTCTAAAGGCACTAGCTGATGCAGGCTTTGAATTTGCAACGCAAGTCCAGCGAGATACAATTCCAATAGCACTTTCTGGCCGCGATGTAATCGGTCAAGCGAGAACTGGAAGCGGTAAAACGGCAGCCTTTGGCCTGCCTGTGCTCACTGGCTGTACTCCTACTGGAGAATTACAGGCTCTGATGTTGACACCGACACGCGAGTTGGCAGTTCAAGTGGCCAAGGAGATTGAAATGCTTCAGGGAGACTCAGGTTTCTCGATAATGACCGTCTATGGCGGAACAGATCTTGAAAAGCAGGCTAAGGGCCTTGCAAAAGGCGTAGATATCATCGTCGGAACCCCCGGTCGTGTAATGGACATGACCAAGCGGGGCCACATAGATTTAGGCAAGCCTACTTGGTTGGTCCTCGACGAAGCAGATCGCATGCTTGACATGGGTTTCTTCCCAGATATCATGTGGGTTCTTGAAAAGATGGAATCACGCTCGCAAACATTACTTTTCAGTGCAACCTTCCCACAGGAGATTCTCGATGCTTCCTATGAGTTCATGAATGATCCGGAGTTCGTTCTCACACAAGCTGAGAGTTTAGACATCCCCGAAATATCTCAACACAGTGTTCGCTGTGGCCGGGCTAACAAATTGTGGGTTTGTGGTCGAATCCTTGCCTATATGGGTGAGGAAGATCAAACTATCATCTTCGCCAATACCAAACGTATGGTCGACCTCATGGTTGAGCGCTTGAAGAAGCACCGTTTCGAGGCAGATGGTCTGCACGGTGATCTTAATCAGAATCAAAGAGAGCGTATCTTAGAAAAGTTCCGCAATGGAGAGCTTTCCATTATCGTCGCCACCGATGTTGCATCGCGTGGTATCGACGTCGATGGAGTTACATGTGTCATCAATTATGATGTTCCTGATGATGTAGACTCCTATGTTCATCGTATTGGGAGAACTGGTCGTATTGGCCGTAAAGGTCAGTCTTGGACTTTGGTCAGCCGAGATGACATACCTCAAATGAATAAGATTCAAGCGACTCACAGCCTAGATATTGTCGCTAGTGAAGCACCGGATTTGCCCGATGGAGTCAGTCGTGACCCGGTCAAAAAGCAACAGGATAATTCAGAGGTATCAGATGTATTCGGAATGGTTCCAATTCAGATTAGCACCGATTCATTGAGCAAATTAAAGATTAGCGAGTGGTTGGTCAAAAATATTCGCTGTGATCCATTGGCTATAGGCACGATAACCTTCGGTCAAGGTTCGAGCACAATCGAGGTTCACAGCCGTTCGGTCGAACACGCCCTCAAGGCCCTCAATTCAAAATCGGTTCATGGACAGCAATTACAAGCCGCTGTTTTAGAATGATTATTCCTCTTCCTTAGAGTTATTTTCATTTGCCTTAGAAATGGTTATTCCAACTCCGGCCAAAGCTACCAGTCCCACAGAGGCTAGCGACCAAGAACTAGAGATTTGGTTATTCCATTCGTTTTGAGCATCATTACATTGTGAAGTAACTAGATCCTGGAATGAACAAATGTCAACCATATATTTGGCATCCATCGCTTCCTGTGAAGATGTGATGTTGACAATTGCTAGTAGGATTAATCCGATTCCTAATACCAGAACAGCCCAATGGGTTTTGTCCCAGGAACTCCGCCAAGCAAAGGTCCACTGATGACGTTCGTGAGCAGCAGCTTTCTTCATCGATTTAGAGGCTCCAGTCCACTTGAACCAAACTAGCCACATGGTCAGTAAAACCACAAGGAATAACCATTTGTAGACCATGATGTGGAATTGCCACATCGGTGCTTCACAATTTACCATACCAGGGTTTTCGACACAGCCGCTTATCGCAATTGGATAAAAAGCCAACAAACGCACGATATTGAGAATGTATACAATTACGCACATCACTGCGCAGGTTTTGATTCGCATTCGTTGTGAAACACCGTCAGTCATCATCACCAAAACCGAGATGAAAATCATCTCATGGATCCCTGCGCACTCATCGCTGACATAGAGTCCGATTGCATTGACTCCGGCATATGGGTAAAAATCAGGATGATAGAGAGTTACCTTGGTCTTCCAACCTCCTTCATAGCCGAGTGTACTTGAACCTGTACCATATATCAACTCGGTTAGCATATGCCAAGTCCAAGCCTCAGTGACTTGAATTGGAGCAAGTGTATTGCTCGGTTGGGTCAAAAACCAATAAAAGACTTCAACGCAAAGAAGTGCGAATGGTATTTTGAGATATGTTGTTGATAATTTACCGACCTCAGACCAAGACATGTCATCCTTGGCTCTGGCCATACCCCCCTCTAGTCAGGACTTATTCATCAAACCTGTCGCTAGCGGGCACTCTAAAGAGAGAGACTTGCTCGCTTTGACAATGCAGGCAACACATCGCCTAGATGTATTGGGACACTTTTGTCCGGTGCCGGTTTCACAGGCACGAAGGGCATTGGAAAAGTTGCCAAAGGGCTCATTGCTAGAAGTGATAGCAGACGACCCTGAAACTATGCATGATCTGCCGATGATGGTTGCTCGTCTTGGGCAAAAGATGCTTGAGATGAAGGAATCAGTAGGAGAATTTCGTTTTGTAATAGAGGTTGTCTAATGGATATCAGTGAAGTACCATCGCAGGCTAAATTACCTACTTACTTTGGGGATTTTGAAATCCGGGTCTTTCATGAAAAGAGCACAGGACTTGACCATGTGGCATTGACCCTTGGTTCGATGTCAGGTCCTGACCCAGTGTTAACTAGAATGCACTCAGAATGCCTTACTGGTGATGTCTTTTCCAGTTTGCGCTGTGATTGTGGTCCACAGCTTACTGCCTCCCTTGTAGCAATAGCAAAAAGAGGGTGGGGTGTCGTTCTATATCTTCGTCAAGAAGGACGTGGAATCGGTCTTCATGCCAAAATCCAAGCATATAACCTACAAGACAAGGGGATGGATACCGTCGATGCAAATCGAATGCTTGGTCATCCAGATGATGCTCGTGATTACCAAATAGCCAGTACCATGCTTAGCACTCTTGGAGTGCAAGAAGTCTGCCTCCTCTCAAACAATCCTGATAAATTAGTTCAGTTGTCTAAGTATGGAATTACAGTAGTTGATCGTTTGCCATTGGTGGCAGGTGTCGGTGAGGAAAACCGTGAATACCTGGCAACTAAAGTCGAGCGTATGGGTCATCTGATTGAAATGGATGAACCCGATTAGGACCATCCCTCCCATCCGTTATCCATTGTTGGCAGAGTCGGAGCACCTGGTAAGCCTACTGCGCTTACAGCTGGTGGATAGTGCGGTGTAGCACCACCGCCACGCCTTCCTAGTAAGAATGCAACCAAAACCAGGATAATGACTATTGAAATCAGCATCAAGATTAGACCAGTATCTAGAATAAAACTATCACCTACATTAGCAATATCATCGCTAACTGTGGATTTGTTATCGCTACCACCGTCAGTAGCATTCTCTGGGTCGAGACTAGACTTCTCTGGAATGATGGTAATAACGCCACTTTGACAGGATTTCAATTCATCTGCGAGCGCACATACCTGCCAACTCTCTTCTCCAACATCCTCGAAACTCAGATTGAGATAGGCACCTTCGAAATATGAACCTCCTACTGTCCAGTTGATGTACTCAGCATTTTCAGAGCGAGCGATGAAAGTGACCACAGTATCTATCTCTCCGCTTTCTGGTGAGGCTATGACCACAATTATCGGTAGTGGTTGTTGTACCCCTTCATCAACTAATTCATCACAATCATCGTCGATTTGGTTCCAGATTTCAATAGTGCCTGGATTGACAGCACTATTACTATCGTTACAATCTACGAAATCATACCAACCATCAGCGTCAATATCATAATCAGCTACTAGTGGATTACTGAGATAGACCATAATCTCTACACCATCTTTTAGCCCATCATCATCAGTGTCGTTATCATACCAGGAAGTATTGTGAATATGATACTCTGCATGGTCTGTAAGTCCATCATAATCCGAATCAATGAACTCATAACCCTCATCGATTAATCCATCACAATCCTCATCGATTCCATCTAGAGTCTCGGATGCACCAGGATTTATTGCTGGATTTGAATCATTACAATCCAAGAACCAGTGAAAACCATCACTATCATTATCTGGATCGCTTACCAAAGGGTCGGTCAAATGGATATCAATTTCATCACGATCACGCAAACCATCACCATCGGTATCTGCTGAATAGTGATTAGTTCCATGAATATGGAATTCATCCCAGTCATTCAGTCCATCTTGGTCTGAATCCATCAATTCATAGCCTTCGTCGATTCCATTGATACAATTATCATCTAATCCATTCAGTGACTCGCCTGCATCTGGACTGATGCTACTATTGTTATCGTTGCAATCCTGAAACCAATACCATCCGTCACTATCGGCATCCTCATCGAATTGGAGGGGGTTTGACAAATGGATGTATATCTCATCCCAATCGAGTAAACCATCACCATCAGTGTCATTGGACAAAGGATTTGTGGTGTGGTTTTTTACCTCTGCATAATCATCGAGACCATCTTGGTCACTATCATTACTCAAAGGGTCAGTACCTAATGTAAGTACTTCTATACCATCACCTAAACCATCATCATCGGTATCCCAATCATATGGATCTGTACCGTAAAACTCAGTTGTTTCTTCAGAATCTAATAACCCATCTTCATCACTGTCGGTTATAAATTCACTACCATGAATCATTAATTTCCAAGAGTTCCATGTGCCCTCATCGTTATTGCCTTGATCTCTGACTTTCAAAGTCCAATCACCCAGGCTGTCCTCATCCCAATGACGTAGTGAACTGAAAACCCAATTATTGTAATTATTACCACTGTCATCTCTTTTTTGAGCCAAAACCGATTCGGTTCCGGTTGGGGATATCAATCGGATATCTAAATCACCGCGAAAATCATGATCAGCATCAAAGAGAATCTCTACTGATTCAACTCTGATACTTTCGTCAACATTTATTTTATCGGTCGTATATTGAGCATCATTATCAGGAACGGTCACATCTAGAATTACCTCTGTGGAACTCCAATTGACTTCAGGTCCGGCGTTTTCCCAGTTTTCAGCTAATGTCACCGCTAAACCAGCATCTACAACACCAAAACCATACTTGTGATTGATGTCATGCCCAGCGGCATTGATCTGCCAATCGGAATCACTTGCATCATTCTTACGTGCTGAGTTTGCTAAGATGTGTTGGACATCACGCCAAGTAAGAGAGGGGTTTGCTTCCAGTATCAGTGCTACAATCCCACTTACTAGAGGAGTTGCTGAAGAGGTCCCACCGAAACTATTGGTGTATCCACCGCCGTTTTCAGTGGTAGTGATTCCATTTTCACCGCCATTTGAAGGCGCAGCGACCAATATATTGGCACCGTCTTCTGAATACCATGAGCGTGTGCCATAATCACTGACAGCAGCGACACCGATAGTGAAACGTGAATTTGCATAGCCATCGTAATTTGAATTGTCATCATTTCCATGACCATTACCACCGGCAAGTGTGACAACCATTCCTTTACCGGAACGCCCGAGGTAAGCATTGTCTTCTAGTGCAGCCATTAGCAAAGGTCCTGGGCCTTCGATAGTCTCACCATCATCCGATGGTCCCCATGAATTGGAAGAGATATCGACGAAATCGCGTGAATGGGAAAGTGCATTTGCTTCTCTTGAATCGGTAAGCCCACATGCGAGTAATAGAACTCCAATTAAATCAGCATCCATTGCTGCACCCGTGACGCCAGTAGCGTCGTTACCCTTAGCAGCAGCCACACCCGCAGAGGAAGTGCCGTGATGATCATTACTCGAGGGGTTTGGGTTGTTGTCATTACCACAATAATCATAATCCAATGCAGTGTTGTAATTTGGTGATAAGTCAGGATGGTCAGTATCTACTCCGTCGTCAACGATTGAGATCATAACTCCAGTACCCTTGTAATTATCCCAAGTGGAAGTAATATTGACATCCTCACCAGATGTCCCCGATTGTCCAGTATTACGTAGATGCCACTGGTCATTGAATTTTGGGTCATTGGGTATCAGACGTACATCTCGGTCGAGATTAATTAATGGATAAAAAGCCTCAACATATTCATTTTGTTCGAGTGATTGTTTAGCCAACAAATCATTACTGAATGTCATTATCCATGCTCCATCGAGATGAAGCGAATGTTTGAATGAATCAGCACCCAATTGCTCAGAAACATACTGTGCTAGTTTCGAACCTTCACCGCAAGCACCAGTGATGACAGCTAACCACTCTCCTTCAAGTGACGGGTTTTCGACGACATTTGCCTCTACTTTTTCCTCCTCACGTTCAAAGGCGATTTGCACCATTTCAGAATATGATTCCAATCCACATTCACCTTCATTAGCAGGTATTGGAGCAACTTTTTGAGCACTACCAATGGGTACTAATGCTGCGAAAAGCAATAGCATTACCAATGAGATTGCATTCAAGCGCATAGCAGTACCACTTCCCCCTTCCTTCTTATGAGTGTCTGATTCCTGTTAGCAACAAGGTTTGCATAATTCAGAGCAAACGTGTAGTTATTTGGGCCATAGATGAATGGAATGAACGTAATTCTTCAGCGAAATCCCTTCCTGGTATTTCGGGTAAGTCTATTGCTCGATTCGATTCAGCAATCTCATTTACAGTAGCCAGAACCATCGGTCCGCTCATCATCCATAACTGCATGAATGACAGCAATTCGGGGGTATTCTCTATGGTCATGTTTTCGCTCATAACCTTCTGTCCACAAGTTCGCTCTTAGTGATTTGGCTGCTACGATTAGCACTGTTCTGACTTGGTAAATGGGGATGAATGTCCCATATAAACAGAATAATCAGGCCTTTGGTAATGGTAATTCGCCTTTTAATTCTTCTTTGTCGAGCAATAATATCGATTCAGTATCCCATTTCCAGCGAAGACCTTCACCAACATGTCCCGAGAGCAGACCAGAACACTCTGCTTTCGACAAAGCCTCCTGTTGAATTGCCACTGATCTAGATTCAAGATGTCCATCAAGTCTGGCCTGGAATGATTATCTTGCAGTATCTTCTTGAGATTATCCTGCGCTATATCTGAGTGCAAGTGCTCGCACCGGGATTTGAACCCGGGTCGAAGCCTCGAGAGGGCTTCATGATGGGCCACTACACTATGCGAGCGACGAGAGTGCCACCAACATCCGGTATTTAGACTGAGCGGGGATGACTGGAAACGTTTTCACTTTCAGGTTAATGTGAAACTGAAAAACGTGGTACTGCGCAGTAATTCACTTTCAGTTTCCGATCTACCCCCCAGTCATCGCTTGATATAGGGGGGGGTGAAATTGGATATTATGAACCCAAATACAAGATTTGCTGATCTCTACCCCATAGAACACACACAAGAGACCCCCGTCTGGGCGCAACGCATCGTAACACATGTCGCTACGTCCAGCGGGCGGCTCCCTTCAAAGCCACAATGGAAACCCTGCAAGTTCGAGGATGTCAATACCTGGCGTCATCTCGTACGTCGCGTCCAATTAGGCGGTGAGGCTTGATGGGTCGTTGTGACCGCTTGCGAACTGAGATAGCCGTCTATCTCGAAGATGTTGGCGATGCCAATACACTGGAGATTCTAGATCATCTCAACACCCGCTTCCGTTGGGGTGCGACCATGAATCAAATAGGCAATGTATTAGCCCGCGACCGCCGCTTTTCAAAAGCAGGTTACATGGAAGGACTGGCAGATAGTGGTTTTCGACAACGGTTATGCATATGGTCGCTAGTAGCGAACTGACTTGAACCAAGTCCTTCTGGGACTAAATCATGCAGTGGCGAGATGTCCTAGAGATTTCCCGATTCCAAAATCTAATCCTAGCTGCTTTGACTGTGCCTCTAGGTGCCCATATTGCACTCGATGGCCTCTGGAGTTATGATTCTGGCCTCAATGTATTGCTGGCAATGCTTTCAGTAATGGCTTTCATGGCAGCAGGGAATATTCTAAATGATATCGCTGATAATAATATAGACAAGGAGGCTCATCCCAATCGCGTCATCCCATCAGGCCGTATGACTATTAAACAAGCCAAGTCTCTGACACAAGTGTTTTCTTTACTATCATTGATTTTATTAGCAATTCTTTCTTGGCGCAATTCATATTGGCCGTTAATCGCCATATGGCTTACTGCGGCAGTATTGATGCTTACCTATGACCATGGTCCACAAACCAAAAAGAATGGTTTGGCAGGTAATATTTCCATCTCATTGATGGTTGGTGCAGTGATTCTCTTTGGAGCTGCTGCGGTTAGGAGTATGGATTCGCAATTGATTTGGTATGCAGCAGGTGTAGCTATGTTGGCTAATTTAGCCCGTGAGATAATCAAGGATTGTGAGGATGTGGAATCGGATGCAGATCGCAACACCTTACCCATGCGCATAGGCTTAGCAAAGAGTCGAAATGTTGCATATGTGATTATTTGTTTCTCATTGATATTACTCTACTTACCACATTGGCTTGGTCCTCTGCAATTCTGGCAACTATTATTACAAACACCAGCAATAATGATGTTAATAACTCTTGGAACTCCTCTGCTGAACGGCGAATATTACAGCGCACAACAACGCATTAGGATGGCTATGTTATTGGGATTGATCTCTTTTGCAGCAGCGGTCTCAATTTAGTCCCAGATTCCGAGACCCATCATTTCACCCATGGTTTCCCATGTGTGCTTATCAACTAAGTAAGTGAGTAGTGACATTTGAGCCCACATGCGATTTTCTGCTTGGTCGAACACGATTGAGTTATCATGATCCATTACCCCATCAGTCACCTCATCTCCTCGGTGAGCTGGAAGACAATGCATGAATTTCCAATCGCTAGCGGCGTTTGCTAACAATTCCATATTGACCTGAAATCCATCGAAATCTGAGATTTTGTCTTTGAGATGTTCCTCTCCCATGGAAATGAAAACATCGGTGTAAATGATGTTGGCATCCTTTACCGCTGCTATTGGGTCATTGGTTTCGACAAGTGCGCTGCCATTCTTTTCCGCTAGAGCATTTGCTCTTTCCACAACTTCCTCATCAGGCTCATATCCCTTGGGTATTGCATAATGGCAATCGATACCTAGCATTGCACAAGCTAGCATTAAATCATGCAATACATTATTTCCATCGCCAACCCATGCTACTTTCACATCATCAGTATTTTCAAAGTTCTCCAGAATAGTCATCAGATCAGCTGCTGCTTGGCAGGGGTGGTGCTTATCGGATAGTGCATTGATTACGGGAACAGTTGAGTTTTCAGCTAATTCTTTTACATCTGCGTGAGCAAAGCAGCGGTATGTAATAGCTCCTAAATATCGTGATAATACCTTTGCAGTATCACTTATTGATTCAGATTTACCCAATTGGATATCTCCTTTGAGTAGAGTTAAGGGACTGCCACCTAAGCGCGAGATTCCAACCTCGAATGAGATTCTAGTTCTAGTGCTCGGTTTTTCATAGATGCAACCTACTGTCAATGCATCCAATGGTAAGAATCCATGTGCAATATCATCGCCACTTTTCCAGGCACGTTTGAATTCAATCGCCCAATCAAGAATTCCCTTAAAGTCATCGCCAAGATCATCAATCGCCAATAGGTTCTCTGCCATGACCCCTGCTTGTGAACACGGTTCAAAGCAGTTGCCGGTAATCATTGATCGATTTCATCGCCTATATCGGAAGCGAATCCATCCCGAGCATCGGCCATTCCACCGAATAATGCTTGAGCAAAGGTGAGAATATCTGCCAATCCTTCTTCCATCTCGCTTGATATCGGAACCAGTCCGGGAGCAGCGGAGAAATCCTGCAACATTCGTAGTTGGTTGATAGCGAACTCTGTGCGCTGTCCACCTGCCTCATCGTATAGTGCAAGTTCTAATATCTCTAAACGCTCAGACCATTCGATGATCTGTTCAAGTTCTTCTTCAGATAATAAGTCGGCTTTCGAAAGAACGTTCTTGGTTGGAAGTCCTAGTCTGAATTCGACAATACTGGATAGTAACATCTGGCTGACAAAGCCACTTGCACTACGGGATAGCATTGGATCAAAGAGATAGATTATTGCCGCTTGTTCTTTTCCAAGAACCTCTATTAGATGGCTGCTCGCTTCTCTGAAGGCAAATAATTCGACTTGGCCGGGGGTATCTATCACAATTAGGTCACCAGAAAGTGAACTAAGTTGTTCAGAGACATCTTCAGCCTGTGCTGCGACCAGATCTGCGGCAAGGATTTGTGCTCCATTTGGGCCCAGGTCATATTCATCCATAACTTCGCTCAATGAGATGAGGTCACGAACATCGAATTCAGCATCATAGTGCACTCTTTCAGCACCAGGATCAAGATTTACTGCTAGAACTTCAGTTTCTAGGAATCGGCTCCATCGCTGAAGTGAGGTTACCAGTGATGATTTCCCTGCACCAGCGGTGCCGACGATGAATAATACGGGTGGACTTGAAGAGTCTATTCCTGCCATATTTGTGGCCGCCGGTAATCCGTTGAATAATCTGCCGCTTACTAATGAACTGCCGGTGAGGGGTTGATTCTGTTCGGGTAATGGTTATACGCTTGTCCAAGATGGACGGTATGCCGCCATGTGCGGTTTCAGAGGTATCGATATGAGTGATGACGAGATGCAAGTTCCGCCCCCCCCTCCAGGAATGCCACCAGCACCACCTGGTATGCCACCAGCTCCACCGGGTATGCCACCAGCTCCACCGGGTATGCCACCAGCACCACCGGGTATGCCACCAGCTCCTCCGGGTATGCCACCAGCTCCTCCGGGTATGCCACCAGCTC
>CAJIYT010000046.1 GCA_905181715.1 uncultured Candidatus Poseidoniales archaeon
TCCTATACTCGGGATGTCCGCCTCCAATCGACATTACTCAAGGCTGGGTTTGAACGGAGGCTATACCCCGGTTTACTCACCCTACTGAATATTGGGATTAGTCGTATTGCAATGTTTTTTTGGATGATTGTTGCCCTAGAATTTAGGCGTATTTTCCATCAGTTCAGGCATCTGCTAAACTACAAATTATTCATTCGTCCGTGAATCAATGGCTAGAGAATACTGAAACTATAGCGCCCCCCTTTGCTGGTTTAGGATAAGGAATGGGCTATGATGCATCCCCAATGATTCAGATTTGACCATAGTAACCGTTGTACTGCAATACAGCGTATTCGCTACCCTTCGATTAGCCGGCTTGTCATATCTTGAGGATGAATTCTAACAGCAATTATTTTAACAAACACAAATACCGACATATGATGTCTGTATGACCTTTGACTCTGATTATGAGCCGTGGTTTCAACCACCTGGATTGGTAGTCGGGCCTATTTGGCTAGTGCTTTACACGATGATTGCAATCAGCTTCATAATGATGCTATCTAAAAAAGAAGAAATTTCCAATAGCAATGTAATAATCGCCCTTTTTGTTATTCAACTATTAGTGAATTTAATGTGGCCGAATGTTTTTAACTCAGCGGAATATCTTACATCTTTCCTGATGATTGTAATCATGGTGGTTTTTACTGTGATATACGCCTATGTGACATACGAGCCAGCCAAAGAAGCATCGATCCTAGTTTGGCCTTATATCCTATGGGTAAGTTTTGCTGGAATAATTAATTTTGCTTATTATCTAAACGCAAGATGAAGCATTTATCCAATATGTGGACAAATGGGGATTACTAGCAAACACAATGGTGCATATTTGGAGCATAGTAACCGTTGTACTGCAATACGGCGTATTCGCTACCCTAAGATTCACCTTTTTTTGATTCCCTTGAAGAACCTAAACGGCCAAGAAGAATCATCAAAACCATTATTCCAATATGAATTAGAGGGATGAAAATCAAATCTGATCTTTGACCTTGTATTACCATTAGATATCCCGTAAGTATCGCCATTAATCCTGGTAATACTGCAAAGATTTGGAGTATTTTTCTAGTAGCCGGCCAAATCGCTAAAAAGAGAGTTAGTATGCAAATTGGCACCGTTAGCATTGAAAGAAAAATTCCTCCTATCATCCCACATGATTCAGGTCCTACACATAATGCTTGAGCTGGACTCGGAATAAATATGATAAAGAAGAAGATTGAGATGAGGTATTTTATTGAATGGTTCTCCAATAATTTTTGTTCACCCATATCTTTTGGTTAGTGCCTAAGCATTTAGTTATTTTACTAATAATGTCACCAATGGGAGCCCTAATTGACGTATACATCAACAACGGTACCCTTGTTATGGGCATCAGTAAGAGGCCCTAGTGGAGGGGGGGTGGGTCTAAACCTTTGAGCTCCCGGGCTTGTTTTCTGAACTTTGAGAGATTCTACAGGTGAGCGAATGACAACAGTGCAAATCAATGTCGACAATCGTCAAGCTAAGCGAAATGTCGCTGTCTTGTTCTACGCACAGGCGATTCTTGGTTCGCAACAATCGATCAATATCATCCTTGGCGGCTTAGCAGGATTCGCTCTCGCTGGCAACAAAGCATTGGCGACATTGCCGATCTCAGTCATGCTTCTCGCTTCGATGCTTTCGGCAGGCCCAGTTTCGTTATTCATGGGGCGGTTTGGACGTAGGGCAGGATTTCTGCTCGGAGCAGCAGCAGGACTGCTTGGAGGGGGTTGCAGTGCTTTGGCATTGTATGTAGGGCGATTCGACTTGCTTTTACTAGGAGCGGTCTTGACTGGAATTTTCCGCTCGACCCACGGTTACTTCCGCTTCGCGGCAGCCGATACGGCTTCTGAAGAATTCAAACCGAAGGCGATTTCTCTAGTTTTGGCCGGCGGATTACTGAGTGCATTCATCGGACCAGAAATCGTTCGTTCGACATCAGATGCAATAGATTCGACACCTTATGCTGGCGCTTATCTCGCAGTAATCGCAATCAATGTGATTGGTTCACTAGGGCTATTATTCCTCGATATTCCAACACCACCACGAAAAAAGAAAGGAGAAAAATCTGGGCGAGATCTCAAAGAAATCTTCACTCAACCAAAAACGATTGTCGCAGTAATCTGCGCTATGGTTTCCTACGCGGTGATGACGCTTGTGATGACTTCTACAACACTGGCGATGACAGCTACCGGATTCACTACCGCGACGGCTGCAGACGTGGTCCGCTGGCATATCATCGCGATGTTCGCGCCGAGTTTCTTCACCGGCGCGATAATCTCTCGAATCGGCCAATTACGGGTGATTACGATTGGCCTTACACTACTTGGAATCGCGGCGTTCATCGGCGTCAGTGGAGATGAAGTCGAAAACTTCTACTTTGCATTAATCGCATTGGGACTCGGATGGAATTTCGGTTTCATCGGAGCAACAAGTCTGCTGACGACGACCCACACAAGTGAGGAACGGGCGAAGGTGCAAGGACTGAATGATGTCCTGGTGTCAGGCCTCGTGACGATTGCCTCATTTGGCTCGGGCGCTATCCTGCAAATTTACGGTTGGAAATATGTGCAATATGCGATGATTCCGGCTCTTTCCTTGGCTGTCATGGCCATTCTCTGGTTGGCGATCAAAACGAGGCGTGCACGGAGCATAGAACCGAACTTTGGAGGTATGTGGTGATAGAAGGGGACAGGGAAAGAAAAACACCGATGAAGAAGTCAGTTAGCTGTCTACGATAAAAAGCGTACCCACGCGCTCATTTTGAGCGTAAGGGTTGCAATAACTGCCATCAGGTCTTAATTTTGTGACCTCTTTGAACTTCTCAACCCCTATCCCAAAATTAGCCATCATCTCTCTGACTGCTTCCGCATCACCTGCTCTAGCGCCGAAGGATGGTAATCTAGTAAGTAGGCTGCCCTCTGATAGATTCATGACTGACTCAGGTCTAGGTAAAGAAATTGTTTTAAAACTTCCTTGTAATTAGCATAGTAACTTAATTAAATCAAAGTAAATATCATTGCATTAACTTTCTTCATTAAATGCTGGTGTCAACTATTGTTTATAGAGAATACCCCTATTAATGAATCTATAATAATCTAAACGTTACACTACTATGTGGCAACTTTTCTAGGGAAGTTGGTAAATAATTTTACTTCTTGGTTTCGAACTTTATTCCAATGGACTTCTCTATTTCTCCGGCTTGGCCATTGGGATGTTTGACTCCTCTCATCATCTTTGTAATATCCAACTTCCAATCTCCTTCATCAGAGTTTCCGTGGATGTTGTAGTCGTGATGTGTAAACGTGGATGTGTGCCGGTCGCC
>CAJIYT010000047.1 GCA_905181715.1 uncultured Candidatus Poseidoniales archaeon
TTGTAAGACTACAGGTGTTGTAAAAGGGATTCCAGTAGATATTTGCGAAGCATCAGTGAACCCCACTGAACGCTCTATTCAAGCCAATTTACTGAAAACGTTCTCACTTCTAGACGCCATGCCTAGCGCACTACCAATTTATCTTGGTAGTGATATTGAAATTAAGTCTGAACAAATATCAGGATTGATAATTGCAGGAGATTCTACTACCAGGTTCTATCTTGATACTAGAGACGGGAAAAGTATGCAAACGAAACCAACTATGGCTGATTTGATTCCTGTATTCGAAATCAAATCTAAATCAGTAATTGGTGATGAAGATGCTGAAGAGATGGAGAGTGCGATTATTCAGAATCAAGATTATTTCACCTATTGGATGAATTTTGATACAATTCTAGATTTAATCCCCTTGATAATGTGGCTAGTAGGAATATTGGTTACGCCTGCGGCTTTAATCATGATGTTGAAAGATGACACAATACCTGCAAATCTTTCTCAAAGTCAAGAAATAGAAGGCAATACAAATATTGGTTTACTTCAAAGAATGTCAGAACAAAAGGACTAATTCTACCGGCTAAATATCAGTTCAAATCAAAGCAGATAGTATATGAGTACGATTCTTTTGCCGCGTTCATGTCACAGATTGATGACCTTCTCGAGCAGTTGAATGGCTTAGATACATGGGCTCAATGGATTGTTGGTTTGTCTCTCACACTCTTGACTTGGGGATCCATCCGCCTTGTTATGAGAAAAGTCGTCCTTGATTTTGTTCGTCAAACCAGCATTGATTGGGATGACCAAATGTATGCAACGGTTACAAAACGTCTTTATGCATTCATTTTGATTGTTGGCGTCAATATGACTATGGTTTGGGTAATTGGTAAAGATGATACATTTGTCAAATCGATTACTCCCTTTATCCAAGCGACATACATTCTTCTAACTACTTCATTGGCTAGTGTTACAATAAAAATAATGATTCCTGTTGTTATGGACAGATTCGCAGACCCGACAGCAGTAAAGGTTTCAGGAAGTAACTCGTTGATTATTTTCTTGGGTAGGTCAGCAGTATGGTTCGGAGGTCTATATCTCGCATTTTCTGAACTTGGAATTGATTTATTGGGAGTATTAGCGACTTTGGCTGTATTCTCATTAATCATTGGTCTTGCCATGCAACAGACTTTGGGTAATATCGTGAACTCTTTCATGTTAGCATTAGATCAACCTTTCGAAGTAGGAGACAGAATAGAAGTCGAAGGAAAATTAGGTTCTGTGGTTTCAGTTGGAATTTTGTCGACCAAGATTCTAACACACGAAGAGAACTTGGTAGTTATCCCAAACAATAGTCTTGTGAATTCAACTATAATCAATCATGCACGTGGTGGAGGAGATGGAGATGGACGACGTATTTCATTAGTGCAAGATATCGGAGTTAATTATGATGAAGATATCGACCATGTAAAGTATACAATTCTACAATTAATGAGAGAATGTCCACTGATTTTAGAACAACCAGAACCTCGTGTATTACTTATCGAATTGGGGGATTTCTCCAAAGTATTCCGTATGTATGGATGGGTCGGAGATTATTCTGATGAATTTGTAACACGCGATTGGTTATTGAAGAACCTTGATGAGCAATTCAAGGACGAAGGAATCGATATTCCTTATCCAACTTCGGTTGAAATCAATACTGAAACTGTTGCTAAATCTAAAAATCGCCGTAAAAATACAAGTATTCGTATGGCAAGGATGCAGATGATTAAAGAAGACAAACAATTGGCTAAAGAGCGTGCTTCTGCAAAGTCTGAAATTGAGAATATCACAGAGAAATTAAACGATCCTGAGTTAGACAGGACCGAGAAGCAAGCCTTTGAAGAAGAAATCAGAGAACTGAATAAGATTCTCGGAATGTTCGAAGCCGGTGGCGACGATTAATTGAACTGAGTTAAACAGCCGGGCCTCTAATCAGGAAAGCCACCCATAATAGCGAAAGCAAGAATCCGCAAACCTTGAACACCCTTGGACTATTTTTCTCATCACTGAATAGTCCAGAAAGGCGTGCTCCAAAGAAAGTCCATGCGATCATTGCAGCAATGCAGATACTCAATGTAACTGCGATAATCGATAAGATACCAGCAACTCCTCCACCTAATGGTTCAATGTATTGACTCATTATGAGGATGACGAATGCCCATTCTTTCCCATTAACGAATTGCATCGCAATTCCAGTTTTTAGTCCCAGCTTACCTGTAGATTCTGAAACATTGAGAGATGTAACATCAAATTTGAATAGAGCCACAGCCATGGCTAACAAGAATAACATTCCAATCCAATGAAGGGCGACTAATGCTGTCTCATTTTCACTTAGTGAATCAATAGCCAATCCGACTGTAAATTCCATTATGAATAATCCAATTGCCATTCCGGTTATTAACGAGATGTTACTCTTTCTTCCATACAGGCCGCTGTGAGCGAATGCTGTCAATGCATTTGGACCAGGAGTAAGTAATGCAATGGCGATAATCAGCAACAACTCAAGCATGGCAGTTGTCGCATCCATGAACTATCGACTCTGTCATAATAAATAATAATTCATACTAACATATCAGAATTAAACCGATTTACTGTGACAAATCTACTTTCTACGTGATATCGATGAAATAAATCTCTCAAACCGTCTTTTACATTGAATAAATTGGATGAATCAAATTCTTTATCCATCTAAATCACAGCAATTTGAGCAGTCGACTTTTTACAATCATCATCTAAGCAGGTCATATCGCCAAATCAATCTGGATTGTTTGGGTATTTAGTAATCACTTAATCAAATTCTAGTATCCTCGGGCAATGAAATCTGAAAATAAAGCAACTTCTCAGGTAATATTAGTTTTACAGCGGTAAATGAAACTCTGTGTTCCTTTTGAGACGCGAAAAACATCAATGATTAATAGGGTATGCCTCTCATGAACGGGCAATACCCTATAGATAGAGCGTGAATACTAGGGGCATGCGACAGTCCCAGTACAATCATCTGCTTCTGACACAGGCCGTATATCGGAACTTCAAACAAATGGTTTCTGAATGAAAAAGGTGGATTGATGAGCGGAGAAAAATCAATAATGAGTGAACTTGATTTGCGGTACATGCAAGTACACTTTAGTGTGCATACCGGCTCTATATTGCCAGGTTCAGGTTTGCCTGATCATTTTTTAAATAGCGAATTCATTACTATGATAGGAAAAAGTGAACATGGAATGTTGTGTTATGTTAAATTTGAATTTAAAGATCCAAAAGTACTGCGCTTAGAACACGCCGGATTAGAAATTGTAGAGATAAAGTCACAAACTGCAACCTCTGCTTTGGCCAAAGTTCTGCTCAAGGGGCCAATAGCAATGATCTTCTGTGAAGATAATGAAGCTTGGTGGGTAAATCCAACTAATCTTACTATCAATGGTCTTTCATTGACTATTCGAGGCACTAGGAAAGGTTTGACGAGAGTTCGAGAACATATTTCAAGATTAGTTGGAAACGGATTTTCTGTTAAATTAGGTGGGGAATCAATGCAAAGTCCAGAGTTTAGAGATATGCTACCTCGTAAACAAAGAATAGTGCTTGATAAAGCGGTTGCGATGGGATATTACAGTCGCCCCAGAGGTTGTACACAGCGAGACATTGCCGAAGTTATGAACCTCAAGCAAGCAACAGTCAGTGAACATCTACAGTCCGCAGAATCAAAAATTATCAATAGCGTTGGTATTTGAATGGGTTTTACTATCATGAATGGGTGTTAGACTACGTCAAGAACACTCACACGCGAACCATGCGTCCAGTTTCACTGCGTACAACAGCCTTAATGTTGACATTAATCATGGTCTTAATGCCTATGACTCCATTCGCCGGTCAAGATTTCAAATCAAGCGATTCTGATTCTGAAAGTGCTAATGAAGAACTTAATGAGCAAATTATCATGAGTGCAGGTAGTACTGGGAACGCCGAATCATTGGCGTTCGGATTAAAATCCGGGTGTGCTATCGGTGCATCTGGCAACATCAAGTGCTGGGGTGACGGTAGTGAAGGTCAACTCGGTTTAGGTAATACTCAGAACATTGGCGATAGTTCTGATGAAACTGGCACAGACCTCCCATTCGTAAACCTAGGAACTAACGCATCTGTCGACAAGATT
>CAJIYT010000048.1 GCA_905181715.1 uncultured Candidatus Poseidoniales archaeon
TCAACTGCAAGCGCTTCTGGTGGATTAATTCCTTCAGGAATCAATTCAGGCCTCTCGACTGCCATCAAGGCGCAAGCTGCGGTGACCAAGCCAGTGGTGCGAGCCATCGAACTACCATCTGGTCCACCTTCATCACATAATATCCAACTTAGTTCTTCATCTGCTGATGATACTTTGACTTGCAACCAAGTGAACTCTTTTCGTGATTTATCAAAGCGCCAATCATCGAGATCCATTTGCGAACCCTCGGCCAACCATTTATCGATGTGACCGGGCCACCTCACGGTATATTCAGCCATATTCTTCCCTCCCATGTCCAATAGTGAACGTAGACCATCGGTCAAAAAAGCCTCCATCTCACCATAGCCATCAACTTGGATTAGATGTCTATCTCCAAGAGCATCAACTTCTAGCATCTTATGGTTGCGTACTATACGTGCTGGGCGTGTATATTCTTCGATGACATCACTGGGTGAAAACGGAGCCATGTATGACCATCCTTCGTCAGGCTCTGTTGGATTTCCACCTACCTTGATGATGACTTCCTCAAGATCACCTAGTTTTCGTTTCCCCTCGGCCACAAGCATGTTTGATAGTCCAGGTGCCACCCCTATGTCCCACAGCATTTTACCACCGGTTCTCTTGCTAATCTCAAGATACTTATCTGGATCTTCGGCACTGAATGCTAAATCGATAATTATCGCACTTCGTTCAAGCAATGGTGCTCTGACTAAATCGCCGATCGAACCAGGGAGGAGATTGAGAACGATGGATTGCTTCTCAATCGAAGAAGCATAAGTCAGAGCATCTTCCTGGATATAATTTACTTCAGCGGAGAATGGAAGTGGGGGGTTGATGTCGACAACAGACAAATCGTGCCCCCTCTCCAAAAGCCTCTCTACCACGTAATGTCCAATTAAGCCACATCCTAGAGCAGTAATTTTTACCATGATTTCAACTCCTGCTGGTCACTTTTTGTGCGACCCATTTTCTATCTATAAAGTGTGCGATTGCCCAACATATTACAGTTAGAAATACAAACATTTCAAAGTCTTCACCTACGGTCAAAATAGCGAGGGCAATCCCCGCCCATCCAGCAGCATAGAACATAGCAGCCGGGATTCCGAGTGCAGATTCTAGGGTCACCATGTCAGCTTGTAGCCAAGAAAAAGCTCGCTTGTGTAATCCTATCAAGAGCATGGGTGCCACTTTGACTAAAAATGAAGGTATCGATAAACCACTTTTTTGACCATCGTAGATCGCAACCACAGGAACTTGGGCGATAGCATACTTTTTCCGAGTCAATTCCATAAGCCACCAATTGGGATAGCCATAGCCCTTCCATGACTTGTTCCAATCCCAGTAGCGTAGTATCAGATAACTGGTAGCGGTGTAGCCACATTGTGGATCATTGATTTTGCGACCACAAGCAAGAGTTGTCAAAAAAGCAAGAATTGCGCTACCTATTCTTCGTAACATTGGCATCTTGGCCAATCCGGTTGAATGCGCCGACCTATCACCCTTTACATGGTGGACATTCCCAGAGATGATAGGTTCAATCACAGCCTCCAAATCATCGACATCCATTTGTCCATCTCCAGCCATAACCACACTGATGAAAGGATCTTCGAGATTTTCTAGCATGTCACGATGACCTGTATCGATAGCGGCACCAACACCTTCTCCTTCTAGTCGAATCACTGTGGCGCCTTCCGCTGCCTTTCCGGTACCGTCGCTAGAACCATCGTCGATAACGACGATTCTGTCTACCCATTCTGGCAGGTCCTCAATCACATCTTTGATGTGGTCTACTTCATTACGAGCCGGAATCACGACTCCGACATTCCAGCCCTCAAACATAGCCCCGATAGGCATTCCGTCCATGAACTTCTTGGGTAATGATAATCTGCGAGGGCTATGGCTAGCCTTGGTATTGTGTTGATGGGCACTAATATTGAGCTTCGTCTTATCTCGTTAATAGTCAGGGCACGTGAGGTTTCTGACGAGGTAATACTGCTGGATTTGGGTAGTGACGACGATACTATCGAGTTAGCAATTGAAAGTGATTGTAAGGTTATCGAGTATGATGGCGAAAGGGATGGTATTGCAATAGCCAAATTACTTAGTAATCATGAACTACAAGAACAAACACTTGTCATCCGGGTTGATTCTGAATTTAGATTGAGAGACTTACCGATGTTAGTAAATCGGGCAAGAGAAAAATGGGACGTCCATATGTCATTGCCCGCACAGGACTCTGCGACTGATGATGCTGAGACTGTGGTGATTTCATCAGCGGAACCCCTTCACATATGCTTTTCAAAAAATGGAATAAAGGCGATGTCGGAATTAAATTTGACTTCAAACGCCTTGGATTTACCGCAGGAACTTGATGTAAGGGTATTGTTAACCAAATCAAGAACAAAGGTGACTCAGAGGGAATCACTAGCCAGTGCCTCGAGAATAGGACAATTATTTTACTGGATGCTGGAATCAAAACATCCACTACTAACATTTTTATTACCTGGTTTCATTCTATTCGTCGTTGGATATCAATTGTCGGGGAATGTGCTTGACACCTATCAGGAACTGAATCAGACCACTCTTGGTATTGGAATGGCTGTAATTGCTGTTACCCTTATTGGTCTATTCTCTATGATGGTGGGTATAATGCTCTATGTCATGGGTAAACAAATCAAACAGGTAGAAGCGCAGTACGACGATTGGCCTGAGTGAAGAGGTGCTATGAATGACTCATTTAATCTGTTTTGATATGGACCGTGTCTTGGTCGACCATCTTTCTACTTGGCAATATGTTTATGATCAGATGGGAATCAATAATGATGAGGCTTTCGAATTATATAATCAGGGGAAACTCGACGAATGGGATTGGTTGAAACTCGACCTCGCATTGATTAAAAAAGCGGACCCGAGTCTTGATGATGCTTCATTACGTAAACATACAATCGGTACTCCCTTGATGAAAGGAATGCGAGAATGTATCTCCACATTGATTGAAAACGGCTGTCAGGTTGCAATAATTAGCGGTGGAATGCAAGAGACAGCGCGCCAAATAGCGGCTATGTTTCCGGCAGAATCACCTTGGAGACGGCGTTGGGGTGGGATAGACCGTCACCGCAGTAGTGATAGTAAATTACATGTTTTCACTAACGGTTGGCTTTCAGAAGATGGTAAGGTTGGCGATTACGGACGTTATCAAGTACAGATGAACGGTAAGGGCAGCCTAGTTAGAATCTTGCAAAGAAGACTGGGTATACCTTTGACTAAGACAGCGTCAATAGGTGATTCAGCCGGCGACATAGGCATGTTTGAACAAAGTGATCTATCTATTTGTTTCAATCCTTGGGATGAAAGGCCCGTGGCTATTGCCGATGTTACAATACGCGAAAAAGACTTATCACTGGTTTTGCAGCGATTACTAGATTGGATCAAGGAGTGACACGGCGCGAGTCCCTTGGGAAAGGTATGACCTCGCGAATGTGATCAGCCCCACTCAGCCAAGAGCAGACTCTGTCAACACCCAATCCGAATCCACCATGCGGCACACCGCCGTAGGTTCTCGTATCGATGTAAAACTGATACGGTTCACGAGGAGTACCCTCTTCGTCAATCCTCTGTAGAATCTCTTTTTCACTCCAAGTTCTTTCGCCACCGCCTATAATCTCTCCATATCCTTCTGGAGCCAAAAGGTCGTGGCACAGAACATACTTTTCATCATCAGGGTCGACACGATGGTAAAATGGCTTGGCCATTTTGGGATAATGAGTTAAGAAGTGAGGTACATCAAAGTCAGCAGTAAGCACCTTCTCCTTGGAATAGTCCAAATCCTGACCCCATTCTATATCCACATTCATAGCCTGTAGTGTCTCAACAGCTTCATCGTAACGAATACGTGGATATGGGTTGTCTGCATAGCGAGCAATCAAATCTAAATCCCGATCAATACTGAGTAATTCCTCTTCTCTCTCTTCAAGTAGTGTCTTACAGATGTGACGTACAACACCTTCACCATGAGCCATCACATCGTTATTGCCGGCCCAGGCAATCTCCATTTCAGCATGCCAGAATTCGGTTAAATGGCGTCGTGTACGGCTTTTTTCTGCCCGGAAAGATGGAGCCACGGTGTAGAGTCGTTCCAGTGCTGGCATCGCTGCTTCGGCATAGAGTTGCCAAGATTGTGTCAGGTATACTTTGCGGCCAAAATACGGCACCTCGAAGAGGGTCGATCCTCCTTCTACTGCGCCGGCGACAAAGCAAGGCGCTTGGTACTCAACGAAGTCTAGATCACGAAAGTATGAATGAATTGCACCAAATACCGATGAGCGGATTTGTAGCATTGTGGTCATACGCCCTGTTCGTAAGTAGAGGTGACGATTGTCTAGTAAGAATTCGGTCTCACCGCCATCGGCAGCACTCATCGCCGACTCGGTAATTGGGAACGGTGCATCCTCTCTGACTGCACCGACGACCTCGACGGAAGAAACGACCAATTCATGGCCCCCTGGTGCACGCTCGTCAACATTCACTGTTCCTTTGACTATTAGCGAAGCTTCGATTAATGCACTAGCGGCTTGCTCGAAATTCTCATCGCCTAATTCCTCCTTTTTAGCAACACATTGAATTGTACCAGTTGAATCTCTCAAGACGATAAAGCGAATGCGGTTAGAACCACGGGTTCTCTTAACCCAACCCTTCAATTCTACTTGGGCACCATCATGCATACCCGACTGGACGTTTCCAATCCAGATATCCTTCGCCATGTCCGGACGTAAGGTGCCACGTCCTTCAATCCCACGGTCAATCTTCACAGCGGGGAAACCATCAAACAGAAGGGGAGGTGAGTCGATGTATGGCTCGTCTTGTTATCTATGCGATTGGCGGAAATGCCCTTTCATCACCAACAGGTTCTGATGAAAAACAATCAGCACTTGTTCTTGCCAAGGTACTCTCAGACGTGATAGACCTTCTTGAGGGTGGATGGAGAGTTATTCTAACTCATGGTAACGGGCCACAGGTAGGTCGATTGTTAACACTTGATGCCGAAAATGATCAAGGGATGGATTCATGGGTGGCTGCGACTCAAGGAATGATAGGTCACGAGTTATCGATTCATCTTGATTCAATTCTATATAGGAGGCAACGTCCCGAAAGAACAGCGGTTATTCTAACACGGGTTGAGGTGGCAGCAGATGATCCTGGTTTCAAAATTCCAAGTAAACCAGTTGGTCCAATTCTCTCAAACGATGCTGTATTTGCTAACGAATGGGATGTAGCTGAAACCATAGATGGACCGCGTAGGGTTGTTGCTTCACCAAATCCGCTAAAGTTACTCGACATCGATGTGATTTCTCAACTTGTGGATTTGCGAGCAGTTGTGATATGCTGTGGCGGGGGTGGCATCCCTGTGATTCGTCATGGCAATGAGTGGTTAGGGATCCCAGCTGTCGTTGACAAGGATCGCGTATCTGCACTTTTAGCGATAGAACTTAAGGCAGATGCACTGATAATATCTACGGCAGTTGATGGACTGAGGACTGATTTTGGTTTGGATACCGAAGTTGCACATCCATGTATGTCCCTTGCAGTAGCCAAAGACTTCATGGAAGAAGGTCAATTTCCACCGGGATCGATGGGACCAAAAGTATCTTCATTGATAGATGCGGTAGAGATGTCCCCTTCTCTCAAAGCGATAATCTGTCAACCTGGCGATGCAATTGCTGCGTTACGTGGTGATGCGGGAACAATAATTGGCAATGTAATCGAATGAACTTCGTATCTTCAAATAATCTATACCTAAGGGTTGCTTTTAATCAGTAAGTGAATTATAAAATATACGTTTTTAGGGCTAGAATCGCACTTTCCTGCGAATGGTAAATCAAAAAGAAAAATACGCTCCGCTGTATGAAAAAATAACGGGCCATACGGGGTTCGAACCCGCGGCCTACAGATTAAGAGTCTGTCGCTCTACCTGACTAAGCTAATGGCCCATTTTGGCCGGAGTGCCGCTTGTATTTACGGTTGCCGCATTAACTGAGTCTTCCATCGGGCTTGGTTAGTGTCCGTATCCCGTTTTCACTAGCAAGAATAACCACGTCACACATATTGATGAATAACCCCACTTGAACCACACCTGCTATTTGCAATAACGCCTTTTCACAAGAGGATGGGTCAGTTATATTTGGACCGGTGTGCGCATCGGCAATGTAGTTGCCATTATCTGTAGTAAGCGTGTCCCCACTTACATTGCGCAAGGTCACTTGGCACCCCAATTCCTGGGATATTCTTTCGATGGTAATACCATGAGAAAACGGTGTAATCTCGATAGGTAGGGGGAATGCTCCGAGAGTCTCAACCTCTTTTCTGTCATCTGCGACTACGACCATTGCTGCAGATTGTTGGGCGACAATTTTTTCACGTAAAAGGGCAGCTCCTCCTCCCTTTATCAGTTGGAAATTTGAATCGAATTCATCGGTGCCATCGATCACTACATCGAGATTAGTCACATCATCAAGTTCGACTAGAGGAATGCCTACTTTTCTTGCCAAATCAGCGGTAGCAATGCTAGTTGGTACTCCTACTATCTGCATGCCCTCTTCATTGATTTTCCGTCCTAATTCTATCACAGAATATTTCACTGTTGAACCAGTCCCTAATCCCACTTTCATGCCATCTTTGACATAGTCACATGCACGGATACCGGCTTGTTGTTTGAGTTGCTCGACATCTATCATGACACCCGCTGGGGAATGTAGTCCATATGGCTTTTTGAAGTGACTATTAACTACTTGACCGACCATGCCATAGGCATGGGGATGAAAAGGGCAGCCTACTTTTTGACCTCGCTCATGTTATTGATGTTAGTAACTCCCTTTGTTTCAGCAGCCCCTCTCTCCATTGGTTCGAGCATCGACGTAGTTGTTGGTAGTAGTCCAAATGGGATCTCTGGTGACCTCTCTGTAGCCATTCCCGAAGGCAAAGTAGTCAAGGGAATCGATCTATCGCTCTCAGCAAATGTTTGGCCTGTCAGTAGTGCTTTTTCGTGGGATAGTTCGGCGGATTTCGACCATTCTTTAACCTCCTATTATGGTGTTGAGGTCAATAGTAGTGAATTGACATTGCTCAATACCGATCCAACAGTTATTGGGACAATTGGAGGTTGGAGTGGTACTCAATCAGCAGTTAAATCAATCGTTTTGACCGGCGGGGAAATGAGTATGATTTACACTTGTTCAGCCATCTATTGTTATGAAACATCGATAAAATACAAGGTTCCAGGGAGTAGTTCTTGGATAGAGTGGAAATCAACCAGTTCGATGGCAAATAACCAGGTATATCGTTCGGCAACCGAAACCCCTCCTCTGGTTTTCACTACTATTGGAACCTATGAGTTCCAAGTTTTCGATTCATGGGGGGATGGCCCGAATGGTGGTGTTCTCGATATCGAACAAATAATGCCAGGTGGCCTCGGCAATTGGATCTCTCCTGCCTTCGGGGCAAGTGCAAATAACCAATATGAAAGTCAAAATGACCGCTATGGTCTGATGTCAATCGATGTAGCCATCCCACCGAATGCATTCTTTTCTTGGACTCTGAAAGATGCGGCAAATGGAGATAATATTCCTGGGTTCAAAGACCGTAATGAAAAGTCATTCGATTTGGGAGTTATAGATTGGCAACAATACCCAGCGGTGAAATTATCGATTACCTTAGAAGCGAGTGATAAAGGTGCACCAATCATCTACGGAATCCATCTTCAAGGTTCTTTAGTCAATGGATTCCACGATGATCCCAGTCTTGATGGATGGACCCGTTCAAGTTCAAGTTGGTCATCTGGGACAGTGAGTGGGAATAGCGGCGGTGGACTTAGCACTCCAGTATGGCTCCTCTCCACTCCCTTTTCAAGAATTACACCTGAGTTAAATCACACTGGAAGCGGCAAATTAGAGGCATCCTTCGATGGAGGTAGTTGGATTGAAATCGATCTCGATAAGTCCTACCTTTTGCAGGCAGCTGCAACAGAATTACAATTGAAATGGACTGGTGATTCCAATTGGGCTATAACTCGTTTCAGTGTTGAAATCGATTCGGATTCATCACCGATAAATCCGCATATGGATGTTGGTACTGATGGAGTTCAAGAATGGACTCTATCTCACGAAGATGTGGACTCATGGGGTTTCCAAGGTGGGTTTAAAGGTGGAGATTCTGGTGTTATGTTTGACTTACAAGGCTCAACACCACAGAGCGGAGAAATATTTTTGCCACGTGAAGGGCTTAAGCACTTTTCATTCGCAGTTGCAGGAGAAGATGGTGTAATCAGTGGTGTAAATGTCGACATTAGACTCGCAGGAGTAACTGTCGTAAGCAAAAATATTGGTAATGTATTCTCCTCGCAGACAATTACTCTCAGTTCATCCGAGCTTTCCACCCTAAAATCAGCGCTTTCCTCTGCTAATTCAGAACTTGAACTTGGAGGTTTTTCTTTTGTTACTACAGAACTGAGAGTCTCATCATCTGGTGGATTATTACAGGTCAGTGGAATCAATGCCCCATGGCTTGCTTCAACTTCCTTCCAAGCTGATTATTCGCATCCATTAACTCGTTCCATCAATTCTGCAATTTCTTCATCACCAACCGCATCTGGTCAAACGGTTGTCACATTGCCCATTTCGATGGCCAAAGCTGGTTCAATAACTGTTTCACTCGACGATATCTTATTTTCCTCTTCACCACAAGCAGGAGAATTATTGGTTTACAATGCTAGTGAGACAATTTCGGCTTCGGATAAATGGATTGAGTTCGTATCGACTTTTGATTTGATGGAGTTAGGCGTCACAGATGTAATCACACATATGAGTGGAAATAATTGGGGTGTTCGTCTTGACCTTGATGGTAGTTATGCTCAACAATCAGTTAGTTGCCAAATACAGGATCCGATGCAACTTGCCAGTTGCCAAATAAGTAATTTAATCGAAGTCTCTTCGATACAAATCGAAAGCCAAGGTAGTGTTGTGATGTTTACTCATCGGCTTAGGGTAGATGCCTCTTGGGCTGAGGAGCAGAGTCTGCGAGCATCTGTCTCTTTGGAGATGGTAGACGCATCGTCATTGCCTGCTGAATATTTATTCGGCGCTGGCAGTGCTATGGGGTTAGAGCAGGATATCGAAGTTGTAGATTGGTGGATCTTGTCTGAAACTGGAATTCGTTCTTCTTGGGATGCCCCTTATGTCGAACCAGGATTAGAACCGACTTTACAGGTTCAGTTACGATTTGAGGATATTGCCGATAGCAGCCCTAGAAGTTTCGATGTAATTGCCATCGTCAGTGATGATGGTCAGGATATAGCGGTCAATAGTACAGTTGTCGATGGTATTATTTCTCTACCCATATCTGTATCTTCTATCGCCGATCAAATGGATATTTCAGTAGCTGTTAATGGATTGAAAGGCCAGGAAATAATTTGGTTAGTCGCTGATAATCTTACCTTTGAAACCGATGGCTTAGAGCCAGTCTTAATTTCTAGTTCTGTTGCAAAACTTGATCATCACCTTCCAGGAGATGATTTAGAAATACGTTTCACTGTCGCCGATAGGCCAACATTGCCTCGTCATGCTCAGGCCATGATTCTCAGTTCGTGGACTGGCCAGATACAGACAATAGATATGGAATTACCAAGCGACCTGTCTCAATTGCAAGGCGATTACTTGTTGGGGATCGACCTAGATGGTTCAGTCGAAGGTGATTTGGTACAAGGCTGGATTGAGATCGCTAATCCTGCCGGATTATTGATGGATGACGGGGGTAGTGAATTAGATCCGATGTTCACCATTAAGTTAGCAGAAGATGGTGCTCCTAATATTATTCAGGATGAAGTATCATGGTCCGATGGAGAACGTCTCTGGATACATCCATCTACCGAATATACGCTTAGTGTCCCTATCAATGAGTCAAATGGGTATGGCGACCTAGAACGTGTAATTGTTGATTTGGCAATTGATGAGGATAATTATTTTGCTATAACTTGGGATCAAAGGGCACAAACATGTGTTTCCAGCGAAGTTTTGATGACGGTAATTGATTGTGGTCCTCGTGCTGGAATTGCAGATTTTGATTCTGATGTGATAATCGACTTCACTATGGAATTCGATTGGGGATTCAGCAGTGATCCTTCAGTGGTTAGGAGTATGGGTATCTCCGCTTGGGATGATGCTGGACAATCCTCAAGAGTAACTCCTACTCACATGGATTGGCGCTTCTCAACAGAGGTAGAAGTCGATTTATCATCTGTTACTTTAGCTAATTCTTCTTATTGGGTACTGCCGTTACAAGAGAGCTTGGTTCATGGACAATTGATTTGGCACCGTGATAAAGAGCTTGTAATAGAGGATTTAGAGATTGAGGTCAAGTTAGATAATGTTCCATTTCTTGGAACTTCGTCCGCAGGTGAGATAGCAGTAGATTTCCAAACTCCAAGTGAATCCGGTGTTTATCCACTGACAATAAAAGCCAGTGATTTACCTACTGGAGGCCTTGACCGTACTGATGATACGTTAGTTGCTGCTTGGGTTATCGTTGATTCTGCGCCTCCTGAAGTGAATGGTTTAATCGCACCAAGAAGCGATGAATCAGTACCTGAATGGATGTGGGATAATCTTTCGATTGAGATTTCTATCAATGAGTTAGAAGGCCTCGATATGGATACCATGGTTCTGCAATGGGTTGTTCTTCCTGCAGGGCTAACTTTCCATTCGCTGGCGGTTGCTATGGGTAATTCCTCGCTTGAACTCCTTGCTGGAAATGCGCAAGGTCCGGCAATTCCAATGCAAGCAATCATCAATCTTGAAGAAATAATACCTTTGGAGTTAAGAGGTAATGCATTAGATCTGAGATTGTGGGTTGAAGGAAAAGATCAGGCAGGTCAACCCATTAGCCGTGTGTTCAATAATGACGATACTCCACTAGCGGTGCTAAGATTAGCAAATCGTGAAATAGATATGAGATTTTCAAAGGAAGATGTTTCTTTCTTAACCGATGAACCAATTATCGATGTACCTTTCGAGATTTACATTATGATTCACAACGATGGTTTAGCCGATGGGAAAATCAGAGTGAGAGTTGAGTCGGTTCAATCCGGAGGTAGCCGTGAATTGATTGATGTCATCGAACTAAATATTGGTGCTGGAAAAAGTAAGAATGCTTCATTGGAGTGGATTCCAGAAACTGGTGGTAGAGTTTGGTTTGAATTGAGTTTACCGGATGGCACCTCGGTAAGAACCGATGCCATGGAGGTAAGCAATGGTGAGAGTTCCTTAGTAGTGTCATCATTTAATACTGCAAATAGTATTGCTCTTTCTGCAGTTGCAATTATCGCTATTGTACTGATAGGATTGCTGGTATTCCTGTGGCGTAAACCGATTGATCTTATCGAACACGAAAGTGATGTCGATAACTATAACTCTGACTATCAGTGAGTAATTGTGTCATTATTACCTTTGTAACGAGGTTAATTGTCAGAGGAGTAGATTCTTATCTTGTAACCAGCGCGTTGGCTTGGGGGAGTAGGAGGACTGCTGACAGGGTTCGACCCTGAGGAAAGTCCCCTCTCCATAGTGCAGGCGTCTGACAGAAGGAAGAGATCAGTGATGATCAGGTCGATGTAGAAGAAACGAACGATATCGGGTGTGTACAATGAATCGGAAACGACGAGATTGCCAGAATGTCGATGAGACGAGCAGCCACGCCGGAGCAAGCTCAAACAGTCCCGCTGAGGCGGCACGCCAAGGGACAGGTAGAGTGCTAAGTTGAATGCAGTCGCCGCAAGGTAACAGAAAGGGGCTTACTCCCTACTCCCCCCACCTTGTTCTATCCTTCTAGAACTGCGTCTATGCTCTCACTATTTTCATTCAATATAACTGGTCCCTCACCAAAATCTCCCCATGGGGGTAGGCCTTTGATTCGATGCCGCAGAGTATGCTCACAAGCAATTAGCGATGGCAATAGGAAGGTACTGGTTAGGAATGCGAAGGTGATTAGCGCTATCATCAAGATGAAGAAGTTCTCTAACCCTGGGAACGAGAGGAATAATCCTGCGCATAAGCCCGAGATGGTGGTCGCAGTGGTTTCAAAAATCGTCTGCCCGGTTCTTTCAATGGCCTTACTGATACCGACCGGAGTTTCCCCCTCTTCGCGAATACGATGCATGACGTGAATTGCATCATCGACTCCGATTCCAAAGACGATTGTGCCAATCATGGCAGTAAATATATTGACGTTAACATCACCTGATTTCATCAATAGTGGTTGCCAAAGAATAACCACAGAAACAGGAATCATGGTGTATATTCCTATCCTGAATGAACGGAATACCAGCATTAATACCAGAGTTAACAGAATCAAGGTGAAAATTGTGGTTTGGCTCTGAGAATCATGAATGCCGGCATTTATGTCTAAACTAACTGGCAATCCACCGGTTAGAGGTGAGGTGCTAATCCCTGGTTCTGCCATGTCCTCAGCAAGCATACCATCGATATCGTCGCGTAACTCGCCGGCGTAATTAAGATTCATATAGGGCTGAGTTACATAGACTAAAGCCTTATCACCTGCTTCATTCATCAACATCGACTGAACTTCAGGTGAGAGTGTATCAAAGGCTACATTGACCATGTCGCGACGTATACCCTTTCTGCCCTCTGGGCCGGTCCCATCCAAAACTATCCAAGCAGCACAATTGAGCGAATCTAGATCCGCTTCCCAGCATTCCTCATGTAGCAAATCCCACAGACTACCTTCGTAGATAACCACTCCATCAACTACCTGAAGAGTAACAGGAATCGCTTTCAAAAAAGTCACAACACTCGTGGTATTGGTCTGGTCAACAGCATCTATTCGTTGTTCTAAAGCATCCATATTGTCGAGAACCGGCAAATCTCTTATTGCTAGAGTCTCATTTTGCGCTCCTCTTACCGATGCGTCAAAGATAAACAGAGATGTTTGCCCTCCACCGAATTGCTCGGAATATTCTGCGAGAGTATCGAGTGAATCAATTCCTTCAGGAGCTTCACTTGAACCGGTTATCGGTTTGGACATCTCGTCCATCATCATCAATCCATAGCCCGTTACAACAGCGGTAAATAGTAAAATCAAACCGAAATGTTTGATCGGCAATCGGCTAACTTTACCCCACATCGGCGGGTTTGTACGCTTGTTGAATTTTAATAACCAGGCAAGAACAGGGACCATGATAATACTGAAAACCAAAGTGGAAAGGATTCCAACCACCAGTGTTAATCCAACCGAACGAATCGGTATTATCGGCACTATCGCAGGGGCGATCAATACGGCGAAACCAACTACTGTGGTCAAGGCAGAGAGAACAACAGCGACACCAGTTGATTTTGTCATTTCCATGACACACTCGCGATACATTACAGGGTCCCAGAGGTATGGTGGCTCTTCAGCCGGCAATCCTTTCCGTCTCCGCCTCTCATTTTCTTCAGTAGCATCATCGATACGTTTCCGTCTCACTTCCTCAATTCGATTTATCATATGCAAGGCATAATCAACACCTAAACCGATCAGAATAGGAAAGGTCGCGATAATCATTGGTGTCAAGGTCATATCGAGCAATACCGAAGCCCCAAAAGTCACTGATAGTGCCATCATTATCGGGGTTCCCGAGATTATTACGACCTTCCAACTCCGATGAAGAACAGTGATGACGATTACGGTTATCACTAAAGATATAGGCAACATGTCGACTAAATCGAGATATATCTCTTCAGAAATATCCTCAAGAACCTTTGAAAGACCGGTCAAAGTCATCTTGGTAGAAATACTTGAAGATGGGCGATTTTCGATGTCAATGATTTCTTCAACATGGAGAAAGAATTCACTATAATCTTCCCATTGGCCAGTAACACTCATGTCATGTGTCATGCCGATAATAACTGCGGTAGTATCCCATATTCCATCACCATTTGTGTCACGTACGAGAGCGTCCATACCTCCTTCCGAACGACCGATAATCTCGTCTATACGATCTTGTTCTGGGATGGAATAGTCTCCTCCTCCACCACTGGCTTGGTCTAATGTATCACAATCTAACAAGCCACCGATTCTAGTATTGATTCCATTCTCACACATAGCGAGATTGAAACGACCATCACTGGAATTAACCTCCTTGATGATTTGGGCGAGAGAGATAATCCACAAAACTCCGTCCTGACGGCCATGGTCATCCTTGTTCCAATCTATTCCACGTTGCAATTGGGCTTTGCCGAGATTATCAGCATCACCTTCTATCCAACTAATCTCGCGTAATATTTCGACATTGGATATGTTAGTGGAATTATCACCCGGGAAATCAATATTTGGAGATTGGATATAGATCAGTGAAATATCGGTCGACCATTCACTTCTAACCTCCATTAGCAAATCTGTTGATTGAGCACCTTCGGGTAGGAAGATTTCCACGTCATCTGCGATTTGTTCGCCAAAATCACTACCTACATTTGCGAACCATGCAGCGATTATTAGCGCTAGTATTACAACTGTTTTTGGTTGAGTCAACAAACTCGAATATGCCGCATCGACTTTTTCTTCAGCACTTCTTGCTAGGTCACCAGAGATCCGGTCGTATCGCTGCGACCAGTCTGCCATAATCAGCGGGGGTTTGGCTTGAGCAATGAAGGCTGTGCTTTACTCAGTCAGTTTAGGCCGAATTCTCTAACCAGTAGGTGCCTGATGAAATTACGTGCACTCTGTAATACCAAGCCGGTAGCCATCAAAGCTAATCCTAGAATACCTATCCATATCGAGGTTAGACCTGGACCTATAATCAAATCAACCTGTTCGGTAAAACCACTGACCAATTGCATTGCCATAGCAGCACTGGTGGCGAATAGCCCAAGTCCTGGTAGTCCGAGGACAAGCAATGGTTTCTTTTGAGAAAGGGTCATCAATGCATAAGCAAGGATAGTGAACCCATGACTTATAGCGGTGAAATTACTGCTTTTTGGAACATCATAACGCACGACAACTGGAATCTCCTTTATCCTGAGGTTTTTCTCATGCGCATCCTCAAGCATTTCGAGGCTCAATTCCATACCTTCTGAACCGAAGCGCAATTTTTCCATGGCGACTCGTGAAAAAGCTCTGAACCCAGATTGAGTGTCAGAAATACCCATGTCACTAGATAGATTACTGGCTGCTGTAATGACCTTAATACCCAGTTTTCTATGCAGGGGCATATCGGTATGGCCACCGTCACCTGTGAAACGGCTACCAATCACTAAATCGGCTTCGTCGTCAAAGAGAGGTGCAATCATATTGGGAATGTCTTCAGGTCGATGTTGACCATCGCTATCCAATAGTACGAGTATTTCAGCATCCATCTCTATTGCAGCAGCAAAAAGAGATTTCAATGCCCCACCATAGCCGCGATTAACACGATGACGATGAACGATAGCACCACATGACTCTGCAATTCGAGCACTTGAATCAGAAGATCCGTCGTCGACACAGATAACTTGGTCTACATGGCGAAGGACCTTGGTGACAACAGTGCCAATAGTCTCCTCTTCGTTGTACATAGGCATACCTGCCACGACACGAAGTGGTTTTACCACGTTTTGCATTAAACCGCCGGCCACGACCGGCATATGTATGCTCTTCGGCTCCATTTACATTAGAAAACCGGTTTGGTAATATTTCAATCTTCGGTGAGCGAAGCAACACTAGATTGCGGGAGCCGCACATAAAGCGACTCCCGCTTACTATTACATTCAATCTTGTATTTGGCTGATAGTGGTCACAGCGCGTTCACCATCTAGTACCTTATTCAAGGCCCTCATGCTGATCAACAATTGGGCATAGACCTGCCCATCACTGGTGACATATGTCTGGCAATCAGCGAAAGAATCGGTATTTACCGATAATTTCAGTGCACCCCCCGCATTGGATTTGCGGGCGTAGCCCACCAATAGGCTACTGTTCTCGTTCTTTTCTTCATTCATTTCTTCTTGTTTCTTTGTTGGCATTTTTTTCAACTCCTGGCACTTTTAGTTAATTCGACGCTGTACCTTCACGTCAAATACAGATAAACGCCAACGGTCTGATAAGTCTTCTGTGACCTTAGTGAAAGTGATTTAGAAACTCTCTTACAAAGAGAGGGCTATGGTTTCTGGAATTAATACTGAATCTGAATTATCAGCGAACCATCCCGCGCAATGCTCAAACCGAATAAGTCGGAGGCGGTCTCATGCGAGTGCTGGTTACAGGTGGTGCAGGTTTCATAGGTTCACATCTTATTGACAGATTGATAGAACGTGGCGATGAGGTCCATGTCGCCGACAATCTTTCATCTGGCCGTATAGAGTTTATCGCTGATAATATCGAGTCAGGTGCAGTTATTCATCACAATATCGACCTTTGTGATTTATCTGCGACAATCGATTGTATGAAAGGGATTGATTTTGTCTTCCACCTTGCGGCTAATGCTGATATCAGGCTTGGAATTGCTATTACAGATACTGACCTAAAGCATGGTACTATCGCTACATACAACGTTCTTGAGGCAATGCGTCTCTGTGGGGTGAAGAGAATTGCCTTTTCCTCCTCCTCAGTAGTATACGGTGAAGGGGCTCCAATGCCGACACCTGAAAATTATGGCCCTACCATCCCCATCTCCCTATATGGCGCTGCAAAACTAGCAGCTGAGGGTTTGATAGGTAGTTGGGTCGGAACATTCGGCTTACAAGCATGGGTTTTCCGCTTCGCCAATATCATCGGTGAGCGAGGTACACATGGGGTTATCTTTGATTTCATTCACAAATTAATCGCCGACCCTTCGCGCTTGGAAGTTCTCGGGAACGGACTCCAGGAGAAGTCATACATGGAGGTCAAGGAATGTGTAGATTCTATTCTTCATGTAATCGAGGTGACGAATGAACCTTTCAACCTCTGTAATCTTGGCAGCGACGATACCATCAGTGTTCGTCGTATCGCTGAGATAGTAGTCGCAGAGACCGGTTGTACGGATGCGAGTATCGAGTATACTGGCGGCGATCGTGGCTGGGCTGGTGATATTCCCCGTGCAATGTTGGCAATCGACCGCTTGCGAGGATTGGGGTGTGTGCCAACTTACAACAGTGAGGATGCAGTGCGTCACACAGTCCGAGCCTTGATTGAAGAGATCGGAATGGAGGAATAATTATGAGGAGAATATTGAAAAACTCAGAATCAGGCGATGCCCGTGCAGATGCAACTATGTTTATCATGTTGCTTTTCTTTGGCAGTTTAGCCTATGTTGCGATAACTACCAATCCCGTCTATGTTGGTGTCAAGGAGGGTCAACGTGCACCTGCACTTACAGGCAGTGTCTATAATGGTGGAGCTTGGGTTGATTATAGTCTAAACTCAACATATGATTCATCATGGGTTGAGGGATCGAGTGATGGCGATTGGACAATCGTCGAATTCATGGATATCAATTGCGGTTACTGTAAGAAAAGCGCTGGGACAATCGCAGAAAATGCAGAATTGATCGATAATAGTCCTGCAACCGGAAGAGCAAATGTGAACTTCATTGCAGTGGCGATATCTTTACCTTTAGGTGGCGAGGATTATACTAGAGAAAACGTGATTAATTTCAGAAATACTTACGGTCATGAGTTTTATTATCTTGATGGGATGGCTGATGATACACAGAAAGATACTTGGCAAATAAGAGCCACTCCTACATATTTCATAGTCAAGCCCAATGGTGTAATCGCCTGGGCTGGCCCTGAACATTCCGATGAGGATGTTTGGCAAGCATACGGACGCTTAGTCCCGGTAATAGAAGGTGCTTGAGATGAATGCAGATACCCAATTATTGTTTCATTGGATACCTATAGTCCTCGGATTATTGATGTTCACTCCTTTCGGTGATAAAATCGCACCTGTTTTCGCTAAGATGTGGCCAAGTGCAATTAGTCACCGTGGCAAACTAATCACTGGTACCTTGTTGGTTCTGCTCGGCGGATTCACG
>CAJIYT010000049.1 GCA_905181715.1 uncultured Candidatus Poseidoniales archaeon
CCATGGGCATACCAAGGTAATTGCACGTAAAGTTCTTTCAATTACCTTGTTGACATTTCAAGAATACAATGATGGCTATAATCGATTGGATTATGCCCCAATCTTTATCTCAAACCATTTTTTACAATTATCATGCCAATCATCCAATGTCCGCATTGTGATGATGAAATCGCCCTAGATGAGGGACAGTCTGGGCTATTTGATTGCCCTCATTGTGATAAAGAGTTTGAATGGAACACCAATCCGATTGCACCACCCACAACTAAGACTGTTATTTTCGTTGCACTTGCACTAATTTGTGCTTTTTCTACTATTTCAATGGCAATATCCAATGATAGTTCTGAGTCATGTGATACATCACAAAATCCAGATTGTCAAAATTCTGAAGGGGGTAGCGATGATTTATTTGCTGGTGGATGGGATGAGGTCATAGAGGATTTATTCGGTTTACCGTTCATTTTGCTAGGAGTGGGTGCAGGTATCGCTGCGGATATAATCTCTCTTTGCTTTTTTTGGTGCTGCTTTATGATGACTGCAATATTTTCACTAATGGCCGTGCGGGGATATTCCAAAGATAAGGTGTTATTCGATAACGAATAGTTAGGACACACCGTGAGGACTGTCAATAAACATCTCTAAGAAAAGAAAATACATCTGGTGAAGGCATATGTTCATCAAATTGGCCTTCTTGGCCAAAGCATGAAACGCCTCAATGCACTCACTTTTTCACTCCTCATGCTCCTTTCAGCAACTGCTGGATGTTTCGGTAATGATGAAATCTCTGATTCTGATGATGATTCCAATGAGAATTTAGAACAGGGTTCCAATGATGACTCCAATGAGGATTTAAACCCTGATTCCAATAATTCAGAAGATAACAATTCAATAGCAGAGCCTGAAGTCTCACCATATGCGATCATTTGTCCAGATGGCACTGATGGTACACTCGAATGGGGCGTAGTGACCTGCGCTGAGCCAGAAATTTTCAAAACCTCAGATGTTTCTGATGAAGCCCTTGAATTGACCTTAGAATGGTACAACATAGCGGCTGAAGAATGGGGTAATTTCGGACCGGTTGAAATCTATGTCATCGGTAATGATTTAGATGCTGCAAAGGTTCTGGAAGATGAGTATTGTCAACGCCACAAAGCATTGGATTCCAAGTGGAATGAAGAGTGGGATTGTGCAAATGAAAACTATCAGATTTTCACTAACTACGTCGATGACGGCGGTGCTGCAATAAGCACTTTCAAGCGAAGTCATCTCGATTACGATTTCTTCATGATGATTATGTCATCCAAGTACCCTGGACCTGAAGAAGAAGATTACAAGCCAGTAACTCTGCACGAATACTTCCACATCTTCCAGCATTCACAAATCAGTGATGAGTGCAGTGACGATAACAGAGATACTTGTGAAAGGGATTCGAAGATGGGTGGAAAAGGCAAGCCTTGGTTCGCGGAAGGAGGAGCCGAATTCATGGCTCAGTCTCTGTATTCTAAACAAGATGGTGTAAGCGACAATTATCTCAAACAAGTGATGGAACGTAAGTTGAATATGTCCCAAGAAGGATATAACTCCCAAGGTGAAACACTAGATCAGATTGGATATGATGCACAGGTAAATGTGTATGATGTTGGAGCTTGGTTTATTGCTTATCTCATTCACAATGAAGGCGTTGATGCATTCATAGATGGATTCTATGGCGACCTGGATGAATTAGGTTTTAATGCAGCATTTGAAGCGAACTTCAACAAGACAAGAAGTGATTATCTAACCGAATTTGACACATTCTTTGCACAATCTGCTGAGGATGTAATGGCAATATTCGGTGAAACGAGCCAATCACCTACACCAAGTCAAGCACCTCAACAAGTTTGGATAAAATCTGTTGGAGGTTCGCAGGAAGAATCTCATGGTCACTTCATTTTAGCATGCAATGACGGAGGGTTTTTGCAAATAGGAGAAACTGGATTCATTCCAAATAGTGCAAAAATTCTCGTGACCAAGGTCGATGAAAACGGTGACTTCAAGTGGAAAAAAGAATTTGGTACAGCAGGTCATAACTTAGGAAATAGTGCAATCGAAGTCACTGATGGTTATGTTATTGTAGGAGCGATTAACGAAGATAGTACAGTTATCAAATTAGACAAACAAACAGGTTCTACAATATTTATTGAAACCACTAATAATGGTGGAAGTGATGCACTAGAAAGTATAGTCGAAACCCCAACCGGGTTTGCTGCTGTTGGATACATAGATGCACTAGATAGAGAGAATACCTTCTTTACTGAAGGTAAGGGACACATGGTATTTTTAGACATTAATGGCACTGAAGTTTCATCCATGAGTCTCAATTCACATATGGCTCAAGGATATCGAATTGGCAGTTATAATAACCAATTAATCATTTCAGGATTGACTGAAGAAGCACTTGATTATGCATTGATGAAGATGGATATGTCTGGTGATGTCATTTGGAGTAAGACATATGGTGGTAATGCACAAGACCATAGTTTCGCCTTTGATATCTCTGTAAATGGCTCGATATTCCTGTCAGGACACACTGTTTCAGGAACCGAAAACTGGGATACATATACTCTGATGCTAAACAATGATGGCGATCTTTTATGGGAGAATATACGAGGTAACCCAAGAGGTTTCAACCCACAATATATCCATGACGAAGCATGGGGTTTAGTAGCGACTTCAGATGGAGGAGTAATCGTTGTTGCTGGAACTGGTGATGAATATTCATCCTACTCAGAATGTAATGGAAATGATTGTTCGGATAGCTGGAGAGTATACCTGATCAAATATGATTCAGCCGGCCAGTTGGTTTGGGAAGCAACATATGCGGGAGAAGAGAATGGCGATTGGGCTGGAGAAGATATTTGCTTGACTAGTGATGGTGATATTGTTGTCGCGGTTGATAATGGTGAATTCGGTTTCCTCAAACTTTCAGAATCTTGATTATAAGTTGTAAAACCATCGTAAAACAGGTTCGCTATCGCACTGGGGAAATCCCCTGTATTAATCACTAAAGTATCGATTTTATAATCATCAAACAAGGTCAGCGAATGCACCAGGCTGGTAAGTCCAGCACAACGACCCTTCTGAGATATCTGCATAATGCGCCTTGATTCTTGGCTCGTTAGCGACCTTGTCATGATATTGCAATAGACCGGGGTAGTCAGCGAGAGTTGCCTTAATGACACCATCAAAGTTACCTGAGAATAGACCGAATAATGAAGTGAATACTCTCAGATCTGCAATATTCATTTCTGTGGTACTAGCAGCCCAACCGGTAGTTGATTCTGCAATCTTCTTCTCCACTGCTTTGAGACCTTCTGTTCCTTTACCATCTTCTTCGAATAGTGCCTCTCTGGCTCTGGTTCTTTCTTCGACATCCTCGATTGAAAAAGAATCACTTGAAAGCGGTGAAAACGGTTCGTAGCCATCGATGAACTCATCGACTTTTGCCGCTTGGAATGGGTCTGTGGGGGTCAATCCAGCCATACCCCCAATATATCGGAGAATAGCGGCGGACTCTGCTAGTACTCCTTCTGGGGTTGTAAGAATTGGCACCATACCCCATGGTAGGTCGCCATTTTGTTTCATACGTCCATATTCTTCGCCATTGATTAGATTATCTTTCCAATCTAAATTGGCTAGAGACAAGGCTACTCGACTTGCTTCTGCTCGACCAGGGATGGGGAAATAATACAATTGGTACGGTGCTGCTGTGTTTGTGCTGTTCGCCATATACTTTCCAGTGTAATACGATATTCAATGATTCCGTATGAGGTGCAGCGAATTAAGTAACGTACAAAAACCAACTATGACTTACTAATCCTCGTCATAACCGTCATCGTCAGCATCAGCATCGTCTTCATCATCCTCATACTCAGAATCTTCGAACTCGTCTGCATCTACCATCTCAAAGAGATGACCATCGTCCCCGCCCTTACCTGCAGTAGTAATTCGTAACCACATCAAACCAAGAACTGTCAAGAGTATAACCATCAATATTGACATGCCAAGAAGAATAGGATTTGCGTTACCCATCACTCCTTCGAAAAGAGAATCCTCTTTGGGCCCTGCTACCGTGACCAAATCCGATTGGATGGGATCCGAATCTGGAATTGAAGCCTCAATCCATTGGATACCGGGATCGGTCGGTCGCCAGTCGATTACGAAGTTATTGATTGCATTAGCTTCTATCAAGAGCATACCACGCTTCAGTAATTCACGGCTACCGTCTAATTTTACCAACTCGACTGTAACTTCCACCTCACCATCACGATCTCCAGTATTGGATACTGCAACCTGCACTGCTGCGGTTTTGTCAACCTCTAGAGTCGATTTAGAAATTTCAACGCCACCACTCTGGATAGAAAACTCGGGAGTTATATGATGAAGGTCCCATGTTGCGAAGGGTTTGTTATCACTATTGAAAGTAGGACTGCTCTGGAATTCATTTCCAGCTAAATCACGGCCGACCAGACGGATATGACATTGTAATCTCTGATATTGCAACTCCACATCGATGCCAGAGAGATCGATTAGGCCCTCAAAGCCGACTTTCTGGCCCGAGTTTTCAGTGCCTATCAGAGTCATGTCATCTGTCCCTTCGGTGATGGTTATTCCGGTTTCAATCGCAGTCACCCACCAGATTAATTGCACGCTCTGGGTATCGATTCCAAAGTCATCTGATATCTCAAGTTGTAATAATTGCATTTGCGCATCTAGTACTGAACCAGGTCGCGGTGCGGTGATTTCCGTTGGCACTGGCCCGCTAGCATCGACACCGATCCAATAGACCGAAGTGATCTGATTGGTCGTATCTCTACCTTCTGCAGGTAGACAACCTACAGACCAAGTCAGGGGATAAGAACCGGTTGTTGAAGGCGAGGTCACAGTTGCGGTAAAACGACCTTCATCGACCGTAGCGTATACTACATTGCCGTCGAGGTTTACTCGGGCACTACAATCGAATTGTGGGGTTTCTTCGCTTTCGGCAAAGACTACTGAGCCACTCAATTCGAGATTCGAATTTGGGGCTACCCTTGCTCCCTCCTGTTCAATAATACCGCTCTCGACCCATAATCCGACATTCTCTCCTATCTTCATGGCAGGACTAAAGCGCCATCGAGACTCGGGATATGTCAGATAATCTATCCCTCCAGCCCTGTCCATTATTTTGACACTGGGTTCTCTTCGACTCTCTCCTAATTCAGGAGTCGACCAAGAGAAACTCAAGTCGATTGACAGGGTTAAGTCTGAATCAAATGCAGTTGCGATTTTCGAACCAGAATAGATAGTACAACCAGCGATAATTAAATGGTTTGAGTCCGTAGTACAGCGATTGTTAGTTGGGCTCCACACAATTAGCAAAGGATCGCTTTGGATATTACTGGCCAATTCAACCTCGATTCGGTCTAAATCAGAAACACCATTGGGTTCTTCAAATTTGATGTCAAGGATGTAATCCTGACTTGGATGTAGCCAAGAACTACGCCCTTTTTGCCATGAAAATGTATCATCATCTAATTTAGGTGGTTCATCAATACCTATCTGATAGATGAATAAAAATTGTCCTATACTATCGGAGCCACCACTTTTTATCGCCAGACCTGAAGGGTCGAAGCCAGTGACATAACCTGCAACTTTCATCCCAGTAAATCCAAGTGAATCGTCAATTTTAGCGGTATAAAAGCCATAATTAGTATCAATTGATTGAGGCACAGTCAAGTCATGAGGAAGATATTCGCCTGGACCTGGTTGACCATCGCCATTGACATCGTCAACCCATTCGCGCCATATCATCAAAGTCAAAGACGAAGGAAGCACAGGCTGATCTGTGACGTTGATAACAACCAATTGCTGAGTAGAAGATTCACGGTGATCGAAATTCCTGATATTTGCTGAGGTAACCTTCGGCGATAGTGAGTCGATTATGAATGTGCGATTTATCGAGTAATATTCGCTAATTCCACCACCAGCGGTAGCTGTAAGAGTGACATTCCATTCCAACTCGCCAGCAACAAATGGAACGATATCGGTAAAAGTCCAACTATTTCCGCCAATCTCGCTCAAGTTTGCTAAAAGATTACCGCTACGGGTGAGTATTAGATCATACTCGTTATCAAATGGAGCATCTTCAATTGCACCATTCTCAAAACCAAAATTGACATCTATCGAGATGTTTTCATCATAGCGTAAGTAAACATGATTGTTTGGCATCGCTCCCGATTCATCGCTCCAAGTGATACCTTTGATAATCAGGTCGTTCTCAATGGCAAGAACCGTTCCACCCCATTCATATCTCGCAGGCATCGAGACGATACCATTTACCAATCTAAATCTGGCATCGATTACCAGGTTTACCTGATCATCCCAACTTTGCGCTGTCCTGAAGCGTACAGTGACCTCATATTCTGCGCCATTGTTGACGACTGAAAATGCCGGGTCATCGAAGATCAATACCTCTGAATCACCGGATGAAATTACATTTCCACCAATCAATGGAATGATCCATTGCGAAATATTGTCATCGGATTCGAGGTCGAGAATAATCGTTCCAGGTACCGAAGAAGTTACTTCGATAGTTGTAGTCAATTCTCGCCAGCGATACGAGGGGGTAAGTGTAGCGCTATCGTTAGCAATGTCAATTCCAGTTATCATGGTCGAACTATCACTCGTGATGGCATCAATATCAACTCTCATTTGGCAACGACTTTCTGAATAGAGGGGTAGTGTGATCTCATGAGTGCCACTAATACCCAGACCTAATCTTCCTGCATTAATCGACTTGACAAATGGGTCGATTGCCTCGACATCAATCTCACTTGTGGGGTGATGGCCGACTCCCAAACCAAGCATCGAGTAATAACCACTTGAACCTACCAATTCGATTTCACCGTAGACATAGGCTTGACCCCATTGATCGAATACCGCAGGACGGAAATCCAGTTCAACAGCCAATAGAGCAAGTTGATTTTGATTGAAAGAAAGACTGAGCAGAGTTTGGTTATCCGAATAAACCTCTCCAACCACTTGGTTTCCAACCCAAAGGGCCAAACCATCGATTCCATTGCTAAGATGGTCTATCGCACTTACTTGGAAATGCTTGACTTCATCCTTGGGCAACCAGACCGGCACTTTGGTTGAAGTGCTCATAGTCTGGCTGACGATGACCTCTTTACTGCCATCGGCGAATACATCTTGCCAGCCCCAAGTGCCGATAGCTGGGTCTGTGAATTGCCATTCAACATCTCCATCCAACGCAACATCTAATGTCGGTGATTTAGGTAACATCGCTGGTGTCATTTCGAGTTCAAGTGAAGAGATACTCCATCCACTAGTAGTTCCTGTGAATCTAAATTGCAATCGATGTTCTGCATTGACAAATGAATGGGACTCGCTCAAATTAAATGGCGACCAGATGACGCCATCAACAGAAACTTCAGCATCGATATTACCATCACTAGAAACCGTCAAAATAACTCCTTCGATAGGTACACCTGGAATATACATTGGAGTGGTTAAACTCTGATTTTTGTGACCTGACAGATTAGTGGACTCCTCGGTCCAATTCGCTTGCCAACGTTGGTCATCGTTCGGAAATTGATCTTCTTCGTCCTCGACCCCATCCCCATCGTTATCGGTTGCGGTAATTACAGGAGTCGAACCCCAGTTAGGCGTGGGCCAGCCTGTTGCATTAGTAGTCCAGTCTTCTAACAGAGGAGATGTGTAGAAACTATCTATTATTCTACCACCACCTGTAACCGAGTACACCGCTGGGCTTTCTCCTGCGGAGTTTTGTGTGATCTGTACATTTAGTCGCAAAGCTTCGTAGGTTTCCCAATCTACCGATGAAAGGTCGACTAATGACTCGGTTCTATTGACAAGTCCAGGTAAGGAATCACCGCTCCAAGCATCGACAATAGTCCATTCAAGCGAAGCCCCTAATGGTACGAAACTATCGATGAACATTGAAGAGTAAGGTCCGATATCACGTGATTCGGTTGCATTAGATGCATGGCCAAAAGAAGGTGAACCCCACAATGATGTCCCAGGTATTAGGATTCTGATGTCATCAGCAAACCAATAATCGCATCCGCCACAACTAGAAGCGCTTAGCCGAGCCCTTATTTTCAGATTGGCATGCAACGCGTCAGCGGGTAATGGCTCGAATAATTGCCTGACAAGTTGTGTACTAATTCCAGACTGCGTATATTTTTGCAATTCATGCCACACTTTTGCTGCGTCTTGATATTCAAAGATGAGATCCTCATTACCATCAGGTGGCTCTTCACAGTTGTAAGAACCATCAATAGCCCAAGCTGCGATATAAGCCTCGGACACAGATGAGAGATCATGAATTGGACTTACAAAAGACATCGGTGATGAATGAAGTGACAAGGATCCTCCGGTCGTACCGTTCATACCACAAGCCAAAGTATTTTGATTTCCAGAGCCAGTGGTCGTCCAACCATTGAGGCCATTATCGAAATCATAATCAGCTAATTCAATCATCGACTGGCCAGAAGAATACATCACCCCATTTACAATATTGATTCCCACTATTGTTGCATCCGGATGATTCCAATTATTCCAAGTGAAGGCACTAGGCCGACTAAGAGGAGTAGGAGTGATACTCATCTCCAAACCCTGAAGGGTTTCAAGCGCTGGTAATTCAAGTTTTAATTGACTAGAAATAGTCCCGGGTGAAGTGATTTGTATCTGTGTACTATCACCGGCAGATGTACTTGAAACCGAGGGATTAGCAGCCACATCAATTGTATCCCATGTGGCCGAGTTTACCAAAGTGGAAACCGAACCACCAAGGATGAAAAGTGCAACTAGCACAATCGATTGCAACGAGCTGCTCATCGACGCCATGTATCGGCGAGGTCCCTCAACTAATTCAAACACTTCCCTCAGAGGACAGAGTCCTCTCTAGCACGGTGGCATTGAAATCGGATATCGATGTCGCAAGTACCATGGGGATACCGCAACCGGCTGGTGACTATGATTCGGTTGCTTTAGAATCGGCTCTCCTCTCTACTTGGAGTGATGAAAAAACCTTTGAAAAATCGGTTGAATCTCGTCGAAAAGGCGAGCCTTTCATCTTCTTAGAAGGGCCACCAACCGCCAATGGCAAACCAGGTATTCATCACGTAGTCGCTCGAACATTCAAGGATTTAGTTTGCCGTTGGAAAACGATGCAAGGAAATTTTGTCGAGAGAAAAGGAGGCTGGGATACCCACGGTTTACCAGTTGAAATCGAAGTACAGAAAAGACTTAACCTCAAATCTAATCAAGACATCCTTGATTATGGCATGGCTGAATTCAACAAGGCTTGCCGTGAGTCGGTATGGACCTATGAGAGCGCATGGCGGGAAATGACTGAGCGCATGGCCTATTGGTGCGATCTCGACAACCCTTACGTGACCCTTGAAAACAACTATGTCGAGAGTTGCTGGTGGGCAATCAAGAAGATGTTCGACCAAGATCTGCTTTATCTTGGCCACAAAGTTCTACCTTATTGCCCTGGAACTGGAACCTCATATTCTAGTCATGAAGTGGCTCTTGGCTACAAAGAAGTAGAGGAACCTTCTGTCTATGTTAAATTCAAATTAACCGATGATGATGTTTCGGTATTAGCATGGACTACCACACCTTGGACCCTCCCCGGAAATGTTGGTCTCGCTGTTGGTCCAGAGGTAGAATATGTACGAGTGCGTGTGACTTCTGAACCTGAGAATTGGCAGGGCAGCGGTGGAGCAATTGTCGGCGAGGAATTGATTTTAGCCAAGGATTTATTCAAGGATGTTATTCGCCACCACAGTGATGAAATCTCTACAATGAAAGGTAGCGAATTAGTTGGTAAATCCTATCATCCGTTATTCCCTGGAGCAGTTGAAAGAGGCGATTCTAAAACCGCTTGGACCATTATTGAAGCGGATTGGGTGACCACTACCGACGGGACCGGTGTTGTTCACACCGCTGTGATGTATGGTGAAGACGATTATAACCTCGGAATGAAAGTTGGATTACCGGCACAACATACCGTCGATATGAAAGGCGAGTTCATCGCTGGAATACATGAGAAAATCGACGGTCGTTATGTCAAAGATTGTGATGAAGACATCATACAAATCCTCGACGAAGCGGGTCTATTGTACCGTGAGAAAATGTATATTCACGATTATCCTCATTGCTGGAGAACCGGTGACCCACTGCTCTATTACGCCATGGATTCATGGTTCGTACGCATGACTGCGGTGAAGGAGAGATTGCTAGAATTCAATGATCAGGTTGAATGGGCACCCGATTGGGTCGGCGAAGGACGTTTTGGTGAATGGCTGCGCAATGTCAAAGATTGGGCGATCTCAAGAGAACGTTTCTGGGGGACTCCTCTACCGGTTTGGCGTAGTGAATCCGGTGAGATGAAATGTCTCGGTTCTATCTCTGAATTACAGGAAGAAGTCGCCAAAGCGAACGCTGCTGGAATTGACAACCCTGAATGTCCTGATGATGTAGATTTACATCGTCCGATAGTCGATGACTTCACCTTGCTTTCGAGCACAGGTGAGACAATGCAACGCGAGCCTTTCGTCATGGATTGTTGGTTTGATTCCGGCTGTGCGTCATTCGCTCAATGGCATCATCCCTTCGATGGTGGTGAGCGCTTTGCCAATAATTTCCCAATAGATTACATCTGTGAAGGTGTCGATCAGACCAGAGGTTGGTTCTACACTTTACTCGCTGTTTCAACCACTGTTTTTGATTCAATTTGCTACAAAAGATGCCTATCTCTAGGATTGATTCTCGATGCTGAAGGCAAGAAGATGTCTAAATCGAAAGGTAATATCGTCGATCCATGGGACCACTTCAATAGCGAAGGGGCTGATGCAACTCGCTGGTATATGGTAACTGCTGGAGCGCCTTGGAATCCAATGAAGTTCGATGCAAATGGGCTCAAGGAGACCTATGCTAAGATGTTCCTTACCCTCTGGAATGTCTACCGATTCCATGTCGATTATGCTGCACTCGATGGCTTTGAGGCAGATAATGCAGAAGAGGGAACCCCCAGTGAATTGGATCTCTGGATTCGCAGTCGTTTGCAACAATTAGTCGCAGGAACTACCGAGCAATTTGAGCAATGGAATTTCCACAAGGCTGGACGAGATATCGAGAATTTCGTAGTTAACGACCTCTCGAATTGGTATGTTAGACGAAGCCGACGCCGACTCTGGGACGAAGCTGAAAGTGGCGACAAATTGGCATGTCAGCAAACCCTACACCAAGTCTTGGTCACACTTTGTCGCTTGATGGCGCCTATCTCACCATTCATCTCCGATTCTATTCATCGTAATCTGGTCGGTGATTCGGTTCACTTTGCCGATTGGCCACTTGCAGGAGAAATCGATGAGGATATAATCGCTCGAATGGCACTGGTCAGAGAATTGGCAGAGACCGGTCGTAAAATTAGAGTCGATGCCAACCGACGTCAACGTTTGCCATGTGCTGAAGGTTGGATTGTTTCAGGTCCAGACCTTTCAGCATATCACGACATTCTCGCTGAAGAATTAAATGTCGAGAGTATCAGTATCGAGAATGATCTCGACCGTTTCCAACGTATCGAATTAAATCCGAATCGTCGTGCTCTTGGCGCAAAATGCCGACAGGAATTACCACAGGTTCTCGCTGAGATTACCGCTGCTGATCACGAGTCCATGTGGGAGCAGATTCAAGCCGGTAATAACCCGAAAATATTGGGCTATGACATCACTGCGGATGATGTAGAATTAAGAAGGGTTGAACGAGAAGGGTTTGCTGCAAAAACCATCACTAGTGAAGATGGTAATGACGTGTCACTAGTATTGGATATGACCGATTCAGCCGAGTTGCTTTCCAAGGGTCTTGCTCGTGACATAACACGTAGAATTCAGGCCAAGCGCAAGGAGATGGATTTAGAGATTGAAGCAACTATCTCATTGCGGGTATGGACCGCTGAGGCTCCTGAGATATTCCCTGCTGATGAACAATGGATAATCAACGAAACTAGAGCTTCCAGTTCACAATTCCAAACCGGTGAAGGCGAAGGTGATTTCTTTGAGGTCGACGGGGCAAAAGTTTGGTTCCAAGTCGAATAATCCTCACCGGTCCTACGGACCGTTCGACGACTAGTTCAAGTCTGAGAGAGAGGTCGACGGGGCATGCGCAGGGCATTTCTGGCAACTCTTATCATGTTCAACATGATGTTTGCCGGCTGCTTTGAAGAAGCAACTGAGCCAATGATTGAACCAGTATCTCCTCTTTTCAACACATATGTACCGGTCAACGATACAATACCTGGTGACGTATGGAACTTTAGCACTCAAATGATGGATGGAAGCGCTGAAATCGAATTCCCGTGGTCTGTTTATGACAAAGATTTCGGTGGTAATTGCTGTGAACATTATCTCGCAACTACCAAAGAAGGATGGATTCTAAACTTTGGCGGAGAATATCCTACTTGGAGCGAAGATAGAGGACATACTTGGGAAGAATACCAACCATCGCTAATCACTCAACTTGGCTGTCGCACACCAAAATACACTGTGCCTGGACAAGAAGGACTTGGCGAAGGTAGTATCGTTCAAGCGACAAATGGTGACCTTATCTCAATGGGCTGGTTCCCATATCCATCGAATAGTGGTGGTGACCAATTCTATGCTTTCCTTTACGATGCAGAAGATCAGCAATGGCAATGGTGCTATAACCGACTCACTGAGCCATTTTATGACCGCTCTTGGCAAGTTGAAGTCATAGGTCCAATCAGTTCGGCAATAGGTAGTGGACCTTATGCAAGTCTTGTGATTTCCAATTTCTGGCACCAATCGACTAATCGTGGTGGCCAAATCAGTGTCGATGGTCTAAATTATTATTATTTCCAATTCCCTGATCGTGATGATAGTTCGCTTGACACAATGAATATTGACTTGAAATTCGAGGACTTAGGTGTCGAATGGGACCACACAAGACCTCACAAAGAGATGCGAGCATTCCCAGTTCCCAGCGGTGGACTATACTTCCCCAACTTTTTCTCCGATGGTGGTGATGCTTTCCTAGATACATCTCTTGAGTGGTGGCGAGCAACTACTGCAGATGGCAATACCCTACCATCACAATATTGTTCATTCGACTCGAGTTCTGCTCTACACTGTATAACCAATAATGCCAACACCTTCCTCCATCAACTATCTTGGGATGGTGGCGAAACTTGGGATGAATATACCTACAACCTTTCAGGAAAGGCAGAAGGTATCGAAGAATGGGAGTTTCACGCTAATGGTGCACATGATCTCTTCGTCCTCAATGTGCGTTACCAATCAACCGAAGGACCCGATGTCGACCTGGTTTACCATGTTAGAGAATACAGTCAAAGCATCATGCCAGATACAATTACAAACATTGGCCTAGGTGACCTTGACAGCACTTCTGGTGCTGGCGAGGATATCAGATTTGACTTTGCAACTTTAGCGGTACTCAACGACGGTGGAGTCGTGGTAGCCTATCATGATTCAAGTGATGATGACCCCTTATTTGCAGTAGAACACGTACTACCAGAATATGGCCCATACCCGGGTATTTAGAATATTAAGAATAAAAAAAGGAGAGGAATAAAATGCGCAAAACAATAATGATTTCAGCCCTTCTACTAATGGTTTTACTTCCGGTCCAAGCAGAACCGGCTAGCACTGGTGGCATTGTCATCAGTGAGGTTCTCGTCTCAGTAAACGGGGAAGGTTTCGATGATAGTACCGATTGGAATGGCGATGGTGTCTATGGTAGTGAGTCAGACCAATTCGTTGAATTATGGAATAGTGGAACTAGCGCAATTGACATCGGAGGATGGTGGCTCGACGATGTCAGTGGATTTGGGTCACAACCCTGTGAAATAGTTGAAGGGACAAGTGTCCCAGCCGATGGCCGCGTTGTAATCTTCAGGGCGGATTCTGGTATTGCTCTCAGTTGGTTTGAAGGGGATTCCGTGATTATATCCGATGCATCAGGCAGTGAAATAGACCGTATGGAACTTCCAGCCAATGCTTCATTCTTTGGTGAGTCATTCATTCCAAATGCTAATGGTACATCATTGGATAAAGTTCAACCACCAACTCCTGGTTCTGCAACTGGTGAAACTGTAACAGGCAATGTAACAGGCATCTCCTGTGAGACTCAAATCGATGCAAGTGGTATTTCTATCGCTGATATCCAGCAAGGAAATGTAGCTGTTAATTCAACGGTATCTCTGCGCAATGTTGTGATTACTAGTCAAAGTGGTAATGATAAATTCCATGTTCAAGATCTCGGAGGCGGCGATTATAGTGGCATTGTAGTCTACGTTCAATCAGGCACTTATTCTGCTATAATCGGTGATACTATCGATATTACAGGTATGTATGTAGAGTTTTATGATTTGAGTGAAATCAAAGTTCATGCTGATGATATTATTGCAAATTCGACTGCAACTCCTGTTGCTTCCCAAATCAGTACAACTCCTGCAGATTGGGAGGTTTACGAAGGATGTTTGGTGACTATCAAAGATACTACTGTCAGTGACACTGTCAGTAACTTTGGTGAAGTAACTCTCTCCATTGGTATAAAAATGGATAATGAATACTTTGATTATTCGACTACAAAAGGTGATGTGATCAATGTTAGTGGTATCATAACCTATAGTTATTCGGCTTACAAAATCAATCCGAGGTCAGGCGCTGATCTCAGTGGAGCAAATGTTGCTGA
>CAJIYT010000050.1 GCA_905181715.1 uncultured Candidatus Poseidoniales archaeon
GATGCAAACTACCTGTGTAGAAGAATGCAAATCCAGATACACGGTTTGAACCTAGGTGACCATCGGATAAGTCCATGATCGGCGTCAATGCATTTACAGATATCCCGGCGGCATAATTCGACGACGGTCCATTTCCGACGTGCAATGAATTGCTGGTGGAAAGGGCAGTATCGCTGCTTTGACTCCAGCTATTACCCAATGCCCAGGGAGATATGTCATCAAAAACATCGTAACTATAACCTATTGTCAGATGCCTTTGGAAGTTGTTGTTACTCATGTCATCATCAATTACTGAGGTTTCTAGGTATATTTTCATCGTGTGATTTCCAGAATAACTTGCGTTCCATTTAAAGGTAATAACTTCAGACGCGCCAGCGTTTAATTGATTTGATATTTTCGAGGTATTGTATATTTCAAAATCACCATATTCATCGTGTTGAATGGACAGCCAAATGATGGTGTTACTTGCTGAGGTAGTGCCTTTGTTCTCTATGGTGAAAGCCAAATCACTCCTATGATTTAACAGACCATCAATTACATAGAGATTATCATTACGACCTGCGGTTTGTGCCGAAGAAAACACTCGAAACTCCACCGCATCTGTTGCATCGGTATAAGTCGCTTCGAAGTCGGTTACAACAAGGTCAACACCGCTACTTCTTCCACTACTTGCTTGGCTTGTAAGCGGAGTAAGGCCCGCGAAAAGCAAAGTCGCCAACAACAGAAATGGTCGTAACTTCATGAGCCCCAAGATGGGAGCAACCCTCACTCTATTTAGCACGCTCGCCGAAATCATTCTTCGGCAGATGATGTAATCAACTCGATTTTCTGGAGTTGACCTTGCTTACGTGCATCTTTTGCTCTTGCTGCAAAGAAAACTGTGAATGATGGTATTAGTACCATAGTGAAACACCCAATGACTGCGGCCATGGCCCATGCGAATTCCGTCACTGCATCTACACTAAATTGTTCGACGTTCATTAATTCTTCATTGACAGTAGTAAATTCGATTCCTGGCGAGGTTGATCTATTTCCTTGTTCTATTACTACACTTACAAATATACTCGGTTCGTGGTCATATTCGACAGCAGCACGCGCGTATTCGATAGCTTGCTCCAAACTAGTAGCAGCGACTGAACCGCCATCACGACGAGCAGGCTCGGTTGATGTAAGTGCAGTGATAATCGCACTTCCACTTTCTTCATTCCGCAGATGACTTGTAGATTTGACACAATTGACTGCGCATGAAAACTCTCTTGCGTCTGAAACTCCCAATGAGACGTGACTCCAAATGCCCGCCGCATTTTGCAATTCGATTTGTGAACCGCTTGCTAGTGAATTAGCACTGAGGTTTACCCATGTTAGATTCGCAGAATCAACACTGAAATACCAGCGCCAAGTTGTTTCATCTTTATCTTCATTGTATTGGCGCTCAACTACCGTAGTGTCGTGATTAGTTTCGGTTGTTTCGTTTTGGTAGACGTAATAATCTGGACTGACTGTAGCGCCATAAACTGCATATGTAAGCAGCAGAATCAATGTAAAGGATAATCCAAGGAGGGTGCGAAGCAAATTCGGATTCTGCGCCAGTGCCTTCCGCATAGTTTGACGCAAAGGCAGAATCTTCATCAATGCTCTGATATATTTACCCACTAATAGAAGGGGAACAGAGAGCCTGCCAGCCGGTCGATTGATATATGGGTGTTTTGTCGCCAAGTTGCTCGGTGTTCTACGTGACGACATACCATGATATTCCTGCGGACCTACTCAACCCAGCCCTTGGTCAAAGGCTAGCATCCCTAGATTCGATACAGATGCCTGACTGGGCGGCATATGTTAAGACCGGAGTCCATACTGAAAAGCCACCAACCAGCAAAGATTGGTGGGCTATGCGCTGCGCTGCCCTTCTGAGAAAGGTCGCCCGTAACGGTCCTATTGGTGTGAATCATTTATCTCAGAACTATGGTGGACGAAAAGCAACTCGTTCCGCCCCTGCTCGTCCAGCCGCTGCAAGCCGCAAGATCATCAGAGTCGCTCTTCAACAATTAGAGACTAGTGGATTGGTTGCTAAGGCTGACCTCAAAGTAGTATCCAGTGAAGATGGAGATCAGAAATTATATTCTGGCCGAGTCTGCACCAATCAAGGTCAGAAGTTACTCGATGAAGTAGCACATAGCCTCAAGGAAGAAGCTGAGAAATCCTACCCTGGATTATCCAAGTATTGAATCATTAGGGAGTGAGGAGAGTGACAACCATGGTCGATGCAGCTGATAACGAGCTGGAGAGACTACGTGCCTCTCGCCGCAGTGAGATTCAACAACAGTTAGAATCACAAGCCGATGCTCAAGCAGAAGCAGAGATTGAAGCACAGACTCAAAATTCAAAATTAAGTGCCCTCGACGACGCAATGCGTAGTATTCTGACACCAGATGCCCGCTCTCGCTTAGCAACACTTTCTTTGGTAGATGCCGAGACTACAACTCAAGTCAAAACATATCTTTCCCAGTTGGCTAACACAGGGAGAATTTCAATTCCAGTCGAGGATGATCAGTTAAAGAGAATCCTCGCAGGACTAAAGTCCGAGCAAAGGGAAACCACTATCCGCAGGATGTGAATATAATGGCAAGAAACAAGCCCGCAGCAAAGAAGATCCGCCTACTCAAAGTAGGCAAGCAGAACCGTCGTGTTCCAGTTTGGGTTATGCTTAGAACAGCCCGCAACACAGTCTCCCACCCCAAGCGCCACCACTGGCGCCGGAGCAAATTACAGAGGTGATTATTATGGCAAGAAATCCAGTCAGCGAATTAGTTGTGCCTTTGCGCAACGCATGGAACATCACACGCTACAAGCGTGCACCAAGAGCCATACAAATCATCAGAGAACAAGTTATTCAACACCTTAAGGTCAGAGAAGACGAAAATGTATGGATAGATCCAAACGTCAACGAATTCATCTGGAAGCGTGGGATTGAAAATCCACCACGCAAGATTCGATTGCAGATTACTAGGCACGACGAACCCGACATCCCGATCGAAGTCAAATTAATGGAGGAGTGAAGATGGGTAATATTAGACCAACATTCGTAAAAATACGCGCAATAATTCTCTGTGAAGATCACGGCGAGAAATTCACCGATGATTTCGACCACAATAAATTGATGGTTCAGGAATTGACCGATGTCGACTCAAAGCGTTTGCGCAACTGGATAGCAGGTTACGTCACTCGCTATCGTCAGCGCCGAACCGATTGAGGTTTCATCATGAATGTTGCCTGGGAAAGGAACCCAGTAAGCGTACATGGCTCTAAGGAAGAGTTACAAAAGTTACTTGATCACTTGCGTCGTGAGCATCAACTGCAAAAACACTCGTTGATAATGCCAGACCGTGAGTCTGATGAAGAAGCGGTATTTTTTATCTATCAATCCTGTGATCCAAAATGGTTCATGGAGCTGAAATAATGGGCGATAGGCTCGATTTGCCCTTGCCTCACTCTCCCTATGACTTACAAGTTGTATTGGAGGGAATCTCGCACCCAGGAAACCTAGGTGCAGTATCGCGCACTATGCTCAACATGGGTTACTCTTCATTACGCCTGATAGCCCCAGAATGCAAACCAGATGATGAAATAGCCCGTAATAGGGCCAAACATTCGGGATGGTTACTTTCAGAAGCTCAAGTTCATGATGATTGGGACTCTTGTATGGAAGATTGCAATCTTGTCATCGGTACTTCAGGTAAACGCGAAGTCGGTTCGAAAGTGATGTTCAGACATTTTCTATTACCATGGCAATTAGAGGAGAAATTAAGAGAACACAAAGGCAAGGTCGCCCTGGTCTTCGGCGAAGAAGGTAAGGGTCTTTCAACCGAGCAATTGCAAGCCTGTGATCTACTAGTCACTATTCCTTCGTGGGAGGGCTATCCTATCTGCAATCTTTCACATTCGGTCGCTCATATACTCTATGAGTTACATCGTGCCCGAGTAATTGCAGGAACGGGAGGTGCAGGAGTGCCCAATGTCTTGGAAATGGAACGTGAACTAAATCCTGAAGTCAGGAGGGTTTTGAAGCAATCAATTGCCGAATTCAGCGCTAGTATTGAAGGTGATGAAATCCGCAAACAACAGATCAACAATACTCTCGAACGCGTAATAATGCGGGGGATGCCTCTTGATGTCGAGGCACAACAACTATTATCGGTTTTAGTCGAAGCAACTACCGCAATGCAACATTTGTCTGAAGATGACGAATGGCGGCGCCAGCGTCGACGCCGTATAGAATAATCACGCTCGCCAAGAAGCCCAAGATTTCGGGGTTTCTCGAACATGCATGGCAACCAGTCGCAATTTATTGCCATATGAACTCGTAATCTCATTCTCGATTTGTTCAAAGGCCCATTTAGCTAAATTCTCTGCGGTCGGAATAAATGATACGACTACGGTTCGATGTTCACTTCCTAAGGAAGAAAGTGCAGTTCGTGCTTCCTCATCGCCTTGGTAAACCACAAAAGCATGGTCTACAACATCGTGGATATGTTCGGTTAAGATCTGAGATATGTCCGAGAAGTCGATTAACATCCCCTCATCTGAAACACCTCTCTCTGTCACTACATCACCCTCTATTTCCGCTTCCCAGCGATAGCGATGTCCATGCATATGTCGGCATTTACTTTTGTGATTAGGCACTCTATGGCCAGTATCAGTCTCAATCCATCTTCTTATTGTACTAGGCATCATCTTCACTCTCCTCAAACTTCAAACAGACTGAATTTATACAATATCTCTCACCCTTGTATTCATCGAACACATGACCCAGATGTGAATCGCAACCACTACAGCGCACCTCTACTCTCTTCATTCCATGACTTACATCGGTTATTCTTTTTATTTCAGCACCATCCGATTCCCTGTTAAATGCTGGCCAGCCACAACCTGAATCATATTTATTTTCAGAAATGAACAAGGTCTTATCACAATTAATGCAACGGTAAACCCCTGGCTCGAAATGCATATCATATTCACCGCTAAACGGCGGTTCTGTGCCATTCTCTCTGGTAACTTGATGAGTCAATTGCGCTTTGAGTGCATTTTCTAGCACAACAGGCCACGGCTTGACATATTCAACCGGATCAGCACGACCAATTGCAAAGAAAGCCAATATTCGCTCCACATCAGCCCCACTATTGCCACTGGCTCTACCTTGCGAATCAGGGTTGTAAGAGGTATTGGTATTTGCGAAAACAGTGTCAAAGTCAAGTTTTAGAGCATCACATGCCGCAAGTGCATCAATTAGGATTGATTCCTTGTCGCCTTCGATATAGGGTAGATGGAAAGAAACCTTCTCACTATCCCAATTACCTTCAGCGAAAGCTTCACCTAGAGATTTATAGAACTCTGGGCGGCAATCTGGGTAGATAGCGTGATCACCCGAATGAACACCTAGTGCGATTTTGACAGAACACTCTTCCCTTAATGCAATGGACAACGCATAACCATAGAGGATGGAGGAAAAGATAGCATTGCGATTAGGCACAACAGTCGCCTTCATCTGTTCTTGCTCATAGTGTCCCTCTGGGATTTCGATTTCACTACTCGTCAATGCTGAATGAAAGATAGACATAGCGCTTGAAAGGTCTACTTGACGATGCTCTATCTCGAAACCATTTTGTGATAAATATTCGATATTTGCTTTTGCGCGCTCCAACTCAAGTGAATGCTTCTGGCCATAATCGTATGAAATACAACTGACTGAACATCCATCTGCTAGTAATCTTAGCAACAAACCGGTGCTATCCATACCGCCGCTTAATGCCATCACTGCTCGCATCAATCCACCCCCATCCATTTGTGAGTTTGTAGGCTTAAACGCCAGCCTGAGTTTTCTTTAACGACCTTTTCAGTTAAGGCGAAGTTGCGACCATTCCATTCTATATCTTCATTTTCCAGATAGCATGGTTGCAGGAAAAGGTGATTGAAATCATCTTTCAACCCATCGTATAATGACAAATCTTGGCCGACATATACGCATTTTAATTCATCACCAGAACGTTGTTTGATTTTGGTATTGGGGTACATTTGGTCTTTCGGTGATACGCAGATCCAATCGACTATTCCTTCGGGTAATTCGATTGTACCATTGGTTTCAATTGATAAATCATATCCTCGGCGCTTGAAAAGGCGATGCAGAGGCCATAGATCTTGCATGGCAGGTTCACCTCCAGTGAATATTATTCTTTTGCAATCATATTGCAAAACCTTGCCGACAATATCAACCGCATTCATCTTCTCATGGGTTAAAAAATCTGTATCGCACCATTCACAACGCAGATTACATTCTCCAAAGCGAATGAAAACATGAGGCACACCAGTGTGTACACCTTCACCTTGAACCGAGTGGAATATCTCAACGATATCATAAACAGCTGCAAGATCACTCGCTAGGTCTACTTCACCTTCACCCGAGATTCCGCATTGCATTGATACACCTCAGGATTTTATCAATTGCATCAACTCTGCTCTTGCTTCACTTTTCTCAAAGAATGCGCCGCGCATGGCTGAAGTCGTCATGATGGCGTTTTGTTTACGTACGCCTCGGCACCTCATGCAGCCGTGACTAGCTTCAATAATCACTGCAGCACCTAGAGGGTTGAGATGAGTAGTTAGATCATCAGCAATATTCTTAGTGATGCGTTCCTGGTTCTGCAATCTCTGGGCATGCATGTCCACTAAGCGCGCCAATTTAGAGATGCCAACGATTCGATCAACCGGGATATATGCGACATGCGCCCTACCGCTGAACGGTTGTAAATGGTGCTCACAAGTGCTGTGAAATTCTATATCCTTTAGCAATACTATGCCATCATAGCCTTCTGAATTAAATGTAGCCGAGAGCATTTCACTCGGGTCCTGGTCGTAACCAGCATATATTTCAGCAAAGGAATCGACAACACGTTCGGGTGTTCTCTCCAAACCCTCTCTTGTCGCATCGCCCTCGATATACTTGAGTAAGCATGATACTGCAGCTAGTGCTTCTTCTCTTGTGCTCATTCACTCCCCTCCAATCTTCCATGGCGCTTGTCGATAATATCGAGATGATCTAACATTTTACGGCACGCACTTCGGATAGCATCAGCTAGCGATATGAATTTACCTTCATCTCCAACGTGGCTTCTCAGATCACCGAGAAGTTGTTCAGGCATGTCCAGTGATATCTTGGGCATAACACGGGCTCGAATAAACCCTATTTTAATATTCGCAGAGTATTACTCTAGTAATACTAAGACAACGAGGCTACTAAATCCTCTCGTTTGAATTGGCGCGATGCGAACCAAGCGGCTAAAAAGGAATAGAACATACTTGAGAGAGCCCAAATCACTACATGCTCTATGATTATTCTGTCGAGTAATAATTCTCTCAAGGCTAGAAGAACATTTACCAATGGAATGGCAAACCACCACGATTCGATGCCATCAAGATTGATTACCTGTGTAAATAGCGCAGGGAATACAATCAAGATTATCGAGGGAGCTAACAAAGTTCCAGCCTCTTTGACACTTTGTGCCTTCATCGCTAATGCTAATTCAAACGCAACCACCATTATGGCAAAGAGGATCACCGCAGTTGCAATAAGAAGAATCGAGGTAATGCTCATCGTAGGTATTGCGATGAAACTAGAACTTGCCAGATAAGTTATTGCAAATATCAACCCAACAACCTGCAAGCCTACACTTACCCCAGCAATACTAGCAACCGCTAACCATTTACCTGACAATAATTCAATGCGAGAGCAGGGTAGGCAAAGCAATGCTTCAAGCGTACCGCGCTCCCTTTCACCAGCAGTCATGTCAATCGAGGGCTGCATCGCACTAGATGCCGTCCAAATCGCTAATGCCATGGGGATGAATAATGATAGAATCATTCCAGCCTGCTCACCGCTAGTGGCTGTATCTGCTGCAGACAAACTACCATCCCACTTCACCGGATCAAGAGTTGTATCCGGATCGAGTCCTTTCTCCAACAAACTACGATTGACCACCTCACTCTCCCAAGCCCATAGTTGAGTCAGGACCCTTGACCTTGCCTGCGATGAGTGTTCTGAAGTAGAGAATTGTAGGATTGAATAATTCCAAGTATTATTACCCGAAACCTGCATTCTTAAAATAGAGTCGATTTCATTATTCCGCAATCTCTCACCGTCAGAACCGGGGTCGGAAAGGTTTGCAATATCGCTTGGTAGCGCTTCTATAATTACGACCATCCTATCGCCTTTCAGTGCAGCAACTAAGTCCTCATGCACATCTCCTTGAACCACAACGTCGAGTTCAAGAGCCTCTAATTCAGCCGCTTCGGATTGTAGGAGTAACGGCAGGACGATGAATAATGCCGGAAAAAGAATCAACGGGATGAGAATTGTCGCTAGTAAGGTCCGCCAATCTCTGACGAATTCTATTATCTCCTTGCCGGCGATAATTCTGATTCGCTTCAGACTCTCACTCATCTTCAGCCACCTCCGGTGTACTTGATGTCAATAACTTGCGCCACCATTTGGCCAACCTTCCTTCTTTGACATCATCCTCTGTTCGTGAACGCGCCTTGTCTGAAGTAAGTTGCACATATGCCTCCTCGAGGTTATCACAACCCGTCTGCTCAAGTAATTCATTTGGCGAAGCATCAGCTCTGATGGTTCCATTGTGAATTATGACTATACGGTCACAGACCTGCTGTGCTTCGGCTAATTGGTGAGTGCTGTAGATTACTGTGCCGCCTTCATCGCGCAATTTCACAACCAAATCTCTCACGGCTCGAGCGCTTGTAACATCTAAGCCAGCGGTTGGTTCATCGAGCAATAATGCTTCAGGGCCATGGGCTAATGCCCTAATCAGTGATGTTTTCTGGCGCATACCCTTGCTAAAGCCCTTGGTGTGGCGTGAAAGAGAATCTTCCATGTCCAGCAATTTCGCTAATTGGACAGTGCGGTTCCATGCAACTTCGTCATCCACTCCGTGGATACGAGAATGATAGCGAATATTTTCCCAGGCCGTCAATCGATGATATAGCCCCGTGGCTTCGGGCACAACTCCCAGTTTGTGACGCATTGCTGACAAAGGTTCCTTGCCAAATGTAACTTCACCCTTTGTAGGCGAGTAAGTCCCAGCAATCAAACGCAACAGAGTTGTTTTACCAGCTCCGTTACCTCCGACTAAACCTATGATTTGCCCCGACATGATCTCAAGATCAACATGAGACAATGCTTCGATTTCGGCGAATGTCTTCTTGACTCCATGCAGTTGGATCAAGGTTTCAGCCATAGGCTTCACCTTGTAAGTTCAATAGCTAAATCTAACCCGTTGTGCTTTTCTTCGAGCTTTTTTGCACGAGAGAGTTGTTGATTAAGTAATTCTCTAATTTCAACTGTATCAACGCCCATATCTAAATGGTTAGCAATCATCTCAAGTGCGCCTTGGATTACACCAGCATCAAGAAAAGCATCGTTAGTAATCAAACCATCAATACGGCAGGTTTCAAGACGATTGGTGATGAATTCAGCCTCTTCTCTAACCACCGAGGCAGTCAGATGAGGAACGTCCATCAAAAGGTCAATGCATGTGCGCATGGTGAGCCGTCCATAATCAGGGATATGAGGCTTGCTTGCTCAACTTTGGCACAATTCTACCAATACACCACCGGTGCTTTTGGGATGGACAAATGCAATCGATGAGCCGTGACTCCCCTTTCTAGGTGTTTCATCAATCATATGTACTCCGTTTTTGACCAGTAGGGCAATCATCGAATCAAGATCATCAACCCTGAAGCAGATTTGTTGTATTCCCTCTCCTCGATTGCGAAGGAACTTTCCAATCGTGGTATCATCTCCCAAAGGTTGCAATAATTCGATTCTAGGTTGTTTGGGATCATCAGCAGAAGTTGATAAAAACCTCACTGTGACTCCTTGTTCTGCTACTACATCATCGCTTTCATTTTGCAACAACCCCAGTATCTGCCAAAATCTGCTAGCTTCTTTCAAATCGTGACAGGCGACACCGATATGGTCGAGATAGATTCTATTTTCGCTCATATAATCACCTAGAACCCACTTGGTGCCATATAGGTTCCGAATACATCTTTCATCGCCGCCATTATCTCACCTAACGTACAATCAGCCTTGACTGCGTTGATAACCAGAGGGAACATATTCTCAGTCCCTTTAGCCCCCACTCTTATCTCTTCAAGGGCTTCTGATGCTGCCAGATCATCTCTTTTCTGGCGCAATGCTGACAATTTATCCTTTTGTCTCTCGCCGAGTTCAAGATCTAAATTCTGTACAGGCATTGAATCATTGCCCTGCTGTACACCATGATTTACACCGACGATTAATCGTTCACCCTTTTCTACAGCACGCAGATGCTGCCAGGCGGCCTCATGAATCTCTTTTTGCTGTAGAGCCGATTCTATACACATCAATGCTCCGCCCTTTTCCAGGATCTCATCGATTTTAGATTTCGATTGTGAGTAAATCTTTCCGGTTAATTCCTCAACAAACCACGAACCTCCTAGAGGGTCTATTACATCTGCAACACCGGATTCTTCTGCGATAACTTGTTGTGTGCGTAAAGCCACAGTGGCACTTTTCTCAGTTGGTAGTCCTAGTGCTTCGTCATAGGAATTAGTGTGGAGGCTTTGGGTTCCACCGCACACTGCAGCTAGTGCTTGGATTGTCACCCTTGCCACATTATTCAACGGCTGTTGTGCAGTCAGTGAAACTCCAGCGACTTGGGTGTGGAACCTTAGCATGGCACTTTTAGGGTTAGAGGGATTATATCTTTCAGTTACTATATCGTACCACAATTTCCTAGCTGCTCTGAATTTCGCAATCTCTTCGAAGAAATCATTATGGCAATTGAAGAAAAATGAAATCCGCGGTGCGAAATCATCGACATCGAGCCCTTTGGCGACTGCTGCATCGACATATTCGATAGCATTAGCAAGAGTGAATGCAACTTCCTGTACAGCGGTCGAACCAGCTTCTCTGATATGATATCCCGATATTGAAATTGTGTTCCAATTAGGCACCTCTTGTGCACAGAAGGCGAAGGTATCAGTGATTAAACGCATACTTTGCATGGGAGGGAAAACATAGGTACCTCGCGCTATATATTCCTTGAGAATATCGTTTTGGATTGTGCCGCGCAAGTCTTGTGGTGCGATACCCTGTTCCTCGCCAACTGCAATGTACATAGCCAAGAGAATCATAGCAGGAGAATTTATCGTCATCGAGGTCGAAATATCCCCTAATGGTATATTGTTAAACAGAACTCTCATGTCCTCAATCGAAGAAATCGATACGCCGACTTTACCCACTTCCCCTTCGGATAATGGGTCATCAGCATCTAATCCCAATTGAGTCGGTAGATCAAAAGCAACCGAAAGTCCAGTTTGACCTTTTTCCAATAACAACCTGAAACGTTCATTCGTCGCTTCAGCACTGGAGAAGCCAGCATATTGACGCATTGTCCACAGTTGCGAACGATACATCTCCTTGTGAATTCCACGCGTATAAGGTGGTTCTCCAGCCTCTGTGGGGCCGAAATGGCCATTGATATCGATGCCACCTAACGTGCGCCAATCATCGCGACGAGTGCGGCTCATGGTAGTGCGATGCAAGCAAAGCACGTGAACCTTACTTCAGTCGTGTGCGCCGCCAGGGCCATGAACGTGGCCATGAGCGAGTTCGGCTTCATTAGCAGATCTTAGTTCAACTACTTCGACACTAAAGGTTAGTGATTCACCGGAAAGCTTGTGATTAAAATCAGCAGTCACTTCCTTATCGCTGACCTCTTGGACAGTGAATGGCCCAGAATCGCTCATCAGTGTCATGCCTGCGACCAACTCTATGTCTCCGAATTCATCACGAGGGACTTTGATCACATTTTCGTCTGATGGCATACCATATGCATCTTCAGGCGCTAGAGTAAATTCTCTACGCTCACCTACAGTGGCACCTAACATCTCTGTTTCAAAACCAGGTATCATCTGTTGGTGCCCTACCAAGAAAACAAGAGGATCTCTTCCCTCACTTGAGTCGAAAACCTCACCACTTTCAGGTAGAGTTCCGGTATAGTGTACACTTGCAATCATATTTTTTTCGAGTTTTTCATCGGCCATATTATTCACCTCCGTGTAGTGAATTTCTTCACTAGGTCACGGAATTTCTTAGCAATTTCAGGAGGCAATATCAACTCTGCTTCCTTTTCATCGATAAACGAAACAGCATCTTCGACACCTAAGCGCTCACCTTTGGCCCATATCTGGCCGAGAACGTTAGATCGATGCTCTTCTTTGATACCCTCGTGGTCAAGAAGGTCTCTTGCAACATATTTGTATTCGAGGTACTTTCTCCGGTCGAGTTTTTTGACCTTTGTTTGTCGGCCGCCACCCTTCTTGTCTTGGGCTCTACGCCGAGGGCGGAATTTCTTCTTTTTTATCTCGGTGGTGATGGTTTTGAATACATTACTGGCAGCATCTGGTTTTTCAGATACTATTGCAGATTCCGGTATGACCTCTAATTGCTCTGCTGCCTTGACCTCGACAATGCTTTCAGATTCAACAATTGGTTCAATGACAACTTCAACTTCAACTTTAGCCTGTTGTTTTGCTTCTTCAGCAATTGCAACAGTCGCAGCAGATTTCTCCTTGAGAGCAGCGATACGAACTTCCCTAGAGGTGGATTGTGGCTGCTTTTGCCGATGACTAAGAGGAACTGGTTGATCGATTTTAGCGAGTGATGATTTTGCAGATGTAGGTTTCTTGTCATCACGGACAACCTTCTTAGATGCATCTTGCTGATTCTTCAACGCTTCAATTGCCTTTTTTTGCCTTTCAGCAAACTCATCGACTTTTGCTACAGGCTGAGGTGTACTGCGCGCCTTGTCGTCACCAGCACGGCGCCGAGCATCCTCCTTGCGCTTACGAGCGTTTTGACTCGCTCCCGGTGCAAAGGGATTGAATGGCTCATCGCGTCGAGGTCTCCTTTCTATGTCTACACCCAGCCTTGCGCCTTGACGCTCCCCCTTAACCCTTATTGCAGTAATTATCTGACTAGGCCCAGATGATTTCGCTGTCATCTGTACGAAGAGTCGGGATAATGGCGCTATCGACAAGAGAGGTAACTCTTCCTCCCCCTAGTTCAAGCCAGCCAAGCCTTGCGATCATTGTTCCATTGTCTACGCAGTACATTTTCGGCGGAGCATAACTTTTAGCCCCTCTTTCAGCACACATTATTTCGCACATTTCACGAAGCCTCTCATTGCATGCGACCCCGCCACCAAGAAGCAATTCGGTCTTACCTGAATGGGCCAATGCTCTTTCAGCAACTTCAACACATGCGGCAAAAGCATGCTCCTGCAAACTCCAACAGACTGCATCGAAGGAGGTGCCATTTCGTGTGGCTTTCGTAGCAGCAGTGAGGATTCCAGAGAAGGCTAGATCCATCCCTTGAACCACATAAGGTAATGATAATTCATCGAGCGAATCTTCATTCCATAGTAAAGCATGTTGTTCGACTTTCGGGCCGCCAGGGAATGGAATTCCGTTACTGCGGGCGAATTTATCTAGCATGTTACCAATTCCTATATCCAAAGTTTCACCAAGGACACGATATTTTCCGGCGAGCCTAGTTATCACCTGAGTGTTACCACCACTTGCATAGAGTAGAACTGGATCATCACAGCCACATTGCTCGCGTCCAATCTCAATATGAGCTACGCAATGATTCACTCCGATCATAGGTATTGCCAATGCCGTTGAAAGTGTCCTTGCCGCTGAAGCACCAGCGCGTAAACATGGTGCTAACCCGGGACCCTGAGAGAATGCAATCGCACTAAGATTGCTCTTGCCTAAACCTTCTCTTTGCAACAAGCGTGCTAATAATTCACCGGCGGTTTCAGCGTGATGTTCGGCGGCCTTTCTCGGATGGATGCCACCCTCTGCAGGAGATATTGTCGATGATTCAGAAGGATATGGTTTACCTTCTCCATCGACTAAACCAAAGGAGAAGGTGTGAGCAGTGGACTCTATCCCCAATACCCAGCCATCATCCACCATGAACTTGGTAGGGGGCACATACAATAAAACCCGATGTATGTCGGCAATCATGCGCAGAGTGCTTCTAGACGCTGGACCTATCGTCCACTTCGCTGGAAGCAACGGTCTCGACGGCACGGACATGTGCGATGTCGATCAGCAAGTTATGCCTGCAGGTAGTGCGATTATAATAGAGGATGGAGTTATCACATCCTTGAGGGAAAGCGCTGAGGCGGAGGCAGAATTCCAAAGTACATATGAGGACACAGAGGTCTATTCCCTCCAAGGTTCAGCAGTAATCCCGGGACTTGTTGATGCTCATACGCACCTCCTTTGGGCCGGTGACCGATCACAAGAGATTCGATGGAAGCAAGCAGGAGTTAGTTACGCAGATATCGCTGAGCGCGGTGGAGGTATTGGCCATACTGTTCGAGCGACTCGTGCCGCAAGTAGTGAGGAATTAGCAGTTGATGGCATCGCCCGGATGGAGTCAGCCCTAGCCAATGGAACAACTCACTTAGAAGCAAAATCAGGCTATGGTTTGGACACAGAGACAGAGTGTAGATTGATAGCAATTATGGATAATTTAGCCCATCATCACAATCTTCCATCACTTGATATTACATGGTTAGGCGCTCATGACATAGCACCAGGTTTGAATCGAAGCGAGTATGTGGAGCAGATACTTTCCGAGCAATTACCAGCAGTTCTGGAGCAAGGATTGGCGCGCAGTGCAGATGTTTTTTGTGAGCCAGGATGGTTTAGTTGTGAGGAAAGCGAGGATATTCTTAGAGCAGCTAGAGCAGGTGGGCTCGATCTGAGGATGCACATCGATGAATTCAAGGACGGAGGAGGAGGTCAGTTGGCAGCTGAACTCAAAGTACAAAGTGCAGATCACGCACATTATACTTCAAGCCAATCAAGAGCAGATATGCATGCAGCAAAAGTCAACACAGGATTCTTGCCAGGAACTCCATATTCTCAAGGTGAAAAGAACTGGCCACCGTTCCAGAGCTATATCGACGAATCTTGGCGCTGGTCCTTTGCAAGTGACTTCAATCCGAATTGCCAGACTCTCTCTTTGCCGTTCCTAGCTTCTGTACTCGTCCAACGCGCTGGCATTGATCCACTTGCAACCTTAGCAGCCGCAACTTGTAATCCTGCACAGACCTCACCGCATCCCAGCGGCAAACCACATGGAGTTATAGAAAAGGGAGCAGTAGCCAATCTAAATATCCTTGACGGCGAGAATTGGGAAAGTTGGTGTTTGCGCCCGGGGCATTCTCCCTTCGCAGCGACAGTTCTCGAAGGCATAATGATTTCACACAATTCATAGATGAAGCGCCTGTTGAATTAATAACTAACACAGAGGGCAGTAATATGAAATCAAAAGATAAATTATTATTGGAAACAGTAGTATGTTCAGCACAAAGCGGAGTCGCCGCCAGATTGCAACGTCTACTAGATGCTAGACAAGCACTGAGGCGAAGGACGGAGGGTTGCATCAAAGCTTGGGCTTGCAAATCCCTAGATGGCCAATCTATGTTTTTGATTCAGGCGATTTACGAGGACGAGGATGCATGGAGAAGATCTGCCAAACGCGTAGAGAAGGAATTGGATTCGCGGGATGGGGGTATAGAATCTCTACTTGGCGGGCCGCCATTGGTAGGAATGTTTGCGATTTCGCGTAAAGATCTCGAATAGCGGTTTTTCTAGCCGCCGGATTGTCGTATAACTATAATTATACGACAAGTGATTTTACTGCCTGCCAACATATGGCTTGCAGTACAGCGTTTCCGCCCACTTTTCCAAAGGAAATGCAATTATCACCCAAAGCCCCCCTACTTAGAGGGGTGATTTGTCAATTTTCTTAAAGAAGCAAATATTTCATATCTTAGCCAGCCCAGCCGCGGTTGAATCCTATGAGCGAAGTCAGCGGTTTCTGTTTGAAGTGCAAGACCTATGGTCCCATCAAAGATGGTCAATTGATTAAAATGAGTAATGGTCGGACAAGAATGGCTGGCACTTGCTCAGCTGAAGGCTGCACAGGTAAGATCTCGAAGATTGTTTCTTGATTGCTTCTTACCGCAGTGGATAAATACGGCTTGTATGTGGAAGGCCTGAAGGGCTCGTGGTCTAGGGGTTATGACGTTGCCTTGACATGGCAAAGATCGCCAGTTCAATTCTGGCCGAGCCCACCTTCAAATCAGCAACACCGCTTAGATGTAAGATATGAAATTCCCATCTTGTGAGTTCATGCTTTTTCAGGCTTGAAAGGTGTAAAAATTAAAACCTTCCTGAAAGGCCTATCGCCTTAAATCACTCTTCCTCTTGGAAAGTAAAATCCGTAGAGCCACCTGTCCACTCGACCACAGAGTTCTCATCGCTTTCAAATTCCTCTTCAGGACCTGCAAGATTAGGATTCAAAGAATAGGATGATGGTTCGAGGGGTTTTTCCTCTACTTGGATCGAAGGCAGAGGGGGTTCTCTTTCCACTAGATGGGCAGTGCTATGGAATGTGCCACATTCTGGACAACGCGAGTTACCAACATTCGCTAAGGAACCGCAGTTAGGGCAGTATGATGCCCCTTTTAGGGTCTCTAAATTATCAGACATATCACTCGATGAACATATCATCCTGGTAGCCAGTGATCTCTTCGCCATCCTCGGTTTCAATGACTACTAATCCCTCGTCATCATCGAACTCGATGATTACGCCGTGGAATTCTTCGCCTTCGAGTACGAGTCCGATTTCAGATCCGATGTCAATGTCCGCGTCCGAACCGCCTGCAGGGTCATCCTCGTCTTCATCAGGTTCATCGTATCCGTCATTTGTTTCGTCCTCTTCTTCAGTTGAAACTGTTTCTTCAACTTCCTCGGTTTCCTCGCCATCAGAGTCTCCTTTGAGTTTTTTAACCTTAGCCCGCAGACTCTTGGCATAAACTAGGTGTGTGAATAGTATTGCAGAAATACCAAATAACCCCAGAATGATCATGAATATCCCATCGCCATAAAATCCTGCTTTCATTGATGAGTGTTCCATCAATGGTGTTAATGAATTAGCACACCCGGCATCATTGATTGCTGGGTCACAAGGGTAGGAGTCGCCTATCTTGACGTGCCCCTTACAATTAGCTAAATCGGGCATTGTAGCGCAAATATCGTAATTACCTTGGTCCCATTCTATGTCATATTGATCGGTATGGCCGTCATAGATGATATTACCACCTGTGCCATCGACGATCAATCCGAGTCCATTGATTACCCAAACTGTGATGAAAGCAAAGGCCAAAAAGTAAAGGATAGGATAAACTGTATCGGATGCTATTTTGCTCATTATAAGCTTCTGTATCGGGGAAGGGAATTCTTTCTCAGTTGGAGCGTCAGACTTATCTGATTCTATACCTAGTTCGAGTTTCTCCAATGCTTCAATGATCTCCATTGCATCAATATTACCATCCTCGTCTTTATCGATAGTCTTGAGAATAGCGAAAACATCGTCAGCAACTAAATCCTCACCAAGAATCTTAGTTAGGCCATCTTGTAATTCAGGTCCATCGATCCTCCCATCTTCATTGGTATCGAGAAGTTCGAAAACCTCTCTGATAGTGTAACCAGCCGCGATAATAGCTTTCCCGAAGCGGGTGAATTCATCATCTTCTACCACTTCTGTTTCAGATTCCTCTTCAGACTCGTCCTCAAGGATTGGCGTAGACATGGCATTATCAGATTCTTCGGATTCACCCTCGTCGGGTTCTTCAGCAACTTCTTCGGATTGATCTCCCTCAGGTTCCTCATCTTCTGAAACATCTACAGACTCGACTTCCGGTTCATCAGCAACGATTTCCTCGTCCGGTTCGGTAATGGTTTCTTCAGGAGAAGATGACTCTTCTTCTGCAACTTCTCCCATTGCGGACATTTCTTTCAATGGAGCATTTTCTTCGCCAAAGGTATTAGAAAGTTCATCCAAATCGATAATGCCGTTTCCGTCTTCATCGATCGCAGCAACTAGGCGATCGATTTGAGATGGTGGTAAATCTGCTAATTTCAGCGACAGTAAACCGTCCCTGAATTCTTCGGATGTGATGCTCCCATCGTTATCAGCATCGAACTTTTCAAACAAATCTCTTGTACTCAAACCGGTTGCTGTGAGCCAGTTACCCAGCACTTCAATGACATTGTCTGCAACGAAAGTAACTCCACATTGAGTACAGGATTCAGAGTCGATTGGGATTAGCGCTTTACATGCACCACATTCGCCTAATGCATCCTCGGAGATTCCAGAGAAAGACACTCCGCAACCGGGACAATTCTCACTATTGATAGGAACAACTGCGCGGCAAACACCGCATTCTGCCATGTTGACATCGCCTTCAATACCACCAGTCATGCATCCCACTCAACAAACCGATACCCCCTGTCGATATAATGGTTCATGAACTGAATCGTCCGTGAGCCTAAGTGAGGGGGGCCGAAGTGACAGTCGTAGAGAGCGGAAAAGCTCACAGCCATAGTCGCGAAGATGGCGCTATGTTGCTCGATTGGATGTGGGAACAATCGAAAGACGAGCGACAGCATCTCCTCTTGATTTCGCGCCTGCCGCATAATCGTCTGATAAAGCATCTAGATCTTACGAAAATCGAGACGTACTGGCTTTCGGAAAAGAAGGTTACAAGTTCAATCGAACCCTCTTTAGTGAAGATCACTGATCTGGTGAAATCACGCGTATCTAATCATGGTGGTATCATAATCATCGATGGGATGGAGTGGTTATTCTCTAAGCATGGTGTCGAACTCTGTCTAGGATTTGTCCGAACTATCTGCGATGAGATACATCGGCGTCCTTGGTCGGTTATATTTTCAATTCAACCAGGTTCTATTTCGGAAACAGCAATGGCGAGACTACATAGAGAAGCCCCAGCAATCGATCTAAGGCCTAAGGCAACCGAATCTGCTGTTGCAATAGAAGAGGCGGTTGTGTCTGGAGACGAACAAGAAGATGATACATCGTCAGGTGCACTGGTGATGTTGACTCGCCTCCCGCTTAATGGATTCAGTCATTCGATTTTACGTAAGAGATTACTACAATGGCGGAGAATGGGGATAGATGTCTCAGAATTGGAACCTGGACTTTTCATCGATGACATGAACAGTTGCCACGACCTCTATCAGTTGATTGAACATAAGGTTAGAAGAGCGGTGGAACTCGATTCGCGCTTGGAACTAGTCGCAGAAAATGTTTCTACGGCAGAGTTAGTGAAAATACGCTTTAGATTGAGGCAATTGACTGGATTAGATGATATAGAACAGGCCCTTGAATTAATAATCGATCAAATCAATCTCTAGGTAAACGCCCACATTCAGCCTCGATTCGCGCCAGCCAAGAACCGTTTCGCAAACATTCTGCGATATCCTCAAGTTCCTGGGCAGTACTGCGGTCGCCAGTCAATGGTGCGGAAATGTTCCGTAATAATTTCTCTAATACCAATACGTGATTAGCGGGCTCCTCATCAGTATAGGTTAGAGCTTCACAGGCGATTAATAATTCACAAGCGATTACTCTCGAGAGATGATAGCAGGCCTGGAGTAGGTTCGCCGAAGCGGTTGCACCCATGCTGACATGATCCTCTTGACCTGCTGATGTAGGGATGGAAAACGCGGTCCGCGGCGCAGCGTGTCCATTCAATTCGCCTAGACTAGCAGCAGCCACATATTGCACTATCATCATTCCAGATTCCAATCCCGGGTTAGATGCGAGGAAAGGCGGGAATCCGCTACGCGCTGGGTCGAGGATTTGGTCGATTCTTCTTTCGCTAATACTGGCTAGTTCAAAGATCGCCAAGGACATAGCATCGGCACTTAAGGCTAAAATTTCGCCGTGGAAATTACCTTGGCTAATTACTTCATGCGGGCCGGGGTTTCTAAGATCAGGGAATATCAAAGGATTGTCAGTGGCTGAATTTATCTCGATATCAAGAGTCTCTTTCAGAGAATTGAAACTCTGCAATACCGCACCATGAACTTGGGGGATGCAACGGAAACTGTAAGGATCCTGTACTCTTGTAGAATTACCGTGAGCTCTGACGATTGGTGAATTAACGAGTATTGTGTGAATTCGACGAGCAACAAGCAATTGGCCGGGGTGGGGTCTAGATTGGTGTACTTTGTTGTCAAGAGGCATTATCGAACAGCCCCTAGCTTCCATAGAAGCACATGCTACTAGATCTGCCATCACTAGCAGGTCTCCAAGCATACGTTCGGAAAACGATAGGAATGCACACATCTGCGAAGTACCATTAATCAAACTAAGTCCGTCCTTGGCTCCTAGTTCGACAGCGATTAACCCTCTCTCTAGAAGAGCGGCAGAAGAAGGTATTTTCTCACCCTCGTGCCAGACTTCACCTTCGCCGATTAATGCTAGTGCCATATGTGACAGCGGTGCTAAATCGCCAGAAGCTCCCAGGCTACCAATACGCGGCACCACGGGGGTGATCTCTTCATTGAGATAGAGAACTATCTGTTCAAGGGTTTTTCTTTGAATCCCCGAGCAGCCCTTTGCTAATGAATTGGCTCTGATGACCATCATTGCTCTAGTCTGTTCAACGGACATTGCTTCGCCGAGCGCACAGGCGTGCGAGCGAATCAAATTGATTTGTAAGTCGACCATATCAGCAGACGAAATACGAGTATTTGCCAAAGCGCCGAAGCCGGTATTGATTCCATATACCGTTTCGTCTTCCTCGAGAATCCTTTCGATAACTGCACGTGAATGTTCAATGCCCGCCCATGCGTTATTTGCAATCTCGACACTCGCCTTCGATCTAGCAACCATCAGTACCTCCAATGTAGAGAGAGTTTTTCCGTCTAATACAACCTTCATTTCATCACCTTTCATAGTTGATCCAGCAGACTCTTCTCGACGTGGTTTGGCATGGTAACTACCAATTTCTCATCGTTTTCCATTGCTTTTCTAATCGCGAACTCAGCGCCTGAATTACGCGCCCAAGATCGCCTCGCTATGCCATTGTTAACATCCCAAGAAAGCATAGATTGTAATCTTCTTTCGCAGTCATCACTGCCGTCTAGTACCAATCCAAAGCCCCCATTGATAACTTCGCCCCAGCCAACTCCGCCGCCATTATGCAAACTGACCCAGGTCGCTCCTCGGAAGGAGTCGCCTACAAAGTTCTGCAATGCCATATCAGCCGTGAACATTGATCCGTCCTGGATGTTAGCCGTTTCTCGGTATGGAGAGTCGGTCCCTGATACGTCGTGATGATCACGGCCAAGGACAATCGGTGCCGAAATAGAACCTTCCTTAATCGCCTGATTAAACGCACTTGCGATTCTCCTCCTACCGATTTCGTTAGCATAGAGTATTCGCGCCCTACTGCCTACTGCCATGTTATGCCCGGCAGCTTCCTCTATCCATCGCAGATTGTCCTTGAGTTGCTGAGTGATTTCATCCGGTGCGCTGACCAGCATATCTTTGATTATGCCAGCCGCTATTTTATCAGTCCGGAGTAAATCATCATCGCTTCCAGAGCAACAGACCCAGCGAAACGGCCCGAAGCCTAGATCGAAGCACATTGGCCCCATGATGTCCTCTACGTACGAGGGGTAGCGGAAACCAACGCCATTTGGCGCCATTACATCCGCTCCAGCCCTGCTTGCTTCGAGCAAAAACGCATTACCATAATCCCAGAAATAGGTACCACTCTCTACTAGAGAATTTACAGCATTAGCATGCCGTCTCAGACTTGCCTGTACCTCTTGTTTGAACCGAACAGAATCTTCACTCATCATTTCATTTGCCTGTTCATAAGAATAACCAACCGGGTAATAGCCTCCTTGCCAGGGGTTGTGCAAACTGGTTTGGTCACTTAATAAATCAATTCCAATGTTTCTTTCCAGTAACCTTTCCAATAGATCGACGATGTTGCCCACGTGGCCTATTGAGATTGCTCTTTTCTCCGATTTTGCTGCAATCATTCTGTCGATTGCATCATCGGCATCAAGGGCTATTTCAGTGAGCCAGCCTTGAGAATGCCTCTTGTGAGCTGCGTGTGCGTTGATTTCGCTAACGATGCAAGCAGCCCCTGCGATAACTGCAGCTTTGGCTTGCGCACCACTCATCCCACCAAGGCCAGAGGTTACGAAACAGACTCCTTTCAGGTCATCACCAGCTCCAAGATGGCGCCGTGCTGCATTGAGTAATGTGATAGTTGTACCATGTACGATTCCTTGCGGACCAATGTACATGTATGAGCCAGCAGTCATCTGGCCGAATTGACTGACTCCTAAGGCGTTAAAGCGCTCATAATCTTCCTGCGACGAATAATTAGGAATCACCATGCCATTACTAATCACTACTCTGGGGGCTTCGCGGTTGGAGGGAAATAGCCCAAGAGGGTGACCCGAATACATCACTAGTGTTTGCTCCTCATCCATCTGTGACAGATATTTCATCGTCAAACGATATTGCGCCCAGTTCTGAAATACTGCGCCATTACCTCCGTAGGTGATCAACTGATGCGGGAATTGTGCTATAGCGGGGTCAAGATTATTCTGAATCATAAGCATTATCGCTGCTGCTTGTTGTGTATTTGCCCCGTAGTCAGAGATTGGATGGGCTTTCATCTCTACATCTGTAGGCCTGAACCTCAGCATGAATATGCGGCCGTAATCTGCGAGCTCTTGGTTGAATTCTGGGGCCAAAACCTCGTGCATTGTATCTGGGAAATAACGCAAGGCATTGGCTACGGCCAATTTCTTTTCATCATCGTTTAGAATCTGCCTTCTTCTTGGAGCGTGGTCGACTGAATCATCTCTGCCGGGATGAGGGGGTAATTGAGCGGGAATCCCTTCGCCAAAGTCAAGGATAACCGGCCTTGCACCACTCGCCATAGCGATGGCTCACGTAAGTAGGATATTGAGCCTTCCTTGCCGTATGCTTAGGCCTGAATCGGTGTGGGACTTTTGGGGCGCCATAAGGTGAAGGCAATACCGACGATAATCATAACAATTGAGAACAAGACCATCCCTTGTGACAATCCTACACCGCGATACTCTACCAGCCATCCTGCTAGACTTGTAGAAATTGCCAATGCGGCTGAAAGCAGTAACATGTCAGCACTGAAAACCCGTCCTCGCATTTCATCTTCGACCCATTCCTGTTCGAGTATTGTCGAGAAGACCCAACTTGCCGCACTTCCACTATGAGCGATAATTATCAAGGCAAAGGTCAACCAGATCGAGACATGAATTGTCAAACTTATGACAAGATATACCAAGCCGGAAACAGTGACGAAATGGCCTAGTAACTGGGGCCAGCGATTACGGTCCTTGAACCACCTTCGGGCAAGCAGGGGGCCAATTCCAGTGCCGATGCCGCGAGCTAGATAGAATAGGCCAATACCCATGGCGAAATCATTTACAGAATACTCGGACGCAGCCAATACCAAGAATACTCCAGCGAGACCTCCGCCGGCAATATTCCATGCGGCTTTTGCAAATAAGATTCTAAGAAGTCGCTTCTCTGCAAATATTCTCTTCCACCCACTGACGATATTTGCAAAACCAGTCCGCAATAATGGCCCTTCCATTTCAGCACTGGTTTTTTGTGGCATATCTATGAATAATAGTACTATGAGACCTATCGCGAAAGTAGCAGCATCAATAATAAAGGCAGCATCAGTTCCTGCAACAGATACAACGAACCCACCTAATGCTGACCCTAATGCAAGAGATGTCGACCACGAAGCTGAGCCGAGAGTATTTGCAGTCACTAATTCATTATCAGCAACAATATTTGGCAATGCAGCCATTTCAGCCGTCATGTAAATGCCATGGAAAAATGTCATCAATCCGGTTAAGGCTATCATCCAGACCATGTCTTCAGGACCGTCGACTCTGAGGAAACTCAGTGCAATAATAACCGAGGCGCCATTTGCGAAAATCATCATCCACTTACGCGACCATCTATCAGCAAGCATGCCAATGAATGGCTGGAATATGGCAAAGGCACCCATCCGGACAGTCAGTAGAACACCGATGAGGAAAGCAGAACCTGTGTGAGTGTTTATCAAGACAAATAGTGCGATTAGGTTCACCCATTCCCCTAGCATCGAAATGATGTTGGCAAACCAAAAGCGACGAAAGGCGCGGTTGCATCGGACCAGTTCGAAATAACCCACTTCGCGCATATCATTCCTCCTCTAACGAGGCACTATCATGAGATTCTAGTGAACAAATTATCCACTTCGAGGTTGGTGTATTGGATACTTCTGCGGTTGAGCCGAGATGGATCAGAGAGTTGGCTTCAGGGAAGTATGTTGCGATGTTGCCGCGTGGGATGTTATAGGGTACCAATTGCCAATTATCGGCTACTCTAGTGCTGCCTTCGAAATGAGAAGTAATGTTGACGCGGGTTCTCGCCTTCCATCCTCTCGCACTCATGTCCAGGGCATTCATCAAGATGACGCGGCGATTGCCATGCACTCCGCGGTAGCGGTCATGAAGACCATAGATCGTAGTATTATATTGGTCATGTGAACGTATAGTCATCATAACGTAATGTTCCTTTTCTTGCTTTACATCAGGCAACGGATGAGAAATGAAATTAGCCTTACCGTTATCGGTTTTGAAAACCCTTTCATCACGAGGCGGGTTTGGTAGAATAAAGCCCGAAGGCGCCCTTATGCGTCGATTATAGTCTTCAAACCCAGGGATAGATTTAGCTATCAAATCCCTAGTGGAGTCATAATTTGTACTATGCTCCAACCAATCTACACAGTGATCATCATCCAATAAGCGCATGGCCAAAGAACAGACGATCCATGATTCGCTGCGCAATAAATCACTGGCAGGCTTTAGGTTTCCGCGTGAGGTGTGAACAACCCCCATCGAGTTTTCCACAGATACGAATTGAGCCTTATTGTCAGCGACATCTAGTTCGGTACGTCCAAGGCATGGTAGAATCAAAGCAGATTTGCCAGTTAGAAGATGACTTCTGTTCAATTTAGTCGATATCTGCACTGTAAGTCCAACCTTTGCCAATGCAGAAGCTGTCAACTCGGTATCTGGTGTGGCTGAAAGGAAGTTACCACCCATGCATACAAACGTATCGATTAGGCCATTATCCATCGCCCTGATACTCTCAACGACATCGAGCCCATGAGCCCGAGGTGATGTAATTCCGGTGCCAGCATCCATCTTAGAAAGAAACTCCTCGCTCGGACGCTCCCATATTCCCATTGTTCGATCACCTTGGACATTTGAATGACCCCTTACTGGGCAAACACCTGCTCCTGGACGCCCTATATGTCCGCCGAGCAAGAGGAGGTTGGTTACCTCTTGAATCACCGCCACGCCATTTTTGTGTTGCGTCAAACCCATAGCCCAGCAAGCGATAGTCGCTTTGGATTCAGCGCACATCCTCCCTGCTTCCTCTATTTCATCTCGGTCAAGGCCACTATCCTCGGATATTTGTGCCCACTTACTGTTTTTGAGACTATCACGCATCTGTGAAAAACCAGAACTATGTTCCTTGATAAATTCCGCATCTATTGCACCCCTTTCGATACAGATTTTCATCAACCCATGCATCAATGCAGCGTCGCCACCAATTTTCACCTGTAGGTGTAGGTCAGCAAGGCTTTCAGAACCGAATGACAAATTCATGTAATCCTGAGGGTGTTTGAAGCGCGATAAACCCGCTTCAGCAAGAGGATTGACATGTATTATCTTGGCACCTTTTCTCTTTGCGTCTCGAAGCGCAGTTAACATTCGTGGATGATTGGTCCCGGGGTTCTGGCCGATCACCATAATCAAATCAGAATGATTGAAATCTTCTAAACTAACTGTCCCTTTACCGATCCCTATAGCCGCATTCAAACCGTGGCCACTAGATTCATGGCACATATTAGAACAATCTGGCAAATTATTAGTTCCATGGGAACGCGCCAATAATTGAAAGAGAAAAGCAGCCTCGTTAGAAGTTCTACCCGAGGTGTAAAACGCCGCCCTATCCGCTGGAGAAGAACGCAATGAGTCGGTAATTAATTCCACAGCCGCATCCCATTCGATTCTCTGATAGTGATCTCTACCCGGGGCCAAATACATCGGGTGAACTAGGCGGCCTTGGTTGTTTAACCAGAAATCACTCTTGCTTGCAAGTTCCTGTACTGAAATCGATTCGAGAAATTTGGCCTCAACTCGTGATTTAGTAGCCTCATCTGCAACTGCTTTGGCACCGTTCTCGCAAAATTCAAAAGATGAAGCATCGCTCGGGTCAGGCCATGCACAACCAGGACAGTCGAAACCATCCTTTTGATTGACCATACTCAAGGTACGAATGGTGCGGGCTACTCCCATCTTTGCAATACTATGCCGGATGGTTGAAACCGTCGCAGGAATTCCTGCAGCTACGGTTTTTGGAGTTGAGATGCGGAGTCTGTTCTCGTCCAAAGGAGTAGTTGAACTGCACCCTCTGCCCTCAGACATAACTACCTTCAAAGGGAGTGGCTTCTCAATCCTTCGCCCCTAAGCGCTGGATAGGGCCTACGATTGCGGCATTTCCACCGCGAGCGAACGCGACTAATGTGATGTTGTAATTCCGCGCAAGTTCAGCAGCAGCATCTGACATAGCCCCCACAGATATTACCATCTCAATCGCCATTCTTGCAGACTTGGCTATCAATTCCCAACCCGCTCTTCCACTGAGAGCCAAAACATACTCCTTGGGGTTAAGTCCTCGATTTAATGCGGCCCCGATTACTTTGTCAACAGCATTATGCCGCCCTATGTCCTCTCTGAGAAGAATTATTTCGCCTGATGGGTCACAGAGCGCTGCACAATGAGTCCCCCCGGTCGCAGCAAACATCTTTTGTTGTAGTTGCATATTATCGCAAAAAGCTGAGGGAGTAATGCTAATGCGGATTGAATCTCCGACTGTGTTTTCGACTGGATCATCGATATCCTTGTCACCACAAGCCCCACACGCTGCTGTTAGTAATTGGGTGCGCGGTTCGATGTTCAAATCACCTTCAAGGTAGATGTTATTGCCTTCGTAGCGTATAGTCTCGACCTCCCCGTATCCTTCACAGGCGACATGCCCTCTCCCCAAATCTGTCAAATCATGTGCACTGGCTAATAATGAAATTACCTTTTCGCCATTGCAATAAATAGCGATAATCGATTCATCCGCTAGGTTGTCATGTTCAAAGGTCAAACCCTTTTCGCTCAAACGGTGAAGGGGCGTTTCACTCATGAGATCACCTGCGCAAGTGTTCAATGTCAAAAAATTCAAACTGCAAATCAATAAGTTCTGCGGATGTTTGAGCAGCGGAATATGCCTTTAGAGGTTCAGCATTCAGTACGAAGAATTGTTCTCCCCAATTGAATTTGGAAAGCAGATGTTTTGCTTGAGTTTCATTACCCCTTAGGTATAGAACAGTTGCGATAGCCTCAGCAGTAGTCAGTTTGGAGGGTTTGCCCCAATTGACTGGGTTCGCAGCTAATACCAGCGGTAACATTCTCTGTTGGAGTTTAGTACTTTTTGTGACTTTGTCAACAGAACTTTCAATCTGAGCCCAAGAACAATCTAGACCGACTACTGCGCCACCGTTGGAGAGTAGTTTATGGTCTTCAGGTCCGAATACCTTGCCGCAAAGCGGATCGAGGATAATACCACGGCGCGGTAATCTCTCAACCTTGCGATGCATGGTAATCAAGCCCTTTTTGGCCAATCTGACCGCTGTATTCTTCTTGGGGTCGTCTTGCTCTAACCAAATCACATGTACGGGAATATCAGCCATCAAGATCCTTCCTAGCTTCGTTGAGGAAATCTCCAATTGTTAGTCCGCGGCCCGAAGAGGCATCTATTTGTCGTTCTGAGTCTGGTGATAATTCAACCATCAGTTCAATGCCCAATATCCGCTCGAATTTCCTGATAACCGAAGTAGTAGGGCTCTTTCCACTCTCTGAGGATTGAATTACATTGAGAGTTTCTGCCATTCGCCTCGCCAATTCGCGCTTGTCCCAACCCTTGCTCTCACGGGCAGCGGTAATCCTCTGCTTGAAATCAGGTGCCAATTCCTTCGCACCTCTAGTCATGATGTCCTTGCTTTTCCGAGGAGCGGTGAAGGTACGAGCCTTTTGGGCAATTGCTAGCCCTGGTGCGACTCCCTTCTGTTTACTGGAGGTATTCTCTTGGCAGCGAGTGCACAGGGATACCTCTGCTCTACCCATCAACATTCGGCGTGTGCTGACATTCATAGCTCCACACACTTCACAATCGCCCATGACTCCACCAATCCCTTGTCTGTGGCGGCGTCTGATGAATGCTTCGGAAGCAGAGTTATTGCGAATTAAGTCGGTGGATTGATGAAGAGTGCAGTTCTGGGCGGCTCATGGGCATAAAGGCGAGCCGTAGCGGTTCACCGCATTCAACAAGCGATGACGACTTCCGCCGCTTGGAAAGTGATTACAAGCGGTTGCATGATGATGCGCAGCGCTTGATTACCGAAAGGGTTCAACTCGAAAGCGATTTATCCAAGCTAAAGAAAAAGACTGTTCGTCTTGATGACGAGGTCCGTCTACTGAAGAGTCCACCTATGATAATCGGCCACATACAAGACGTTCTCGACAAGGAGAGAGCAATCGTACGCTCATCTAATGGCACGATTTTCCAAGTTTCACTTAATCCACGTTTAGACTCTGCTTTGGTCAAGGCCGGAACTAGAGTTGCTTTGAATCAAGATTCATTGGCTGTGATTGAAATATTGACTGATGCATGGGATCCTTTGGTTAGCGGTGCTGAGATTATGACTAAGCCAGATGTCACTTATGAGGACATAGGCGGGCTCGATGAACAGATGGAGATGTTGCGTGAATCTATTGAATTGCCATTGCACAAGCCAGAATTATTTGCTAAAGTTGGAATCAAACCGCCAAAGGGCGTATTGATGGTCGGCCCTCCAGGTTGCGGCAAGACAATGTTGGCAAAGGCTGTTGCGCAACAAACAGATGCGACATTCATTCGCATGGTTGGAAGTGAATTAGCACAGAAATACATAGGTGAAGGTGGAAGGATGGTCAGAGAGTTGTTTGCTCTTGCAAAAGAAAAGTCACCCTCGATTATATTCTTAGATGAGATCGATGCTATTGGTGCAAAACGTTTGGATGGTGCTACCAGCGGCGATAGAGAAGTTCAGCGTACATTGATGCAATTACTAGCCGAGTTGGATGGTTTTGATAGCTTGGAAGATGTGAAAATAATCGCTGCGACTAACCGCCCCGACATTCTTGATGAAGCATTGATGCGACCTGGTAGATTTGATAGAATAATTGACATCCCTGTGCCGGACGAAGATGGTAGGAAGTCAATCCTCACACTGTGCCTGAAACCAATGGCGAAAACCAGTTTCAGACTGGGGAAAATTGTCGAGAGAACCGAAAAGTTTAGCGGAGCCGAATTAAAGGCGGTTTGTGTTGAGGCTGGGATGATTGCAATCCGTCAGTCACGCGGACGCATCAATCAAAAGGACATGTTTTTAGCAATTGATAGAGTTGTTGACAAGCGCCATAATGATAGTGGTAGAGAAGGCCTAAGAGTATTGTATGGCTAACCTTCATCATCTTGATGCCAGCACCTTAGACCATGGCAAAGCAACTGCTTGAATGCGTTCCTAACTTCAGTGAAGGAAGGGATTCCGCCAAGATCGCAGCAATCTCTGATGCTGCAAAGGGCATTGAAGGGGCAATGGTTCTCGGGATAGAACCCGATGCTGATTATAATCGCACTGTTTTAACCATCGCAGGAGAACCTGAGGCGGTATTTCTTGCGGCTAAGAGAGTCATCGCCGCTGCTGCTGAGCACATTGACATGAGAAACCATTCTGGCGAGCATCCACGTATAGGAGCGGTCGATGTTTGTCCGTTTGTCCCACTAGAAGGCGTGAGCATGGATGATTGTGTACATTTAGCACAACGCTTGGCAAAAGAGGTTAGTGAAGAATTAGATCTTTGCACTTTCCTCTATGGGTCAGCAGCAAGTGATGAAAGTCGAAATCTACTTTCCGATTTACGCCGCGGACAATATGAAGGATTTGAACAGCGCTTGAATGATGGCGGCCCTCATTTACCTGATCATGGCCCCTTGCAATGGAATGAAAGGACTGCCCGTTTTGGCGCTGTGGTAATTGGAGCACGAAGCATTCTCGTGGCATACAATGTAAATGTCGCTGAAAAAGATGGAACTGTAGCAAGGAAAATCGGAAGCCTAGTCCGCTCTACTGGTCGCTTAATCAAACACGATGATGGCCGGAAAATGCGCGTCCCGGGGATGTTGCCATTGGTGCAAGGAATGGGGCTTCCGCTGGAAGCACATGGTATCTCTCAAGTCTCTATGAATTTGCGTGATGTCGAATTATGTCCTCTTCATGTAGCCTTTGAGGCTTGTAGATCTATCGCTTCTGATCACGGAGTGGAATTATGTGGTAGTGAATTGGTTGGATTGGTGCCTTTGAGCGCCATGCTCGAGTCTGGCCGATGGTATGCTGCAGAAGGAATTGAGGATGAAAGAGAATTAGTTGCTGCTGCAATAGCCGGCTTAGGACTTTCGTATCTCGATGATTTCGATGCAGATAAGAGAATAATCGAATGGGCAGTAAACGGAGAGTGAACATATGAATACACCTTGGATGGAAATGACAATAAGAGAATTTCAATCAGCATTAGCATCGTCTTCACCGACACCTGGAGGGGGGACTGCCGCAGCTATTTCACTAGGTCAAGCAGCTGCTCTGACTTGCATGGTCGCTGATCTTACTCTCGGCAAGGAGAAATGGGAAGAGGGTTGGGTTATAGCTGAGAAAGCTGCACTGCTCTCCGTAAGGATGTTAACGCGCTCAGGTCAATTAGCCGATGAAGATAGTGACTCCTTCGATGCGGTAATGGATACATTTAGACTGCCGAAAGACAATGATAAGGAAGTTGCAACTCGAAGAAATGCGATTCGCTCTGCTACATTGCACGCGGCTGTAGTCCCGTTGGAAACCGCAAGGCACGCCCACAATCTTTTACAAATTCTGCCAGAATTGGCTAAACTGGGTAACGCAAATGCTGTTTCTGATGTTGGAGTTGCTGGTTTATTGGCAAGTGCGGCGTGCAAAGGTGCATTGTTCAATGTCGAAATTAACCTCTCTAGCATTCCTGAAGAGATGGGTGCAGAATTAGCTAAAGAAGCAAGTGAGTTGCAAGATTCTTGCCGTTTATTGTCTCGTTCGATAATGGACGAGGTCCGTGCCCGACTCACTTGACATTAGAACCGACAGCGATATCGCCGTCGATGGTGATTAAACATACGCGCTCATTTCCATCATCGGCTGCTAGCATCATTCCTTCTGACATGACGCCTCTGAGTTTTCGGGGCTTGAGATTAGCAACAAATACTACCAATTTGTTTTGCAATTGTTCTATGGTATAATATTCCTTTATGCCAGCACATATAGTACGGCCTTCGTCGGTCCCGTCATCGATTTTCACTACATACAGTTTATCTGCATTATCGTGATCCTCTACGGATGTTATTCGTCCTACTTTCAATTCGGTTTTGGTAAAAGTCTCGAAATCGAGATATGTTACTCCTTCAGTCATTTTTTCTTCCTCCTTCTTTTTCTTTACGCCTTTGATAGTGGGCAGTGTTGAATCTTCATCGCCGCTCGCTTCAATGAGCTCTTGTTCTTGCGCTAGAATCTCCTCTAGGTCTAACCGGGTGAATAATGGCACGGGGGTCTCATCATTCCACTTCATGGGGCATTCCCAGTCAATTGCTTGACTCCATTCTAGTTCGGTTACATCGCCTTGCTCGCCGAGTGATTGCCATAGTCTTTGGGCGCTAAACGGCAAGAATGGTTGACTGGTGATGGCAATGAATCGAGATATTCGCCAGCCAAAGGCCAGTTTTATCATACTGTCTCTTGCTTCGTCGGCTGATGTATCTTTGAGATATTTCCAAGGTGTTGCTGCTTGTAGCATCTGATTACCATATTGTGCGGCCGACATCACTAGGCGCAACGCTTCCTTGTAGCGATGTTTGCTCAAAGAATCTGTTATTTGGTCAAAAATAGTTTCTAATTTCGCTCTTGCTTCGGAGCAATAATCGGCATCGTCGAAAGAGGAGAGGGGTATCTCATCGCTAAAGCGAGCACCCAGCGTCAATACGCGATGCACGAAGTTGCCATAGGTTGCAATCAATTCGTTATTGACCTTCTCGACAAAATCATGCCAGTTGAAATCGGTATCGTGGTTCTCTGGCATGTTGATGCAGAGGTGGTAACGCAAGGTATCCGGGTCGAATCTCTTCAGGAAGGCAGGCAACCATATTGCGTGATTTCTCGATTTAGAGAATTGACCTCCAGCCAGCATCAGATACTCCATCGCTGGTACGTTGTGAGGCAAAGCCAACTCCCCAGGGCCTGGCATTCCCACTAAATCAGCAGGGCCTTTTCCTGCATTAGCATGGTTTAGTCCAGCCAATAATGCTGGCCAAATTATAGTGTGAAATGGGATATTATCCTTTCCTAAAAAGTAGAGATGGCGCGGTTGGCTACCGTTATCGCTGATGTTCCACCATTTCTCCCACGCATCTTCGTCGCCGTTCTCTTGCGCCCAAATGCGTGAGCAGGAATAATATCCTTGCACTGCTTCAAACCAGACATAGATGCACTTGCCAAGCCATTCTTCCTGGTCAATAGGGATTTCTATGCCCCATTCGAGGTCTCTGGTTACAGCGCGTGGTCTCAGACCCATGTCGAGCCAATTCTTTGTCATCGCACGAACGTTTGCTTTCCATAATGGATGTTGCGATTTGGCGTGTTTTTCAAGGATTGATTGGAATAAATCTAGTCGGTAGAAGAGATGTTCGGTATCGCGTATTTCTATTTCTGCGGATGGTTCCATAAGTGACCGGGGAGAAATAAGTTCGATTGCCTCGTAGGTAGACCCACAATTATCACATTGGTCTCCGCGTGCCCCATCCGCCTCGCATTGAGGGCATATTCCCTCGACATAGCGATCTGGCAGGAATCTACCACCGGTTCCTTTGACTTCATAGAATTGCTTCATGACTCTCTTTTCAAACAAACCAGCATTGTTTAGCTTTGTGAAGTTCTCCTGTACTATTTTCTTATGCCTCTCGTCACTTGTCCGATTGAAAAGCGACCCTCCAAAGTCCATACCGCGCGAATCGAGAGAAGGTTGCCATGAACAACCAAGGTCCAGCAGTGCTTGACTATTTATCGCGTGAAACCGATCGACGATAACTTGGGGGTTTACGCCTTCCTTTTCAGCACTAACCGTGATTGGAGTGCCGTGCTCATCAGAACCAGATACCATCAATACCCGATTGCCTAATGCTCTTTCGAATCTAGCGTGAATATCAGGAGGGAGATAGCATCCCGCTACGTGACCGAGATGGAGCGGGCCATTTGCATATGGCCAAGCGACACAAATCAGAACATGTTCACCTGACATAAGGACTCCATGCTGTCCTGAGAGGACCAGTATATGGCTGCTGCTATATCCCACAGGCAATCCTCATGAACTATCGACTTCTGCGCTATGTGGGAGCGACCTAGGAGTCCCAGAAACATCATGCAACTAACGATGCTAATCATCTACGCCTCTCTGGCAATCGGGGTGTCATTTCTTTGCTCATTACTCGAAGCAGTATTATTGTCTATGTCTCACAGTCACGTCAGTATACTTGAGAAGAGCGGCAGCAAAAGTGGAGCCATCTGGTCGAACTTGAAAAATGATGATGCTGTGAAACCATTAACTGCAATATTAACCTTAAACACAATCGCTCATACGATGGGTGCTGCAGGAGTTGGTGCAGAAGTTCAGTCGGTTTGGGACGAATCCTGGCTAACTCTTGCATCGATAATTTTGACTATTGCCGTATTGATTTTCTCTGAAATAATCCCCAAGACTCTCGGCTCCGTATATTGGAAGCAGTTGGCAACTCCGTCCGGATGGGTACTGCATTACCTCACTAAATTTCTCAGTCCTCTATTCATCCCAATTCTATGGGCGAAAAAGCGGCTTCCGCAACCACCTCGGAATATTGTAACCCGCGATGAATTAGCAGTTCTAGCTGATATCGGCGAAGAGGAAGGTACTTTGGAGGAAGATGAGGAGACAGTTATTCACAATCTCTTAAAATTGCGCGATGTGCCAGTTATGGATATTATGACTCCAAGAGTGGTCACTACAGCATTCGATGAAAACTGGACTGTACAGCAGGTAATGAATGATACACCGATTTTGAGGTTTTCTAGGATTCCCGTATTTGGCACTGATATCGATGACCTCAAGGGTTTCGTGATCCGCTCTGAAATCCTCACTACCGCAAGCAGAGATAACTGGGATGTCACACTGAGTGAATTGGTTAAACCTTTACAGAAGATGAAGCAAAGCGACAGCGTCGATCAAGCGCTAGAATTATTCCTCGCTAGAAGAGTGCAGATAGTTGCGGTAACCGATGACTTTGGGGGCACAGCCGGTATTCTTACCATGGAGGATGTTATCGAAACTCTGCTTGGCGAGGAAATCGTTGATGAATTAGACGAAGTTGAGGATATGCGCGAATTAGCCAAGGACATCTCTGGTATCAGGAGTGAAGAGTGAGCTGCTTTCTTAGCCACGATTCGACGAGTTCATCTCTATCCTTATTCACGGCACTCCTACTATGAGTTAAACCTTCTACGATATGTGATTCGACATCTTGCCGATCACCGAGAGTGTCCATCAATAATTCAAAATGCAAAGGACTCAGGACATTGTCATTGGGCGCTTGGACAATCAATAATGGACACTTTGGCACACCCCATGTAGGTAATTGACTATCATTCCACTTGAATGGGATAGTCTCGGGGTGAATTAGTTTCCATGCACGCATCAATCTTCTTTTCAAAGGTAGCCTTAGGATTGAATATGAACTTGTCAGGTCGCGAAATACTTCTGGATAAGAAGTCATAGGAGATTCGAGAACGGCACCTTTCACAGATTGATTCCACCATGAACCATCGCACACTTTACTGGCTGCTAGTATCACGAATGAACCCATACTATGCCCGTAGAGGTAAACCTCGCTTACCAATTCCCTATCAACGCAGTCAACCATCAATCGATCTAGATCTTCAACTATTTTGAGTGAAGTCCATTCTTTAGTCTCGCCTCCGTCGCCATGATTGCGATATTCCAAGGCAATGGTATGCATACCCATCTTGTGGAAATTGCTCATTATGTGATTCATGCGCGCAGTCGACGAACTCCAGCCATGTAGGCAAATCATCAACGGAGCCTTATCCTCTTGAAGACGTAATCTGCCGTTGATGGGAAAGCCATCATACGTAGTATTAATCTTGGTCCAGTTCTCGTCTTCGAGTCCTCCTTTACGCGTAAGAGGCCCTGAAAGGTAGCGATTGGTCAGCAATTCCATAAATAGTAGGTAAGACCAAATGATAATCGTCAAAAGTGCTCCGACGCGGTATCCTTCAGATAATAGTATTAGTGAAAAGATAATTACTACACTAATGATTACGACAAACTGTGACCCTGTATAGGTCGCTTTGCGATCCATGAGGTTTGCACCACTCACTTCTTGGCATCTTTCTCAGTAGACTTTTTTGCAGACTTCTCTTCAGATTCAGTATCCTCTTCAGATTCGCCTGCAGCCTCAGTATTGAGTTTGGACTTAGCTTCTTTTTTAGCAGCCTTCTCTTCGCGGGCTTCTACTCTCTTCTCGTATTTATCACCGAAATCGCCTAATCCTTCGAGGCGTGCTAGCCATCCAGTTGCAGAACCAGTTGGGGTATGTGTTATCAAATATGAACTGAATAGTAAATCGAAAAGTCCCTGCTTCATTTCATGATTCCTCTTTATACTCCAGTTAACAAACCAAAGAATGATGAAGACTGCACCAACTATGAACCATATCAAAGAAGTCTTGTCATCTTGAATATCCTGGAATTGCGTGAATACTACGAAGAAACCCATGAGGCTCAATAGTCCCAATGAACTATTCATCACACTATGGATAAAGAGTGGGCTCTTTCCAGAGGAATTGACAAACTTAGTTCTTGAAACAAATTGCCCGACATTTCTTCCTGCCCAAATAGGGAGGATGAAGGCGTTGGAGATAATTGCCACTATAGCGCCAATCAGCATATAGGTAGTAATTCCAGTACCGCCACCTCCGCTATCGAACATAAGTAGAGGTAGTGTTCCAATAATCAATCCAAAATTAACTATGAAATTAACAAACCAACAGCTAAAGCGAGAAACAGTTCCTGCTAATTCAAATTCAGCAGGCAAACCGTGAGGTCTAGGGCCTCTCTCTCTTTTTGCCCGAGCTGGTTTCGCTGCCTTTGCTGCCTTTGCTGGTTTTGCCACCTTGGGTACAGCCCTTGTGGCTACCTTTACGGCTACCTTTGGTGGACTGATTGTGGAACCGGCTGGTTCTTCTGTGCTATCAAGATCTTTTGACTTGTCTAATAATCCCATATTTTCACCTCAACTGTAGATTTCTCCTACTGCGCGATATGTGTTGAATTCGGCCGATGCGACAAAAGTCGAAATAGCCTCCTCTGACATGCTGCCTAACTTTGAATCGACAATAGCAAAGAATTGGATGCGCATATTTCCATCTGCTGAAGAAGGGTCGCCACCAACTTCTCGATAAACGTCGAAATCATCACTTTCCATGAATTCACTGACTACATTTTCGGGCAAATGATTTCCAAGCAAATCGTCAACGATTGCGACAAATGCGGGGAATATATCCTCTTCGGCAGCTTTAACGGCTATTCTTGGAGCTGGATCTTTTGCGTCCTGATTCGCTTCAGGCATTGAACCAGTGATTGCTTCCTGCAGTGATTTTCTCTCCGCCATCAACTCCTTTAGAATAGGACGCATCTCTAGCATCGTCTCCTTATCGCCTTTTTCTTTAGCCGCTTGGAATTCAGGTTTGAGGCGGCGTAATTCACCTTCTATGATCTTGAGTTGATCTCCAAGGTCATCACTGCCTTCCTTTTCATCTACGGTAGCATTGACCAATTCGACGACGGGCGAATCTCTCATTTCCGATAATAGTTCAGAGCGTTCATTCTTACGCATCACAATGATATCTCGGTCTAGTTCATGTCCGAATCTATCTGAATAGCGGTCTAGAAGAGAACCAATCTCTCCTTGGGCTATACGATCTATGTGACCATATATCTGTTGTAGCGACTTTCCGCTCTTCTTAGCATATAGGTTAGAATATGTAGATTCTTCTTCGCTGTCATCTTTGCCTTCATCAGCAACTACAGCAGGAGCGGGGGGTGGCAAATCAGGTTTGGAGGTATTTTTTTCAGCGAGGGGAGGGAGGGTTGGAGGTCCCATGTTCTCGCTCTTTTGAGGAGTTGGTGGTGGTGTCAATGGGCTC
>CAJIYT010000051.1 GCA_905181715.1 uncultured Candidatus Poseidoniales archaeon
TTGGTAATGCTTGTGATGCAGATGACGATAATGATGGAATACCAGATGTGTATGAAATACAAGTTGGCACAGACCCCGAAGACCCTGCCAGTACGCCAGTTGATTTTGATGGCGACACTGTGCCAGATTACGTTGATGATGATGATGATAACGATGGATTCCTAGATGTGGATGATGACTTCAGATTTGACCCCTGTGCTGTTTTGGATACTGATTCAGATGGAATGCCTGATTCGATTTATGCTGCTTGTTCAACCAATTTGATTGTAGATTTGGACGATGATAATGATGGTATATCAGATACTATAGAAGAAGGAGGATTATTCACTAATGAGAATTGTCCATGGCAGTGGTACGCTGAAGGGATTTCTGGTGAATATGGCGGACATGTATGGTCTGATACTTCGGGGACTGAAATTAGACACAGGCAACCTGTCACATATTACCCCGAGTATTTGAGCTCTGGATCTGAGTGGGGGCCTCGCTCCATTACAACATGTGACTTTTCATACGATGCATTCAATGATAGTGATGGGGACGGGAAAACTCTCGGAAATTACTTCACAGAAGGCGATCCTGGGCAATGGAATCAATTTGGAGATGCTGATGAATGTGTAGTGGGCCATGATGTGATGCTTGAGAGTATGTATTCGCCGAGCCCAGTGGGATATTCATCCAGATGGGATCGCATGCATAGATATTGTAGCGACCCCCTCGATCCAAAGTCAAATGATTCAGACGGCGACGGAATCTCTGATTGGAATGAAATTCATCAAACACAGCGATGCACTCCTCAAGAACATTTGATCACCTTCAGGATGGTTCGATGGGGTGATGAATACATTCCTGAAAAAGGAACTATCTGCCACACAAACCCATTGGTTGCAGATACTGATGGAGACGGATTTGATGATTTAGGTGATGAATTCCCAACCGATCCATCACAATGGTCAGATTCCGATGGTGACGGGTTTGGTGATAATCAGGTAGGATATAGGCCAGACTCATGCCTAGAAGTTTATGGAAATTCTACAGCTGATCGGTGGGGATGTCCAGATACAGATGATGATGGGTATTCCAATGCAGATGAGAATGCCCCCGCACATCCAAATGGAACTGCTGATGCATTCCCCTTTAATCCAACTCAATGGGAGGATTCTGATGGTGATGGATATGGAAATGAACAAGATAGAACCTTCTGGTCCGGCTCCGAATGGATCACTCTAGAAGGTGGTGACTTATGGCCTAATGATCGATTCCGTTGGTATGATAATGATTTAGATGGCTTCGATAATAATTCAGATGCTTGTCCTGAAGAGGCTGGGTCATCAACTATCGATAGAGATGGGTGTCCCGATAGTGATGGCGATGGTGTTAGTGACAGATATGATACTGCCCCCGATGATCCTCAAATTTCGTTTGTATCTGAATTTATCCATTATACTGTAGCGACAGGGAATGAATTCTATGCATCCGCTCCAAATAATTGTGCAGCCTATGGGGGTTCAGAATTCTCTGTTGATCGCAACAACGATATTCTTGCCGTTGTGTATTACGATTATCAGGATTATTCACATAAGACGGTTGTTGAGCGATATGATCGAACGACAAATATCTGGAATAAATTAGTTCTTCCCGGCAAAATTAGTAACGATTGTGACAGCGATCCGTCTCACCCAGAACTTGTTGTTGATGAGAAGGGATTGGTCCATTTCTTGATTGAATCAAGCCAAGGCGGAAGTCCTGTGTTAAAATATCATCAATGGGATGGCACAAATCATTTTTCCCATCAATTTAAGCATTGGGAATTAGGGAGTTCCTTGGCTGTCGATGGGAATCATATTCACGTCACAAGGACCATTGTACATGATAACGTACAAGAATATGGCTACGGATTAAATTATGAGTATTCGTCAGACGGCGGTAAAACTTGGACAGAGGAATGGGTAAAAGAAGGATTCTTCACAGGTACTGCTGTCGCTGCCTCGGGCTCAACAGGATATTTTGTTTATTCAAATGTAGAAGCATACAAGTATTGTTCGAAAAAGGATGGTACATATACAATTCATGAAGGAACACCTTATGCTCAAACATATGATAACTGTGTTCAATATTCATGGAGGGCTAATCCGGGTTCTGGAATTTATTATATGACAAGATCAAATAGTGGCTTTTCTTCAGAAACACTAATTACAAATTCGGATCAAAAACACGTCTTCAAAAACCCAAAGATTGCCTTGGATAAGACAAATGGACACCTAATCGTTCTTGCAGGAGGAGTGAAGATTATTGAAGATCCGTGCCAATCAACCTGTTTGGATTATTATCCAGATGGATTATACGCTTTTGCTGCATCAACTGTATCTGCAGGCCTTGGCCTTGCTTGGTATTCAGAAAAAATAGCGGATGGGCATGCTGGAAGTAGTTATGATTTGGATATGACAGATGACGGAGTTCCTCATGCTGTTTTCAAGAGCACTCTTAAGACAGTTAGATATGTGTATCTTACCGATGCTGCAAGAGGTACTCTTTTCACCGGCTTAGAACCTAAATTTGAATGGGAAACTTACCATGTCGCCGGCGATATTAAAAGTGGAGTAGGCCTTGCACTTTATGATAAAAGTCCAATATTTATTCATACATCAGGCGATAAAATTTACCTAACATCATGGGATGATGATAATGATGGTTTAGGAAATTGGGAAGATTATTGCCCATATGCATTCGGTTTGAGTACAGATGGAACACGCGGTTGTCCAGATGTGGATGGAGATGGTGAAACAGATCAAGTTGAAGGTACTAAGGATGATAGTGACGACGGAGGTTTTGGTCTTCCTTCACTGAGTCTATTCAGTACACTAATGATGGTGGTAGTGGCTGCAGCATCTATTCATCGCAGAGAACAAAAAAAGGATGAAGAGATATAATTACTGGTCTAATTGGTCTCTTTCGCAGATGACAGAGTTGTGACTATTCTCTCGACTTCTTCTTGGTTCAAACCAGGATGAACTGGAACCGCTACTAGGCGAGATGCTATGTCATCAGTTACAGGCAGTATAGTGCCATGCTGGTGATGGTTTGCAAATACCGCCTGTCTGTGACAAGGGGTTGGGTAGTGAATCTTAGCGTCGATTCCTGCCGCTGATAATTCGTTTATCAATATCGAGGGGTTTTCACTTAAGATACAATATTGGTGCCAGGAGTGTTGACTATTGGGTCTGATTTTTGTTCCTTGATTAATCTCTGTTGCATTTTTTCTGCGTTTGCTTATCCATTCGTCGATTGCTTTCAACTGGACTCTGCCGATTGCTGCTTGGACTTCTGACATCCGTAAATTAGTGGCTAATTCAACAGATTCGAGCGCGTCGTTTCTGCCATGATTGACAAATCTAAGCATTTTTTCTGCCAAATCTGGGCGGGTTGTGGTTATCATTCCCCCTTCGCCGCCGACTGCCATGTTCTTCGATGGGAAAAATGAGAAGCAGGCAATATCTCCGATAGATCCTGCTCTTTTACCTTCTAATTCAGTCCCGTGTGCCTGTGCTGCATCCTCGATTAATGCAATATTGTTGGCATCACAAATTTCTCTAAGGCGTGGGGAGAATGCTTGGCCAAATAGATGGACTCCGATTACCGCCTTGGTTTTTTTATTGATTGCTGCTTCTGCTTCTGCTGGGTCAATGCACCAGTAATCTCTCTCGACATCTACGAATACTGGAGTTGCTCCAACTAAAGAAACCGCTGTGGCTGTTGCGATGAATGTTAGAGATGGTACGATCACTTCGTCTCCGGGGCCAATTGAAAGTATACGCAAAGCTGCAATCAAAGCCGCACTGCCATTGTGACAAGGGGTGGCGGCAATCGCTCCACACCAATGTGCAAACTCTTCGGCAAATGCCTGATTTTCGGGGCCCTTTACCCATCTGCCTGAATCTAACACTTTCAACGCTGCATCTCGCATTGCCTCATCCCATGCTGGGCGCGCCAATGGGATGCGTTGCATGTTGCGGCCAAGACGGCCTGCGTCTTGAGTCTGTCCGCTGGTCCCGATATGGGCGTCATCATCAAGAGGGCACGCTGGTCTCCCAGACCCATGTCCGACACGTCCTCGCCTGATCTGGGTGGGCTCGTCGATGATATTCTTGAGAAACCAAAGCAGAAAAAAAAGCACAAAAAAGTAAAGGGTATGCTGTTGGGTACTCGGAGAGACAATGGCGCCACGGTTGACATTGATCCGATGGTTCTTGCTCGACACGCAGCGATGCTTGGCTCGACTGGTAGCGGTAAAACCGTGATGGCAAAGGCGCTTATCGAAGAAGCTGCACTTGCCGGTATTCCGTCTTTGATTATCGATCCCCAAGGAGATCTTGCTCGTCTGGCTCTGAGTATTGATGAAGAAGATTTATTGGAAAATGACGGTGACGTTGAGAGAATGAAAAAATTGAAGGAAAAAATCGAGGTCAGGATTTGGACACCGCTACGCTCCAAAGGCCTACCGCTCTGCATCGACCCTTTTCGCTCTCCTCCGGCCGGCCTCGATGCTGAAGAAGCGATTACTGCATGGGATATGGTCGCTGCCGGATTCTCAAACCTCGCTGGATATGATGTTGAAAAAACCCAAGGGAAGGTCGTCAAACCATTCCTTTACGAAGTGCTTGTCCATGGCACAAGATTAGGTTTAGATGTCGGTGATTTTCAAAGTTTAGCAAAGGTGGTTCGCGACCCGCATGATAATTTTTTGAGAGTACTTCATCCAGAATGTTTTGCCGAGGATGAAGAAGACCGCGAGGAGATGGTTTCGTGGGATATTGTTGCGGCTGAGCATGGCTTACGCAACTATGATGATATGTTGCCAAAAAGTACTCGTAATGATTTGGCCCGGCGACTTTCCGCTTTCTCAAGTGGAGTCAATCAACTGCTGTTTTCTAGCGGGGTACCGATTGATATCGACTCGTTTTGCCAGCCAGCAATGCCTGGAAAGATACCGATGAATATAGTCTATCTAAATACGATTCAAGACGAGGCTCAAAAGCAATATTTCGTACAAGAGTTGGCTCGTGAATTATACGGGTGGATGCTTACCCAACAACCTGCAGAAAACGAACTTAAATTATTATTCTTCATGGATGAAGTTGCTCCATATCTCCCCCCTTATCCCCGTAATCCTCCGGCAAAGGATTTGATTAAACTTATTTTCAAACAGGCAAGGAAATATGGTGTTGCCTGCGTCCTTGCAACCCAAAATGTTAGCGACGTGGATTACAAAATTCTTGCCCAAGCAAATACTACTTTTATCGGGCGTTTCACCCAACCGCAAGACGTCGAAAAGGTTCGCCACCTTCTAAAAGAAAGTGGAGGGGATTTGGATTTAGTAGCCCAACTTCCAACTCTTGGCCCTGGTCAATTCCAAATGGTTGCCCCAGATGTCGACCCGGCCCCGGTTCCAATTCAATGCCGTTGGCTCTACACCGATCACGGACCTCCCCTCAATGAAGATCAAGTTGAGGATGCAACTAGTGAGGAAATCCGTGCTTGGGCTAAAGCCCGCTCTGCTGGAAAATCAAAATCAAGAGGAAAGGGTGCTGCTGTTGCTGCTGTCGGTGGCAATAATAGCGAAAGTAACAATGAGACACCCGTTGGTTTTGTCGAATCTGCGCGGTTAAAATCGGTAGGAGGAATGACTGCTGCTGCTCAAGGTGTCGTCGATGATTCTGCCTTTGAAGTTAGATTGATGGGCGGTCTTGGTGTTCTCAAGGACGGAAAGGACCCGCTATACGTAATGCAGGCTGCAACCAACGCCTCTACTGCAGTCATTTTGGGTTGGACATTAATCGCGTTATTAATCGGCTGGCGAGATAGTAATTTGGACTGGTGGTGGCTCGCTGGTGGTTTTATTCTGACTTCAGTGGTTGCACTTATTATTTCACTCGAACTTTTCTTAGGCCATGATGCTGAACTGTTACGCAAAATATCGCGTTTCGCAAGGATGACTCAGTTGGTTATTGCTGGTTGGCTATGGGGCCTTTTGATTTGGTCGTTTAATGGTTTGAATTTGTTTGGCGCAGAAGCCTTTTTGGAAGTTGTTTTGGTTTGGGTTACTCTCTTCATTCTAATTGATTGGATCAATCATTTCAAACTCGGAAAAATGCAATGGAACGGTGGGACCGCTCTTGCCAAATTGAAAGGAATCACCGCGGTAATTACTGATTCAGAACTTACCGAGATGCAATCTAACAGTAAGCAGATTCTAGCTGCAATGCGCTGGTTATTAGATCTACTAACATTGTCTTGGTTCTGTGTTATCTTGATTCAGGGTGTTGATATCTGGCTAAGGCCAACTCTCTGGCTCGCTTCTGTTTATGTTCTAACATTTACCAGTGAAACATGGTTGCGCCTAAGGGGGCGCTTGCCAAAATAAACCGAGGTTTCTAATAATCTCTTTTTGTAACGGTAAATATCAGAAGTATTCATCTAATGGAGAGTTTAACGCGTAAGCGTGTCAGACAGGTCTATCCACTCCGCTGCTGCCTTGCTTGTCCCCCTTTCTATGGTGGTACTACTCCTTCTCTCTGGCATTCCATACAACCCCGAATTGCCAGTAGAAGACAATGTGGAATACACAGGCGGAATGGTTGAAACTGCCATTATGGTCAAAGACATCAACAGCGGAAATGACGACGGATTTCCGGCACGACTTGCGCACATTGGCAACACCCTCTACTTCAATGCTGATGATGGAATCCACGGTTCTGAATTGTGGAAGAGCGAC
>CAJIYT010000052.1 GCA_905181715.1 uncultured Candidatus Poseidoniales archaeon
AGCAAGGCGGATAGCGCGATTTGCACTCATGCCTTGACTATGGTTTCTGGCTCTTTGCCAGATAAAGCAACCATAACCGCATCAGCGATATCGATTCCTACCCTTGCTTGTGCTTCCAAAGTCGCAGCACCTATATGTGGAGTACCATGGAAATTCTCATGCTGTATAAGAGCGTGATCTTTTGGCACAGGCTCTACCTCGAAAACATCCAATGCTGCTGATGATACCACCCCGCTTTGCAAGGCGGTCAGTAAATCGTCTTCGTCTATTATTCCGCCACGGGCACAATTGACGATATGGTTTCCGCAGACGATACCATCACGAGATTTATTCGGCATCTTAGCCATCATTTCGGCATTAACCAGATGGTATGTCTCATCACTTAGGTTGCAATGAATAGAGATATGAGTGCAATTTTCGAATAGTGTCTCGACCTTTTCATGCAATCTCGCCCCTTGTTGCTTGGCGATTCGCTTTGGGAGATATGGGTCATAAGTATGGATCTCCATACCCATCACTTTTGCTACTGCTGCCACACCTTGGGCGATTCGACCATAGCCAATCAAGCCCAAACATTTACCCGATAATTCAGTACCTGTCATTTGCTTTTTCTCCCAAAGACCTGCTCTAAGACCACGGTTTGAGGAAGTGATGTGCCGCAGACTTGCGAGGAGGTGACCGATAGTCAATTCGATGACAGATTGGGTGCTAGCACGTGGAGCGTTAACAACCATAACTCCGCTTTCCTTTGCAGCCTGAAGATCGATATTATCCACTCCAACACCAGCTCTACCTATTACTTTCAGGCTAGGGTTAGCCGCAATTATCTCGGCGCTCATCTTGGTAGCACTGCGAATTATAACTGCATCATAGCCCTCTAGTGCTCCAGTGAGAAGATCTTCTTTTGCGATGAACCCGAGAACGACATCATGTCCTGAATCCTCAAGGTGTTTGACCGCATTGGGAGCCATGCCATCGGTGATAGCAATCCTTGCCATGTTGCTATGGCCATACCTGAGACTCATCAACCTTCTTACCAAGACCGCACCTCGCTATTACGATGGAGGGCACTCTGAACTTCGCTGATCTTGCGTGGGCATTGGGATTGCTGCTGCTGCCGGTTCTATTCGCTCTACCATTGCGCGTGGGCTGGCGATTCATTGTCGGACGCACCCATGAGGACAATACCTATCGTAATCATGTCAGGCGTATTATTCACGCTGGAATGCAGGTCGAGCACTTTAGAGATGAACTCGATGACATGGCTAGACACCTGCGTTTGGCAAACCGTAAATCACGATTAATTGAGGCAGATTTACTATACCCATTGCGTATGCCACACTTCCTATTAGCACCAGCATTACTGGTTTTACCACTAGCGTTTTTCTTGGCATTACCAGTGATGATAATCGGCTTACCCATCTTGATTATACTAGAACACATCTTGATAAAAAGGCGAGTATTAATCAATACTCTAAAACTCTTAGAAGATTGGTTCCACATGCAAATAATACACATCCCATCACCAGCTAGAGGCCATGGTAGTAATGTCTCGAATGTCTCTGAGTTTAGTCAACACCTGACCCGCTTTCACAAGGTTCCACGTGGAGTTTTTTTGGGACTATTCGCCTGGTTGATAGTTCACTGGTTATTACAATTAGATGATTGGTGGATAGAGATAATCATCTCGAGTTTACTCTACATCGTATTGTTGGGAACAATAGGTATTATCTCGACTGCACTTGAATCCGATCTAGTCTTGGCAGACCTCGGTAATGCCAAGTTGATTCCAATCGAGACTTGGCTTGAAAGCATGGTCAAACCACTGGTTGGAGTCGGTCTGTTTTTCTTACTGACCAGAGACCTGCTGCTCGAAGCGAGATTAGGCAACCCGGTTCTGTTTGCTGCAACGGTTCTGGTTGTCCTCTATGGCGCAACTGTGGTCGGTGTCTCATTCCAATGGGGCTATGCCATGCTCAGAGGGTCTACAGTGCGCGAGAGGTTTGAGGAACAGGCTATCGAATTGATTGACCCTCAGTCATATGATTTAACCCGTTCAAAGGGTCGCATCGCCTTCAATATCAGAATGTCGATGGGCGAAAGAATCGAATTCAATCGGCGTTCTCCATCCAATCTAAGTTTTGCTGATTTAGAAAATATGCCTCAAGCCAATAAAGGAAATCTAGAACCACCAAAGAATCCTTTGAAGTGAATCAATTGAGCCACGGGACGTTCTCGGGTATTTCTGCGAAGAGATTGGCTGGCAAAGCCGTTTTTATATTTGAGACCGAACCCAAATCAGCCGATGTTGTCTCTTGCCATTGGCGATATTGATCTGGAGAAGTCATAGTTAGAATGGGATTGTTTTCGCGATTCCAAGCAAGACTCTGCATCTTTGTTCCAGGAGGGTCGTGTCCCGAACAAACCAGAACATCTCCTGGGAATCTCTTTAGCACAGCCAGGGAATCCCAGTGCTGATCTATTCTTCCGCCAAGTAGGTCGTCACGACCGACTCCCCTGTTACCTGTAAAGAGGAAATCACCAGTGAAGATGTGGCCAGAAACCTCGACAATTAACGAATCAGAGGTATGACCGGGTACGTGATGAAAAGTGAGAGCAAAGTTACCGAGTTGAATCTCATCTCCATCCACCACATGACGAGTTACACCAAGGCAAGGTGATCCTTTGTGCATTACATATTCACAGCCTTTTTCAGCAAGTGAAAAGCAGCCAGTAATGTGATCAGCATGTGTGTGAGTAGCTATTGTATAAACCAAATCAAGACCTTCGAGAGCAGATTCATATGATGACAAATTGTCCCAAACAGGGTCGATAAGGGCTGCTTTACCACTTGATTCGCAGACCAATAAATAGGTCATTGCCCAACCATCAGTATTCAGTTGTTCTACTCTCACGCTCCGTTCTATCACTACCCTCGATTTAATTTTGTCCCAAACAGGAGGATTCATGAACCTCTGACAAGAAACAGGAATGGGTGGAGATGTAATGGAAGCCGTAACAGTTGGCATCACAGGTGTTCTAATCATCATAGCCTTCATCATTGGTAGAATGTCAATGAAAGCTTCCGATGACAACCTGCGCATCGAAAGTGTCCTGAAAGCAAGTGAATCTGAAATCAGAAGAGAGATGGGCGATTTAAATCGTAGCAGTGAGAAAGCGATTAGAGAAACTGTGTCATTAGTAGTTGAAACTCTCGGTAAAGAGCAACATAGACACCTCTCCAAGGTCAGTGACGACATGGGGAAATTGACTGAATCAAATGAAAAATCAATGGTGAAATTACAGGACTCAAACGAAAAGAAATTAGATCAGATGAGAATGGTAGTCGATGAAAAGTTACAGGAGACGCTCGATAAAAGAATCACTGAATCATTCAAAATAGTAAGTGAGAGACTCGAAGCGGTAACCTCTGGTTTGGGAGAGATGAAATTGCTTGCTCAAGATGTTGGTGGACTCAAAAAAGTACTTTCTAATGTTTCATCAAAAGGAGCATTAGGAGAATTGCAGGCAGAGCAAATTCTAGCAAATTTTCTCGACCAGTCTCAATACAGTAAGAATGTGAAAACCAATCCAAATCACGCCGGCGAGGTCGAATTCGCCATTCGCCTCCCGGGCCAAAGTACCTCTGCCGGCAACCCAGTCTGGATTCCACTGGATTCCAAATTTCCTACTGAAGATCACGACAGATTAAAAGATTCAAGAGAACATGGAGACAAGAAAGAGATCAAGTCGGCTCTCGATAAATTAGCCTCTACGGTCAGGGCCGAAGCCAAGAAGATTAGCAAACTGTATGTATCTCCACCACATACTACCGACTTTGGAATCATGTTTCTGCCAACTGAAGGGCTATATGCGGATGTAGTCAATTATCCGGGTTTATTGGAAGAACTACAAAGAGACAGAGGGATTATGATCTGTGGACCTTCCAATCTTGCTGCTTTTGTCAGTAGCATGCAGATCGGTTTCAGGACTTTGGCATTGGAATCAAAGACTTCAGAAGTACGTGATGTTCTTGCAACTTTCAAAATGGAATTCGTGAACTTCGATAAAATGATTCTAACTGCACTTAATCAGGTCAACACCGCTGCTAAGACACTAGGTGGTGATGAAGGAGTTCAACGTAGATTGAGAGTCATGGAGAAAACTCTGAAAAATGTTGAAACCTCTGCAGATACCAAACCCTTGTTATTGGAAGAGTGACCAGTTGATAGGTGACGCCGCATCCCCTTCAGATATGCACCCAGAGGTCGTTCTCCATCTGGAACACGACGGCAAGTTATTGCTGGTCGACGAAAACGGCTCAGGACCATTGATTCCAGTCAAGGGTCGAACTACAACTGAGACTTTGATGCGCTTGCCTAGTGCTGCTGAAGCACAAGCGCTTGGTATTGAGTGGAGCAAGAAACTATCCTACCATATCGGCTCAACTGAGGTCATTCGAGCCCACCCTGAGATTTCTTGGCCTGAACACTGGGCATGGAAGGATGACACCATCAGCGATGATGCAGTCCATCCCATTGCCCGTGAATCTGTTTATCGCAGTCTACACCGTCTGGTTAGCAAGTTGATAATTCAGGATAAGCAAGGGCGTATTTTACTAGGCAAGGTTTTGCGAGGTGTATTCACCGGTTCATGGACTTTACCTGGCGGTTACATGGATCACAATGAACATCCTAGTACAGGAGCAGTTCGCGAGACTTTGGAGGAGTTGGGTGTAAGTCTTGAATTACCCGAAGATGCCAATGATTGGTGCCAAATAAGTCAGAATATTTTCTCTGAGGAAGGACTGTCCTTCGTCTCCTTCACCTATTCACTAACTGTCGATGCAGATGATATTGAAGTGAATCTGAAAAGTGATGAAATCGAAGATGCTGAATGGTTTTCACGTGAAGAAGCGATGAAATTAACACCGTCATGGTTCGATAAAACCGCTATCTCTAAACTCAACTGAGAAGGTTTTCAAGCAAGATTTTCTCCTGCTCATCGATGTGGCCATCCATCACTGCTTCACCAATTGTTGCTATTTGTTCAGCACTAAGACCAGCTTGTTCCGCTGCTCGCTTGATCAAAGCAAATTCGCCTTGGTCGACCACACCATCAGCAATCGCTCGATCTATTGCGAGTTTAGTTGCATCAATGGCCTGAGAGATGGATACTTTTGGAGTCTCCTCAATTAGAGAGCGTGCGGCTGCAAGTGCTTCTGGTAATCCATCTGGATTTGAGCCACCGCCTTGGGCAAAGGTAGGTCTGCCGCCGCCGCCACCTTTGATATGATGAGAGATCTGTTTGAGAATTGCAGCAGCATCATAGCGTTCTGAAGCAAGCGAATCCTCGGTTAGAGCAATCAATAACTTCCCTCCTCCATCACGACTGCCAATGACTGCTAAAGTTGGCACACTTACGTCTCTGGTTAATTCACCAACCATTTTGGTCATCTGCTTGATATCACCATCAACTTCCATTATAATGATGCGAACACCATCTAGTTCAGTGCTATCATCACCACCGCCAGTTGTGCGTAGACGAACTATCTCGGCCTCTAATTGCTCGATGCGCTTACGTTGTTCCTTCCATTCACCAAAGAACCTGTCAGCGGTCTTAGGCAAGTCTGCAGTGGCGACGCCAAATGAATCACTAGCCTCACGAAGCAAATCCTCTTGTTCACGTGAATGTAATAATGCTGCATTTCCAGCGACGATATGTAAGCGCTCAACCCCGTCTTGAACTGCACTAGAACGCACGACGCGAATTGTGCCAATACGGTTGGGGTTGTCATGATGAGTACCACCACAAGCCTGTATGTCATGGTCGGATATTTTGAGAATGCGAATCTGGTTACCTTTGGGCGCTCCTCCTTGGTAAAGGTCGAAGCCGTATTCGCTATCAGCATCCTTGCGGGTAAGAGTTACTTTTTCGGTATTCTCAACCTCTTGCAGTACCTGATTGGCAAGGTTCTCGATTTCATCGAGATCGCTTCTGTCCAAACGTCGATGATGAGTAATATCGAGACGCGCAGATTCAACCGATTTATTAGCCCCAGCCTGATAGATATGCGAACCTAAGATTCGGCGAGCAGCACCACCGACAATATGGACTGCAGTGTGATGATCCATCAACTGCTTGCGACGATTCCAATCGAGTTTACCAGTCACCTTCCCCTTTAGAGGTCCATCACATAGATGAATGACCAAATCTTCAACCTTACGTGTGTCGATCACATTGACTTTCCCAAGAGTGCCATAATCACCTTCTTGTCCTCCACCCTCAGGGTAAAAGCAGGTTTTATCAAGGATTATCGCATGACTAACTTGCTCGTTATCATCAAGGGTCAGTGGGATGCATTCGAGAACTTTAGCACTGAATTCTCGTTGCATAATATCATCATAGTAGAGAGTCTTTGTTGCAGGATGGTCTGGTGTCGAAGATAGTAGAGAGGAACCATCTTGAGCCTTGGCAGCGGTCTTAGCCTGCGCAGCATGACGTTCGGCTACTTCAGCCATGAAACCGGTGCGTAGACGGAGTTTCTTCCAGCCCAATCCAGCAGCGAATGAGACTACGAGATCGGGAGATATACCATGTGAATCACCAAGGTTGAATAGAAGTTCATCCTGAAGACTAGTAGCGTCTTTTTTGATGCTCTTCAGTGCGGTTTTCACCACTTGTTCACCCTTCCTCAACATCTCCTGATAACGCTGTTCTTCACCAGCGAGAATTGTCATCAATCCTTCATTGGTAATTTTCATTCTGGTCGCATCATAATTGAGTTGCAAATGCTGTTCCATCAATTCACACAAAGATATTTTTAGCGACAAGTCATCTCTCATTCGCAATATTCTACGAGCCATCATCCGTGCGAGATAGCCCGCCTTTGCATTCGAAGGAACCAAGCCATCACCTATCATATTGGCAAGTGCGTGAAGGTGGTCAGGAATAGCGAATATCCGACTCAGCGGTTCAGTAACCGCATTAAATCGCTCTGCGTCGATGTCAACTCCGCGCTTGACAAGACGCTCTATCATCATGGCTTGCATCTGCTCGCCATCGGAGCCCACTTCGATGTTCATTATTCCATTAAGTCGGCTCATCTCTGCGAGAAGTTTAGCCAGTGAGTCGTCATCCATACCCACAGATTCACCGCTAAATCCGGCTAAATCCTTTAACCATGCGACTGATTCTGGGTAAATCGCTTCATAGATAGTTGGAGTTCCTGCTGCTGCCCAACAGAAGCGTTCCAAACCGTAGCCAGTATCTATGATTTGTAATGGCATCTTGCAATAATTCACGCCTTTGATTGAAATATCTCCTTGCTCATCCTCCACCATGTCCATGAAAACAAGTGTTGCTAATTCCAAACCACCAACCATTACCTCAAGAGCTGCTCCAGCATTTCCGCCACCAGACCATGGATTCTCAACATAGGTTACTTCCTCTGGTGAAATACCCATTCTATCACACAATAGATCATGACAGAATTGAACACATTCCTCCATCCAATAGATATCTTGACCCTCAGCGGGTCGATTGAAAACGTGGTGAGCCATCATCTCAAAGGTTGTGAGATGGCGACCGGAACGCCCTACTGCATCAACGTCATTCAAACGAATACACGGTTGCGAAATAGCCAATGGATTAGCAGGAGGCTCAACTTGACCACCGGTAATGTGTGGTTGAAAAACCGCAATAGAGGCTATGGTTAGATGGATGTCATCACGCCAGCGGGCAAGTATAGGATATGGTTCAATTGCAGTATGTTGACGTTCCTCGAAAAAGCCAATAAAGGCAGCCCTCATCTCATCTTTTAATTTCTTTCCGAGAGTGGAAAAACCGGAGATTACCGGTGCACCGATGAATGTATATTCGTCTTCATGGGTATCGCCACAGGTTTTGCGATTTTCATCGGTAGTCCAGAACCAAAGTCCACTGATATCACATTTGCGACGCGAAAAGCCGTTGTCTTTGAAGACGGCTAATTCGATTGCTGGCATGGACATACTCTTCCCTCTGTAGTCCGAGGGGGGTGCATTGCGTCTTTGAAACCGTCGCAAGTAAGGCCAAAGAAACCAAGCATATGCTACCCATGCCACCTCTGTGAGCGGCAAGGGCTGGCAACAACATTGCGAGATTGAAGACCAAGGTCTAATCCGTATCAAAAAGCATGGAGACATGTTGGTAGATGGCATGCTTGTAGCCGATTCCAAAGTGATAACATCCCCTGAAGACGAACGTTCAATTCAACAATTGGTCAATACTGCAAGTATGCCGGGAATCGTCGGCGAGGCCTGGGCGATGGCAGATTGGCATTATGGCTACGGTTTTCCAATCGGAGGAGTCGTAGCTACCGATTGTGATTGGGGTCAGCAGGGTGGAGCAATCTCACCCGGGGGTGTTGGATTCGACATCAATTGCGGCGTTAGAGCGCTATCATTGGACCTAAGTGTCGATGACATTCCAAATCTCGAACGTTTGGCACGGCGACTTAACGGCAGAATACCTGCGGGAGCCAGTGGTAAAGGTGGAGTCAATCTTAGTGAATCGCAACTCGATGAAATCGTGATGCGTGGTGCTAATGCGGCGGTTGAACTAGGATTTGGTCACAGTGACGACTTAGCCCATATCGAATCAAAGGGCGAATTACCAACAGCAGGAGAGGTCTCCACAAGAGCACGACAACGCGGGCTCAAAGCGATGGGGACACTCGGCACTGGTAATCACTTTCTCGAATTACAAGTAGTCGAGGAGATTCATGCAGAGAAATTGGGCCTGTATCAAGGTCAGGTATTAGCGATGATTCACTCGGGATCACGTGGCTTTGGCCACCAGGTCTGTACTGATCACGTGCGTGAACTAGAGCAAAAATATCGAGCAGATAATGGCCGATGGCACAATGAAGAGTGGGGTTTTACCTTGCCTGACCGTCAACTCGCAGCAGCACCGGTTCACAGTAGAGAAGGTCAGGCCTATCTCGATGCCATGAATGCTGCTGCCAATTACGCCTTTGCCAACAGGTCAACACTGACCCAGAGACTTCGAGATGGTTTGAAAGCAGAACTAGGGGTAGATGGAGAAGCGACTTTACTCTATGACGTAGGTCATAATCTCGCCAAGATGGAAACACATACCATCGCCGGAAAAACCTGCAATTGTTGTGTCCACCGAAAGGGGGCGACTAGGGCTTTTGCCGATCAACCGGTATTGGTTCCAGGAGACATGGGTACGGCCTCGTGGATCTTATCGGGGAAACAAGGTAATCGAGCATTTAATTCATCTTGTCATGGTGCTGGAAGAGTCTTATCACGTACCAAAGCCAAGAAGCAAGTAGACACTGATAAACTACGCAAAGAATTGCGAAGTAAAGGAATAATCGTTCATGCAAGTACAGATGATTCTTTGGCAGAAGAAGCACCTGAAGCCTACAAAAATGTCGATGAGGTCATTGAATTGACAAGCGCTGCTGGGCTAGCAGAAAAAGTAGCTCGACTAAGGCCGCTGGCAGTTATCAAAGGCTGATTACATGCAGTAGCCTTCACGAGGCTGCCCTGCTAGTGCTGGAGCACTTCCAGAGTGAACTCCATCCGGTTCTTCACATATCACTGAAAGAAGACTATTCACCAGATCCTTTAGTGAGTCGACTTGTTGTTGTAATTCCTTTACCCTGACATTTACATCAGGCCGCTTACTCTCATTGTTCTTCATTCCCATCCCATCCGAAGGTGGTGCTCACCTTCTAATCAGACAATCACGCGATTCGACACTTATAGTTCACCCTAATTGATTCGTGCTTGAGTACGATTTGTGTACCTAATGAATTTTACCATTTACCTGATTACGTGAATATATTTGCTCTTATCTGACATCTATCAACTCATTTCGTGATCAGCAGTAAAACATGTCAGCTGAAAATCTATCAGCGAAAAAGGAGCACTAGGCCAAGCGGAGCAAAGGAAACACAATCCCAATATGTGACTTTGATTGACAACAATGGCAAGCAAAAGAGCCACCAGCGAGAATTGAACTCGCGACCTCCTCATTACCAATGAGGTGCTATACCGCTAAGCCATGGTGGCGTAATCTCGGCGACCTGCCATCCCGCTATAATCGATTCGGACTATTACGAGCCTGTTTATTGCCGTCGCAGTTAAACAGAGGGGTTAGGTGCGAGGCTTGCCGCCGAGATCGCATAGCCTGGTATTGCGCGTGACTGGAAATCACGTGTCCCTTGGACTCGGGAGTTCAAATCCCCCTCTCGGCGCCTTTTACAGCCGAACGTAGTTCCCTCTCGCCGTTGCAGTTGATCGCTAAGGCTTCGAGTGCAGCATTGGAATTGACTGAAACAGGAGATCTAGAACCAGCCTTGAAAGTCCTGTCTCAACTTGCAAAAATATGGAAGTAAGGCTGAGAAATAGCAAGAGGCAACAGCAACAATCGAGAACGATTCACATGAGGTGTTCATGCGTCGGTACCGTTGCATATGGCCCTTAGAGAACCCATTCCTTCATCGATTATGTCCACATGGGTCTACGTAAAAACCCCTTATAATCTATCAAAAAACATTTACATT